>PHAT01000002.1:0-300000 GCA_002840435.1 Deltaproteobacteria bacterium HGW-Deltaproteobacteria-6
CAGAGACGACGACGTTTCTTCAATGGCACTGGCCTGATTCGACGCACCGTCGGAAAGCGCCTGCCCGGATCTGGAAACCTGCTCGGATGCTTCCGCGACATTTACCGCTTCTTCGTTAATTGCCACGGCGATGTGCTGAAGAGGAAGGCGAATGGACCGCCTGATCATGATGATCATGAAAATGACTGAAAAGATGATAATGCCGATGAAGATTCCCGTATTAAGATTCTGTTGATCCATGCCTGTTTCAACAGCTGTGCTGAAATTCACCTGAAGAGCATTTGTAAAATTACTGTTCATTGTTTCCAAAGAAGTTTTTATGGCTTCTCCCTTTGCATTCAAGGCATCCGCTTTCTCCTTGAGACTCTGATCGCCTTTACTCAAGGCCAGATAAACCTGCTTGGCTTCGTCCGTGTAGGCTTTGTGATCGTCTATCGCTTTTTTGATGGTCGAGGAAGATTCAGCATCGATCAACGGCAACAGGGACATCGTGCCGAGTATATCCTGAACTTCATCCGCCTTTTCTTGTGCCGATTCGACTTTAGACGGGTTGCTTAAATTGACGCCCTCAGTATATAAGTTGACTTGATCCCGGAAGGCAAACTTGACGGACAGACTGTGCCTTGCGCCCGGCATCAGAAATCTGCTGACAACATTTAAATTTTCTTTTACTTTCATGCCCGACACGTATCCCAACACGATGGATACCAGACACCCTGCCAATAGAATGCCGATGGCAAACCAGATTTTTTGAAATATGCTTAACTTTTTCATCTTCTGCATCTCCTTGCTTACGAACGACCTTTTTCATTTATTAAAATGTTGTGTGATTTTCAACCAGATGTATCAGTCTCCAATACACGCCATTATTGCTTCGGTCTTCTGCGATTTTGTTGAATCGTATTTACAATATAGTATCAAAACGCAGGACCTAGTCAATCTATTTATTGTGTCATGATACCCTGCATAGCCGAGGTCGTCCTAAATCCGGCCTTGACAAACCGCCGGCAATCGGAAAAAAGCAATCCCTGTGATGATTTATTATGCCAGGCTGCATTCAAAAGGATTTAAAGATTACCCATGATGATATACCTTGCGCCCCTTCAGGGGATAACCGACAGGATTTATCGCAACCTGTTTCCTGTTTATTTTAAAGGCGTTGACGCGGCGATTGCGCCGTTTATCTCCTCTTCGAAGAAGATGAAACCGGATAATAAACTTCTGCGCGAATTCTATCCTGAAAACAATACAGGCATCCCCACAATACCGCAGATCATGAGTTCAGCGCCTGCTGATTTCATCATGATCGCCAATAAATTGTATGACGTTGGATGCGGCACGGTAAACTGGAACCTCGGCTGCCCGTACCCCATGGTTGTAAGGAAGGGCAGGGGCGCGGGGCTTCTCTGCGATCCGGTCCGGGTCGAATCTTTTCTCGAAACGGCCATGCCTCTCCTGAAACCGAATTTGTCGATCAAGCTCAGGATAGGGCTGAAATATCCCGACGAGGTGCTGGAGCTTATGCCGATTTTCAACCGGTTTCCGATCGAGGAGCTGGTCATCCATCCGAGAACCGGCGCACAAATGTATGGAGGGAACGTCGACCTTGATATTTTCGGACAGTGTCTCGACATGTCGAAACACAGGGTTGTCTACAATGGAGATATCGATTCGTTTGAAAAATTTGAGTTGCTGACAAAGCGGTTTGGATCAATCGAACGGTGGATGCTTGGCAGGGGACTGCTGGCCAACCCTTTCCTTGCGGAGAAAATTAAATTCAATACGGAAAAGCCTTATGCTGAAAGAATCAAAATCATCAGAGGTTTTCATGATCATTTATTTGCTGAATATCTGAAAATATTGTCCGGCCCCTCGCATATCACCAATAAAATGAAAGCCGTCTGGACTTACCTGGGAGACTTTTTTGAAGACGGGGCGAAAATAAAAAAAAGAATATGGAAAACACATCACCGGGATAATTACCTTGATGTTATCAATAAAATATTCAGTGAGACACCCGTTTCAAAAGCGTAGCGCACTGAAATTGCCGATGTGTTTGAAAAGTCCACCCGGCTTCCCGCTAATATCTCAAGGTTTCAATTATAATTGATTTTCCGGCGCTTACTTTTTGCCCATTGCGTCATTGCTGTCAGGGTTTTCTTTTGGGCTGTTTATTCTGCTTGTCCTGCGATTTTTGTTTCTGCTTTTCAGCGTTTTGTTTCTGACCTTTTTCCTTATCTTTCTTGCCGCCCTTGTCTCCCATGATATCACTCCTTTTGTGTTTTTCGAAAACACCTTTTAGTCGTGTGGCTTCAGATGCAGACAATAGACCCATTGATGATTAAAGCTTTGCACATAAAGACGGACAGGTCAATCCGCACTTTGGGCAGTCGATCCGGTTAAGATTGGTTCAGCAGTATCCGGATGGGCTTTGGAAACAGGCATCCCGGCATGGATCTTCTTCTGCCGGGTCATCCTGCGTTTTAATTCTTTGCCGGCCTGCTTCTGCTGCCTTGCTTTTTCTTTGGCCTGTGTTCCGCTGAGGTTCAAGGGTCTTCCCATGATAAACTCCTGTTTTTATTTTTGCTGAAGACGTAAAAAACATCCATGAAAAATAGAGAGGCGCTCCGGGACAGTATATCTCCATAGAGCGCCTCTTTCTTGTTTACCTGTTTTGAATTAAAGGAGTTTCACGTTTTCCGCTGCCGGGCCTTTTGCACCCTGAACAACATCGAAGCTCACAGACTGGCCTTCGGCCAGCGTCTTGAAACCAGCAGCCTGAATCGCGCTGAAATGGACGAAGATGTCCCCGCCATCGCTCTTCTCGATAAACCCGAAACCTTTACTTTCGTTGAACCATTTTACTTTACCTTCTGACATAATTAGTATCCTCCTTTCCCCGATATTTACCTGAAGTCGAATGCCCTTATGACAGAAATAAAAAAGCCACCAACACTATTAAAGAGTAAGGTGGCCGCCTTTGCACTTCAAATTGTCATAACGCAACTTCTTCTGTACCCTCCTGATAAAGACCATTGAAAAGTACAGGATAGGGCTGCACCCTACGTTACTTATGCTGCAATGTCAAGCACCATTAATTGGTGATGATTCTGTTAATTGTTACTGATGCCGGGTTGCACTGAAGCCGCCCTCTTCAGACGTCGCTTCGTGAGAGGGCAATAATGAATGTTTATTTGATTTTAAACCGGTTTTTGTGTACAAGGAAAATCATTCCCAAGGCGGATTTTGCACCAGGAACCGGACTTTACCAGAGTCGCACATTAATGATCAGACCGACAAAAAGGAGGTAATGAATGAAAAAGATCATTGTTTTGTCAGCAGCGGTGACGGTGTTTTGCTGCGCATCAGCGTTTGCCGAAATCAAATCATGTGATGAACTGAAGGGGGAAATTGAAGCACGGTTAAAGGCGAAAGGGGTAAAGGAATACACGCTGGAGATTATACCGGCGGATCAGGTTAAAGATCAAAAGATTATCGGTTCCTGTGCGGGCGGCACAAAGAAAATTTCTTACTCCCGCCATAAGAGCAAATAGTCCTGATCGTTATGATTCATGACCCCAGGAGAGGTTTAATCAATGAAACGCTGTGAATGGGCCGATCAGAGCGAGTCCATGCGATCCTATCACGATCATGAATGGGGCGTGGCGATTCACGACGACAGAAGCCTGTTCGAGTTCCTGGTTTTAGAAGGCGCGCAGGCGGGGCTGAGCTGGTCCACCATCCTTAAAAAACGGGAAGGTTACAGGAAAGCATTTGACAATTTTGATGCCGGGAAGATCTCCCGATATTCCGAGGAGGACATTTCCCGATTGCTCGGTAACTCAGAGATCATCAGAAACAGGCTCAAAATTAAGGCGGCGATCGCTAATGCCCGTGCCTTCCTGCAGGTCAAGGAACAATTTGGCAGCTTTGATCATTACATCTGGCAGTTTGTCAAGGGAAAGCCCGTTCAGAACTCATGGAAAAAGATAGCGGATATACCCGCAAGCACCCCCGAGTCTGAAGCCATGAGCAGGGATCTGCAGAAAAGAGGATTCAAGTTTGTCGGGAAAACAATTTGTTATGCGTTCATGCAAGCCATTGGCATGGTCAACGATCATGTGGCGGGTTGTTTCCGGCACGAGGCTGTCAGGAATTCTGATCGATAAACTGACGCAGACACAGGCGATAAAATATTCCGCAAAAGCGGATAAAACATTCATAGGACATCATCACAAGGGCAATCCCGCCGGTCTTACATGCTCCGGCTGATTTTGCCGGACAAAAGGAGGAATGCACATGCCGGCATCTTTGGAGTCTAAAGTTCGTACACGCGCATTCGCCCGGATCATCGGTCCGTTCCTCGTTCTCGTCCCCGCCATTCTGGTTGTTCGGGCGCCCAATCTGGGAACGATTCTTACCGCCTTCTTCCAGAACGAAGCGCTGGTCTGGATGATGGGCAGTTTGCTGCTTTTTTGCGGTTTGCTGATCATCGCGTTCCACCAGTACTGGTCGAGTCCGGCGGCGGTCATGATCTCACTATTCGGATGGTTCCTTGCGCTTCGCGGCCTGGTTCTCCTTACCGCCCCGCAATTGATTCTGCAGGGCGGCATCGCTTCTATGGACATGATCCCGGCGGTAAGGATCGGCTTTTCCATTCTCGTTGCGGTGGGCCTCTGGCTCACCTATGCCGGCTGGATTGCCGGACCGCCGGCTAGTGACAAGTAAAAGACTTTTCCATCCGGATATTACATAACCGAACCATCCGGCTTGTCGCCGGACCCGCGCTGTTTTTTTGTTTCACCTCGCGTCTGTCGAAGGAGGGCAACCCCCGTTTTCAAAAGAAAAGTTTGACTTCTGCGGCAAAGCCAATATAATTATTTTCAAAGTTATTATTCAGATAGATTCTTCATCGCAGCCGGACCCGGGTTTGGAAAACCATTAGATTCATGTCAGCTCTCAACTTCAGGTAAAGGGTGGAATCATGAAGAACAGGCAGCAATCGGATGATGATCCCGTTCACAAAATTCAGCAGCTGCGCCGCCAGCTCAAAGACCTTAAACAATCGGAAAACAAACGCAGGAGCACGGAAGACGAACTCAGGGAAAGCGAGCAGCGGCTTTCGAGCGTCGTCAGCCGTTCCCCCATTCCCGCGTTTGTGATCGGCAAAGACCACCGGATTCTATACTGGAATAAAGCCCTCGAAGAACTTACGAAAATCAGGGCTGAAGATGTCATCGGAACTTCCCAGCAATGGCGGGCGTTTTACAGTAAGAAGCGCCCCTGCATGGCGGATCTGCTGGTAAGCCGCGAGCAGGAAAAAATTTCCAAATGGTACACCGGTAAATATACCCGTTCCAAACTGCTTGATGAAGCTTACGAAGCCATCGATTTTTTTCCCGAACTGGGTAATCAGGGCAAATGGCTCCGATTCACGGCGGCGATTATTCGCGACGACGCCGGTGAACTGATCGGCGCCATTGAAACACTGGAAGATATAACCCGACGCAAGAAAGCAAAGGAAGCCCTGCTGAAGGCGCACGAAGAGCTGGAAGAGCGCGTCCGGGAAAGAACGGCGGAGCTGGCCCGGGCCAACGAGGCGCTCCTGACCGAACTGATGGAACGCCACAAGACGCAGAAGGCCCTCAAACAAACCACCGATCACTTGTCGCTGCTCCTGGAATCCCTGCCGATTATCTCTTATACGCGAAAGGCCGACGGCGATTTCGGCATCACGTTTGTGAGCAACACCATTGAAGAGATTACCGGCTATCCCACGCACTGCTTTATTGAAGATGAAAATTTCTGGACGGACCATATTCATCCGGATGACCGGGCGCGCATTGTCGCCGATCTGCAAGCCGGGCGGGAGAAAGGCACGCACCGCTATAGTTACCGGTTTCGGGTCATGGATGATTCCTACCGCTGGTTTTCGGATTACTGGCGGATCGTCCAGCATCCGTCCGGTTCAACCAGTTATATTGTCGGCGCCTGGCAGGATGTGACCGAGGATAAAAGAATCCGTCAGGAAGGAGAACTGCGGCTCCAGCAGATGATTCAAACCCACAAGCTGACGGCGCTGGGCGAAGTGGTGGCCGGCGTTGCGCATGAGATCAATAACCCCGTCAGCTTCATTGCCTACAATGTTCCGATTCTGGAAGAAATCTGGAACACGGTGGAGACCATTCTTTCCCGCTCAAGCGCTCACCATCCCGATTGGGAAAAGCGCGGCCTGTCTTACGAGGAAGTATGCGGCAACATGCGCGAGATCATCGAGGCGTTCAAAATCGGCGCCAACCGGATCAGCCGGGTCATTACCAGCCTGAAGGAATTCTCGCGCTCCGATGAAGCTACTCAGAAAAAAATGGTTGCCGTACCCGACGTGATTGCGGGCGCGCTGGTCATTGTGGGGGCGCAGGTCCGCCGAACCGTGTCCAAAATCAATCAGGAAATCGCCGAAAAAATTCCTCCCGTTTCCGGCCATTTTCAAAAAATTGAGCAGGTCATGGCCAACCTGCTGATCAACGCCCATCAGGCGATCGAACCGGGGCAAAAAGGCTCCATCACCATTCGCTGCCGCTACATCGAACGTTTAAAATCCGTGGTCGTGGATATCGAAGACACGGGGAAGGGGATAGAACGCAAAAACCTGGAGCATATCTTCGATCCTTTCTTCACCACCCGCAGGGAGATGGACGGCACGGGCCTGGGCCTTTCCATTTCCTACGGACTGATCAAGGAGCATCATGGCTTCATCAGTGTTCTTTCGCGTCCCGGCAAAGGCAGCCGGTTTTCCATTTATCTGCCGGTGAACAGCGAGGTCAATCTCAGTTTGTGTCCCGCCCTGTTGTGCATCGATCATAATGTGACGTATCTCAAAGAACTCAAAGCCAACTTTGTGGACGCGGTGATCTGGCGTTCGGAAGCCGGGGACAAACCCGAGGATATTCTCAACTTCCTCGCGGAGAATCCGGAAGTGGATATGATCGCATCCGAGGTCCGTTTAAAGGGTTTTAACGGATGGGAGCTCATGGAAAGAATCAAGGCGAAATATCCCCTGCTGCCGGTGATCCTCTACTCGGCCGACCGCAAGGCGCTCAAGCCGCCGCCTCAGATCAAGCCGCTGCCCGACTATACGCTGCATAAGCCGTTCAATATTGACAAGCTTCAAAAAATCATCCACGATCTGGGGAGACAGCAGTTATGAAAATATTGATTGTCGACGACGAAGAGGTGTCCCTCTCTTCGGTTAAAAGAATACTCAAGTGGCATGGCCTGAAGAATGTCGAAATCTGCGACAACGGCCGGGAAGCGATCAAAAAAATCCGCCGGGATAATTTTGACATTGTCCTTCTGGATCTGCTCATGCCCGAAGTGGACGGCATGCAGGTGCTGGAATCCACCAAGCCTTTCTGTCCGCAGACGGAATTTATCATCCTGACCGCCGTGGATGATATTCCGACCACGGTCAAAGCGATGCGCCAGGGCGCGTATGATTATCTGGTCAAACCCGTGGACAATGAACTGCTCTTTTTGTCTATCGAAAGAGCTTACGAGAGAAAAGGACTGCTGGCCGGTTTATCCATCAACGCCAGCTGCGAGGCGGCTGATATTCCGCCGTCGTTTGCCGACACGCTCACGCAAAGCACGCAAATGAAAGCTTTGATTTCCTATGCCCAGGTCATGGCCCGCAGCGGCAACCCGATCCTGATTACAGGGGAGTCGGGCACCGGCAAGGAATTGATGGCGCGCGGCATTCACCGGGCGGGCCCATCGCCTGCCGGTCCTTTTGTGGCGGTCAACGTTTCCGCGATCCCGTCGACCATGTTTGAAAGCCAGTTTTTCGGCCACGCCAAAGGCGCGTTTACCGGCGCGGACGGGAGCCATGCGGGATTTTTTGAACAGGCGGACAGCGGCACACTGTTTCTGGATGAAATAGGCGAGCTGCCCATCGGACTGCAATCCAAGCTGCTACGCGTTCTGGAAGACAAAACCTTTACGCCGCTGGGCGCGCAAAGCCCCGTGCGCGTGGATGTCCGGCTTGTCTCGGCAACCAATACCGAGCTGGACCGCGCGTGTCAGGAAGGCAAATTCCGCATTGACCTCTTGTATCGTCTGAGGTCGGCTTATATCTGCCTGCCGCCTTTGCGGGAAAGAAGAAACGACATTCCGCTTTTGGCCGCCGGCTTTCTGCAAAAAGCCTGTCTGCGCCACAAAAAGGATATTTCCGGATTCACCACCGCCGCCATGCAGCTGCTGACGCACAAAGACTATCCCGGAAACATCCGCGAATTGTCGCAGATTGTGGAAAATGCCGTTCTGCTGGCTGATGGTCCGGTCATCACGCCTGCGCTGCTGGGCGGAAACGGAGCGCAAAACGGACAGGTTTCCGCGTCCAGCCGCAGCCTGTGCACGCTCAGGGAAAATGACGCGGCGCATGTGCAGTTTGTTCTGAACTCCACCGGCGGCAACCGCCGCGAAACCGCCCGGATTCTGGGAATAACGCTTCGTCAGTTGCAGAGAAAACTGGCCGAGGCGAAGTAGTTTATTGAGATGACGAATTATGGTAATAAAAGCCAAAAGGAGCTGGACATGAAAAAGAATGTTTTGATTTTGATGATCGGCTTGCTGCTGCCGGTTGTCTGGACGACGGCAATGGCCGAAAGGTACCTTCCCGGTAGTCGTTTGACAAGCGTTGTGAACTGGGGGAACGGCAAGGTCTATTTCTTTAACGGCGACCGGTATATTCGTTATGACGCGGCTGCCGACCGGGCCGATCCCGGTTATCCCAAACCCATCAATTCCGAGACATGGCCCGGTATGATCTGGACGGATGGGGTTGATGCCGTAGTCAACTGGGGGAACGGCAAGGTCTATTTCTTCAGAGGCGCTCAGTATATCCGTTATGACGTGAGGGCCGACCGGGCCGATCCCGGCTATCCCAAACCCATCAATTCCGAGACGTGGCCCGGCATGATCTGGACGGATGGGGTTGACGCCGTGGTCAACTGGGGGAACGGCAAGGTCTATTTCTTTAAAGGCGCTCAGTATATCCGTTTTGACGTAAAGGCGGACCGGGCTGATCCCGGTTATCCCAAGCCCATCAATTCCGAAACGTGGCCCGGCATGATCTGGACGGACGGCATTGACGATGCGGTCAACTGGGGAAACGGCAAAGCCTATTTCTTTAAAGGCAGCCAGTATATCCGCTATGACTTAAGGGCGGACCGGGCCGATCCGGGTTATCCGAAAACCGTTGATGACAGCACATGGCCGGGCGTTCGCTGGTAGGGAGCTGTCTTTTCAAGGACGCGGCTCCATGATCAGGACGGTCGGCATCCGGGGGCTGTCTCCCGCGTCCGCACCGACAGGGAGTTTTTACGGCCTGATGACTTAATAAAGGAGGTGTGAAAATGAAAGAAGCATCTTTGACGACAACCGGCGCGGCAGCATGGGTTCCCCGGGCAGCGCAAATTGCGGCGCTGCTCATCGTGCTGCCCTTTCTGCTCAGCCTGATTAATATTAATTTTGCACAAAGCTGGAAGCTGCACTTCTTCCCGGCGGCGGTCATTTTGGCGGCAATGGTGTTTGGCGCCGGGGGAGGCGTTGTCGCCGGGATATCCGGGTCCCTTTATTCCGCCGTCATTCTCGGCAACCCTTATCTCATCCTCGGGAACGCGCTTTTCGGATTGCTGACGGGCGTCTTTTACCGGAAGAGCGGAAAAATTATCCCTTCCGTTCTGATGGCCTATGCCTGTGAACTGCCCTGGCTGATTCTATCCGATTACTATCTTGCCCGCCTGTCCGCCGATTTCATCGCGAGGCTGGTGATCGTATTGCTGTTGTCCAATCTTCTGTGGGCGTCTCTGATCAATCTGGGAATCAAGCCGGTTAAGAAACGCTTGAACATTGAGGATCGTTAACGGGGGAGGCTATGGGAGAATTATTAAAAACGGACCGGCGCGGATTTTTGAAGCAGGGGATTGCTCTGGGGGTTGCCGCGGGCAGCTCGGTTATTCTGGGTAAGACGGACAGCATCTGGGCTAAAGATGTGACGCCGAATAGTCCCGACCTGGTCGCGGTAAAAAACGGTCAGCCGGACACGCTGTTTAAAAAGGCCATTTCCCTGATGGGCGGCATGGGGCAGTTTGTTAAAAAAGGGCAGACGGTTGTGGTCAAACCGAACATCGGTTTTGCCGGACGGCCGGAGATGTGCGCCACGACCAATCCGTTGCTGGTCAGGACGGTTGTCGAACATTGCCTGGCGGCGGGCGCCAGGAAAGTTTATGTGTTTGACAATGCCACCATGGCCGGCAGCGCTGCGGAAAACTGTTACCGGATAAGCGGGATTGAAGAAGCGGCGCGAAAAGGGGGCGCCACGGTTGTTCCGGGGAACGAAGAAAAGTATTATAAAGAGGTAAAAATTCCCGGAGGCAAAGTGCTGAAATCCGCAAAAGTCCATGAACTGCTGTTAAGTTCGGACGTGTTTATTAATGTGCCCATTTTAAAAAGTCACAGTTATGCCCATTTGACGGCAGGCATGAAAAATCTGATGGGAGTCGTCTGGGATCGCATGACCTATCACATGTCCGGTCTGGATCAATGCATTGCCGATTTCTGCCTGTACCGCAAGCCGGATTTAAATATTGTTGATGCCTACCGGGTGCTGATGAAAAACGGGCCTTCTCCCCCCAGAAGCGAAAGCGCGGCCGCCCGCGACATTGAACTGAAAAAGACGCTGCTGATATCCCGGGATATTGTCACGGTGGACGCCGCCGCGGCAAAAATATTCGGAAGCGATCCGGAAAGAATCCGCTATATCCGGACAGGCCATGAACAGAGAATCGGCAATATGCATTTAGACAAGCTGAAAATTGCCACGCACGCAATGTAAATATATGAACCTGGTGACGCTCAGAAAGAGTTTTTCCCTTCTGATCTTTTTTTTATTTATCCTGCTGTTTACCGTCGGGGAAAGCGCAGCCGATTTTCTTTCTTCGCTCTTGCTGCCGTTCCAGCTGGTTCCCGCCTTGCTGCACAGCCTTGCAAACCCCGGGGTCTTGTTTGTTTCCGGACTGATGATTCTTGCGGCTCTTTGCCTTGTTTTCGGCAGGGTTTACTGTTCCTTCCTGTGTCCGCTGGGCGTAATGCAGGATGGTTTTATCTTCCTGGCGCGCAAGGCGCGCATCCGCCTGAATCACAAAACGGAAAAGCCGTATAACCGGGTCAGATATTCGCTGCTGGCCGTCACGCTGGTTACCGCCGTATCCGGTTCCATGATCCTGCTCAATTTCCTTGATCCGTTCAGCCTGGCAGGCAGACTGATCACGCACCTGGGCGATCCTGTCGTTGCGGCACTGCGCAGCACTTACATCGGCATCCTCAAATATTTTGATATTTATCTGTTTGACGGGGCCATGAATCCTGTGCCGCTTTCTTTGCTGATGACAACCGTCATGTTTCTTTTCCTGATTATTTTTATGTCCCTTCGCGGCGGCCGCCTTTATTGCAATACGGTCTGCCCCGTGGGAACGCTTCTCGGGCTCATCGCGCGATTTTCTCTTTTTAAAATTTCCTTTAAGGGTGGCCGGTGCAATGATTGCGGGTGCTGCGAAAATGTCTGCAAAGGAGGCTGCATTGATCTGTCCAAAATGCAGATTGACCACAGCCGCTGCGTCAACTGCTTTAACTGCCTGAAGGCCTGTTCCCAATCCGCCATCAGCTATCGCCTGCCGCTTGCGGATGATGATCAAAAAGGCTGGTCGCCTGCGCGCCGCGGTTTTATTTTCAGATCAATCGCCGCAGCGGGATCGCTGGCGCTGGTTTTCAACTCCGGGATCCGCAATGTTGCCGCTTCGTCCGCCGTCGAACAGGAAGATATACCGGTCACGCCTCCCGGCTCGGGCGGCGTTGCTCATTTTACCAATGCCTGCAGCGCCTGCCATCTGTGCGTGAACATCTGTCCGACAAAGGTTTTAGTGCCGTCAATGTTCGCCTATGGCATCGGCGGTTTCATGCAGCCTCAGATGGATTATCGGAAAAGCTATTGCGATTTTGAATGCAAGGCCTGCGGCAGGGTTTGCCCGACGGGAGCCATCATTGATCTTCCGCTCGCGGATAAAAAGCAGACGCAGATCGGCGTTGTACAACTGCTTAAAGAGGAGTGTATCGTCTACGTGAAACATCAGAACTGCGGAGCCTGCGGCGAGGTGTGTCCCACCAGCACAATTTATTCGGTCAATAAAAATGATGTCCTTTATCCGGAAATCGACGATCAATACTGCATCGGCTGCGGGGCCTGTGAAAAGGCCTGCCCGACCGAGCCGAAATCGATTATCGTGAAATCCAACCCGCTGCATAAAAAAGCGGTGAAGTATGTTCTGCCTGCGGAAGTCGTCCAGCCCAAAAAAGCGGATAAGGACTTTCCGTTCTGATCAAAGCGTGAAAGGATAGACTGATGATTAATCCGGAACTTGCAAACTGCTCTCTGGCGTTGATTGACGGAGATAAAATTATTTACACCGCAAGCGGAGCGGGGCTTGCGCCTCTGTGGGAGTGTCTGGAGAAATTCCGCGACAGCGGGGGCCGATTTACCTTGTTCGATAAAGTGGTGGGGCTTGCCGCGGCCAGGCTGATTGTCTATTCGGGAATCATCGAGTCGGTCCTCACGCCTCTGGCTTCACAACCGGCAAAACAGTTTCTGGAGGAAAACGGCGTCAGGATAAGCGCAGATCAAGTTGTCGCCAATATTCTCAGAAAAGACAAAAGCGCGATTTGTCCGGGCGAGATCATGGCCATGGGCACGGATAACCGCGATGATTATCTGGCCGGGGTAAAAGCAATGCTTGCCTTATCCGGCGGGAGCAAATGAGTAGAGTCCGCTGCTTGTCCGGGCGCCTGATCAGCCCAGTTTGCGGAGTTCCCGGCGGAGAATCTTGCCGACGGCGCTTTTCGGCAGGGCATCCATCAGCTGAACGGCCTTCGGCCGTTTATAGGTCGGCAATTGCTCCCGGCAGAAGTTCATCAGATCCTCTTCCGTGACTTCGCCCTGCCGCTTCAGAACGACAAAGGCCTTGACCGCCTCACCGTAAACCGGATCGGGAATGCCGGTGACGCCCGCTTCGAGAACCGCGGGATGCCGGTACAGGATATTTTCTATTTCCCTCGGGAAGATATTTTCTCCTCCCCGGATGATCATGTCCTTCTTTCTGTCCGTGATAAAGATATAGCCGTCCTCATCCATATGTCCGATGTCTCCGGTATGCAGCCAGCCGTTGCGAATGGCCTCGGCCGTTTCCAGAGGCTTGTTCCAGTAGCCTTTCATTACGCCGGGGCCTTTAATCACAATTTCACCGGTTTGTCCGGCCGGGAGTGCGCGATCCTGGTCGTCGAATATTTTAATGGTATTAAACTTCTGGTAGCACAAGCCGATGGAGCCGTATTTGGGCGGCCGCCGCCCCGCCACATTACCGCAGTTGACGGTGGTTGCTTCACTGAGCCCGTAGCCTTCCCAGATATCGATGCCGTATTTTTGCTTCCAGCTGCGGGCGATTTCCAGGGGCATGGGCGCGGAGCCGCAGATGCAGGTTTTAAGCGAGCTTAAATCATACTGCGCGGCCAAGGTGTGGTTCAACAGTTGAATATACATGGTGGGTACGCCGCGAAAATCCGTGACCCTGTGTTTTTGAATGGCGTCCATGGCGAGAACGGGGTCCCAGCGGCTGAGCATGACCAGTTTGCCCCCGGTCAGAAATTCCAGGCTCAAGGCAAAAACCCCGTAGCCATGGAACAAAGGAAGCGTGATGAGCGAAACGCGGTTTCTGCTGACGCCGAAAACCTCGCCTTCGGGGCTGCTGCTTTTGGCCTGTCCGCCGTCCTGTTCGTGCAGCGTCCCTCTGGCCGTCATGCCCCAGCTGTCCAGCAGGACCAGATCGTAATAACCCGAGACATGGGTGTACCAGTTGAAATGCGTCAGCATGACGCCTTTCGGATTTCCGGTGGTGCCCGCCGTATAGATCATCACGGCCGTATCATCGTTTTCCGTTTCTTCAGGCGCCAGACGGTCGGAAGCCTTTTCAATGAATTGATCAAAGAACAGAACATCATCGCGGCCGGTTTCCTCCACCAGAATGACCGCCTTCAGATCAGGTGTTTCCCTGCGGGCCGCGTTGATATTCTCCAGACAGCTTTCAGAGCTGATGAGGACGGATAAGCCGGCATCCTTGTAAATATAAGCCAGATCCGGCACGCGCAAAGACGGATTGATCGGAACCAGTATGGCGCCCGCCTTGAACGCGGCAAAAAAAGACTGCACAAGTTGCGGACAATTCAGCAGCTGGACGCCGATCCGGTCGCCCTTCCGGATTCCCAGCCCTTTTAAAGCATTGCCCAGCCTGTTGGCCGCGCGATTCATGGCGACATTGGTATGCCGGTGTCCGTCATGATAAAGAAATTCGTATTCGCCAAACCTTTGGATATTGTCATCTGCCAGCCGTCCAATATTCATGGTCCACCCCGACTTTCTTCATATTAAAGTGGTACAGCGTTTGATTTCAGAATATCTTACAGGAATTTTTGAAAAAAGGAAACAGGAGGCTCATTCGTTGAACGCAGGGAAGATGATCCGTAGTTCCGTTTTTTTACTGAAATACCTCACAAGCATGCGCCTTGACCGGATGGCGCGGGAATGTTATGGGGGCAGATCAAATCGTTGGTGCGGGAGGACTATGAAGAAACAGAATCGAATTGCGGTGTATGCGGGGACATTTGATCCGGTTACTATCGGCCACCTGTGGATGATTAAGTCGGGGGCGAATCTATTTGACAAACTCGTCATAGCGGTTGGAACCAATCCGGACAAGAAGTGCCATTTCTCTTTGAAAGACAGAATTAAAATGCTTCAGGAATCGATAGCAGGATACGAGAATGTCACGATCGACAAATACCCGAACAAATTTCTGGTCAAGTATGCCGAAAGCATCGGCGCCAGATTTATTTTACGAGGAATCAGGAGCACGACCGATTACGAGTACGAGAAATCTCTGAGCTATGTTAACCGTCATTTTAATTCTGAAATAGCGACGGTGTTTTTATTGCCGCCAAGGGAAATGATCGAAATCAGTTCCAGCATCGTCCGGGGACTGGTCGGTCCTGAAGGATGGGAAGAGGTTGTCGGCAAATATATCTCGCCGCACGTCCTGAAGCGATTCATGTTAAAAAATAAGTTATAGGTCCGGCATCATAGGGCCAAGTCTTGATATAAGTTTTTCCCCGCCAGGTCAGGACTTCATAATGGTCTAAAGGACACCCCCATTGGCCCGCTGCGCGGATTACAGCGTTTTGTCAATATTTCCGGGGCCGCCGCATTCCGGCGTATAACAGGTGACATTTTTAAACTCGCATTTCCGGAAGCAGGATGGACATTGTTCCGGGAGCGTCGGCGCTTTCAGGATGTATCCGCATTCCCTGCATTTCCAGAATGTCTGTCCGCATTCAGGACAAATATCATCGTCAAACGGTGTTGCGGATTTATATCCGCAGGCAGCGCATTCTTTAACGGCCATTTCAATGCCTCCTTGAACAAAATTTTGTTGCTGATCGTCAGGCACAATGATGACAGAAAGTAAGGGCTGTTATCTACAGGCAGAAATCATGGGTTGGCCTGATGCGGTGCAGCCCATACCGTTACTATGTGCATTTGTAAATTGCCCGGACGAAGTAACGGTTATGCTGTAATTGCAGCCAGCCCCTCCACCTGAGCCATAAGGACTGCGTGAACTGACCCAATTGCAGGTTTTTCCCGCGACCCTGAAAGATATTGGTGCATCAGGCCGAAAGGCATACGTGAGAGTGCTGCTGCTTGAATGAGATGGGGTTATGAAGTCAGCCTGTAACGTAATATTTACCGTATCAGCATTGGCGGCGGTTGACAGCAACAGTAAAGCGGCAGCAGCAATAAAAATCTTTTTCATGTTAGCACCTTTCGTGGTTGTGCACGGAAGAGACGGACATACGCCCAAATCCCATACGCATGCAAAAGTTTAGTGAATCCGAAAATACCAGTAGAAATTGATAAGTCGTTGTTTTTCACGGCGATCAAGGTAGCAAAGGCTGTTTTGTGCGTCAAGAATATTATTTCACAATCGGGTGATTACCTGTGCTGTCGGAAAGGGGGGATTGGCTGAAGGCTGCCAACTTGTGTCAAGAGCAGACTTGAGCCCTCTAAAAGGTGGCAGTTGCACCGGGGCATCCGGCATGCGCCAGAGTTCCTGCCCTTCGCTCAATGCCCTCGACTGTGGCGCTAAGCTTGCTACGCTACAGCCGAAAACTCGCCCTTCGGGCTCAAACAGTTCGGCTGTCTGACGCTACACCGCGCTAAGCGCCACAACATCTCGGCCATGATTCGCGCAGTCACACCCCGGTGCAGCTGCGGGTGATAAATTAAATAGAATCGTTCCTGATTTTCTTCTTATTATATTTCTTGTATAACGACGAAGTGAGCCGGAGCGCAGCGATCGGCTCTACTGATTTGTTGGCAGTTCAATTATTTTCATAGACAATATTAATGCCTTTGACCTTACTCTCTGCTTTAAATATTCTTGCGTTTTTATGATGCTTAAAAATTACCGAAATTATTGTCTTGCCACGCAACTTCAACTATAAGTTCGTTGCCTTGCCCTGATGGTGCTTTTCCATGAGCTGCGTCTGCACTGAATAGATTGCCACCTTCATTTGCAAGAGACTGCTCTGAATTTATGACTGATGCATGAGTACTGAAACCAGTTGTAGCGCCACAATCTCTCACAAATATTATTATTCTATTATTTTGATTTGGCGATTTTACTTCCTTAATAATTTTATTCCCGCACATACCGTCTGCTAATCTGTTTAAAAGGAATGCTGTTAGGCCAACTAGAACTATTAGACCCACGAAAATATAAAGGCATACCTTCTTCCACTTTTTCATTATTTCTCTCTGCCAACAATTAATCTACCGCCGCGGTAAAACCCGGTTCCGGGCAAAAAATAACTTTGAACTCGTTTTTGACGTTTAAAAATACTTCTTGAAAATCAGCTAATTATAAATTACCGTAGCGGCAAAAGGTCCTTTTTTGTGAAATGCAGCAAAAGATATCTGTTTCTAGTGCATAGGGTCAGGTCTTGAAACATAAGTTTTCTGCCCTCCAGTTAATGTTTTATAATTCTTTGAAGATGAGTTTTTGTGATGTGCCATAATCCCCCTACGCTTCACTTCGGGGATAATTCGACTAACAAATTTCAATGCATTCTATTTCTGAAATTTGAGTCTCATTAACAACATCTTAAAAACATTGCAAGAAAAAATAAGAAAGGGGTTCAACGTTTAGCGGTTCACCGTTCGTACCCCTGCGGGGCATACACAGTTAAATGATAGATTGCCACGCCGTCTGAGAGACGGCTCGCAATGACAGGGGCCTCACTGAGTAGTTAATGGGACAGGTCTGCCGTTGACTTATGAGAATTAAGTATCAAGTCAACCTGATTTTTTAATTTGAATGATTTGGTATTGTAGTGTATTGTAGTGGCGGAGGTGCATTATGAGAAGCGTTCTATCTGTCAGTTTGCCGGAGAAGATGGCGTCGGAACTGGAGTCCATTGCCCGTGCAACAGGAAGAAATAAAAGCGATATCGTGAAAGAGTCGCTGGGGGTGTTTTTATGGGAAGCCAGATTCCGTCGGATGAAGAAGCGCCTGAGCCCCAAAGCGAAAGCGTCAGGCCTGATCACGGATGACGATGTTTTTAAGGCTATATCATGAAGGCGGTATTTGACACCAATGTTCTGATTGCCGCCTTTCTGACGGAAGGGCTTTGTTCAGGCCTGTTGATTCGCGCCCGCAAGCAGACATTCAGCCTCGTTCTGTGCGATGATATTATCAGCGAGTTTAAAGGTATTCTGAGAAAAAAATTCAAAATTACCCCGGCCGATATTACCGAAATTTCGGCCATAGTTTCAGAAGCAGCGACCGAAATCATTCATGATCTGAGTCCTGTTCCGAATATTTGCAGAGATCCGAATGACGATATGATTATAGCCTGTGCTGTCGATGCGCATGCCGATTATATCGTTACCGGTGATGAAGACCTGCTGATCCTCAAGAAGTATAAGGGTGTTGTCATCATTAATCCGCGCAATTTTGAAGCCTTGTTTGACGACTGACGCTGATGATTTCCAACCGGTTTAGTAGCTACTTTTTTCCTCACAGCTTCCGCTACGATCACGGATGAACTTCATGTTGACATTCCGAAACTTATGCACGCCTTATTAAGTTTATTAGTGCGCTCGAAATAAGCTAACAGACACTTCGTAATTGTGGCACGCACAAATTGTGACGTCCCAGATTGAGGCATGCCACAATCCACTAACTTTTCCAGCTTTCAGGATATTCCTTAAATCGTTTTGAAATTATTGATGATTACTGTTTGTTTGGCCCCGGCGCTTTCTGGCACGTTATCCGCAGGGAGCACTTACGAATTTGGAATTGCACGGATTAAGCCATTTGGTCTCTGCATTCAAAAAAATAACAACGGGACAGCGAACTGCATCCCCTGTCAATCTTAATAAACTAATTTTTTAGGAGGTAACACATGTTTGAAGCGAAACCCTGGCTGAGTAGTTACGATTACAATGTCCCGAGAACGATCCAGTATCCGAGGATCCCCGCACAGAACCTTGTACACCTTGCCGCCGCAATGTACCCCCACAAGGCTGCCACCAATCTTTATGGATCCAAGATGACATTCCGTCAAATCCGGTCCCAGATTCTGCGCCTGGCCAACGCGCTGGTCAAATTCGGCGTCAAAAAAGGCGATCGGATCGGCCTGGCTCTTCCCAATTGTCCCCAGTACATCATCGCTTATTATGCGGCGCTGTCCACAGGCGCTATCGTCGTCAACATGAACCCCCTTTACACCCATGACGAACTCAAGTTCATGATGGAAAATTCCGGTTTGCAGACCCTTTTCACTTTTGACATGGTTCTGCCCGTGATGCGCCCTCTGGCCAAAGAACTGGGTTTGAAAAATGTGATTATCACGAAGGTGACGGACTATATTCAGGGGCTCCCGGTCAGCACGGCCAAAAGCCTGGAACTGGAAGAAGGCTGGCATCATTTTTCGGAACTCGTAGAGAGCTCTAAAGACGAAAGCATACCGAAAGTGGCCGTCAATTCCGAAGATCCCGCCCTGATCCAGTTCACGGGAGGGACGACGGGGCTGCCCAAAGGCGCGCTTCTGACCCATTCCAACGTTGTCTCCGGAGCCTTTCAGGGAACCCTCTGGGGAAATTCCATTACCACCTATGTTCCCCACGCGCAGCGGGCCGTCATCGGCGCCATCCCGTATTTCCATATTTACGGCAACACTTTTTCCATGAACTGGGGCTTCCTTAATGCCGCAACCCAGGTCTTGTTCCCGAGATTCGAACTCGAAGAATTCATGAGCGTTCTGGCGACGCTTGACGAAATCACCTATTTCCCCACCGTTCCGACGATGGTTACGGCCATTGCCGGTCATCCCAAGGCCGCAGAGATTGATCTGGGCTCCCGCATCCGGCTCTTAAGCACGGGCGGCGCTCCCATGCCTGTCGAATTGATTCAGAAAGTCAAAGACATGGGCGTCTTCTTTAATGAAGGCTGGGGCATGAGCGAAACCGCCTCCGTCGGCATCAGCATTCCGATTCTCCGCCATAAGCCGGGTTCCATCGGCTGTCCGGTTCCCGACAATGAAGTTCGTCTGGTGGATCTGGAAACAGGCCAGCATGATGTCAAGCAGGGCGAGCCGGGTGAAATCCTGATTAAAGGCCCCACCGTCATGCAGGGATACTGGAACAACCCGTCAGAGACGGCCAATCAGCTCAAAGACGGCTGGCTCAGTACCGGTGATATCGCGCAGATGGACGAAGACGGTTATTTCTACATTGTCGACCGCAAGAAGGATATGATCATCGCCGGCGGCTTCAATGTTTACCCCCGCGAGGTTGACGAGGTTTTGTATCAGCATCCCAAAATCGCCGAAGCGGTTTCCGCCGGTGTTCCGGATGCCTATCGCGGCGAGACGGTCAAAGCCTTTGTCGTGCTGAAACCGGGCGTTGAAGCAACTGACAAGGAAATCATTGCTTTCTGCAAAGAAAAACTCGCGCCCTATAAAGTGCCGAAGATGGTTGAGTTCCGTCAGGAACTGCCGAAATCAGCCGTCGGCAAGATTCTGCGCAAGATTCTGCGCGACGAGGAAGTCGCTAAAAGCAAGAAATAGCGGATAGTTGTCAGATTTATGGTTGAAAAGCATACGCCTGCGCCAGGACGGAAAAATCCGGGTTGCAGGCGTATGCCGGTATAAATTAAAAAGATGCAGGCTGGCGGCAACTGTGGTAATCACCATGCAGTGAAAAAAGCAAAAACGCTTATGGTGTGAAAAATATTTTATCCAAAAGGAGTATCAACGTATGAGTAATTTGTTAGTCAATACCAGAGATCAGCAGTTTGTTTTGTTTGAGCAGTTGGGGATTGAAAAGCTGTTTGAATATGACGCGTACAAGGATTTTTCCAAAGATGATTTGACGATGATCCTGAATGAAGCCGAAAAGCTGGCCGTCAATGAACTGGCTCCGGCCTGCAAGGAAGGGGACGAAGAAGGCTGCCACATTAAAGACGGCGTTGTCACCGTTCCCAAATGCTTCCGCGCGCCTTACAAAAAGTTTTGCGAAGGCGGCTGGATCAACCCCATGGATGACGCGGAGGTTGGCGGGCAGGGCGTTCCCGCGGCCATCGGGTTTGCCTGCATTGAATATTTCGGCGCCGCCAATTACGCCTTTGCCATGTATCCGGGGCTCACGCACGGCGCGGCAAGTCTGATTCATGCTTATGGAACCGAGGAGCAGAAAAACAAATACATGTACAGAATGTTTTCCGGTGAATGGACGGGAACCATGTGCCTTACCGAACCGGGCGCGGGCTCGGACGTCGGCGCGCTGAAGACCACCGCTAAGAAGCTGCCGGACGGCAAATACCTGATCACGGGAACCAAGTGCTTTATCTCCGCGGGTGACCACGATCTGACCCCCAACATCATTCATCCCGTTCTGGCCCGTATTGAAGGCGATCCTCCCGGAACCAAGGGAATTTCCATTTTCATCGTTCCCAAAATCACCGTCAACGACGACGGAACGCTTGGCGAATCCAATGACGTCAAGACCGGCGGCATCGAGCACAAGATGGGCATCAAGGGGTCGGCCACCGCAACGCTGAATTTCGGCGAAGACGGAAAGTGTATCGGCGAACTGCTGGGCAACGAGCGCGAAGGCATCAAGATCATGTTCATGATGATGAATGAAGCCCGCCTGGGAACCGGTATGCAGGGACTGGTCCTTTCTTCGGCGGCTCTGGAACATGCCGTGCAGTATGCCAAAGAACGCATTCAGAGTACGGCGATCTGGGACATGAAAAACCCGGAGGCCAAGCCCGTGACCATCATCAATCATCCCGACGTCCGCAGAAAATTGCTCTGGATGAAATCTCACGTCGAAGGGTCCCGCAGCCTCTGTTACTTTACCGCTTTCTGCATCGACATGGCCAAAGTAGCGAAGACGGACGAGGAAAAAGCCAAATGGGAAGGCCTGCTGGATCTGATGACACCGGTTGTCAAAGCCTGGACGACGGACAAGGGGCTTTTGTCCTGCTCACTGGCCATGGACGTTTACGGCGGCTATGGCTACTGTTCGGAATACCCCGTAGAACAGTATCTGCGCGATGAAAAGATCGGCACCATTTACGAAGGAACCAACGGCATTCAGGCGCTGGATCTGGTCGGCCGCAAACTTGGCCAGCGCAAGGGCGCCAATGTCATGAACCTTGCCGCCATGATCCAGAAAACCATCGCGGATGCCAAAAAGAATCCGGAACTGGCCAAATATGCCGCTACCCTGGAAGAGGCATCCAACGCCTGTCTGGAACTGACCATGTTCTTTGCTCAGGCCGGCAAATCCGGTGATTTCCTGCTGCCGATTCTCAATGCCTGCAAGTTCCTGGAGATCTTCGGAGACGTGATCGTCGGCCATCTGCTTCTGGAAGGCGCCGGTGTCGCTTCGGGAAAACTGGCCGCCATTTATGAAGCCAATGGCGCCACGTCCATCGGCAAGCAGAAAGGCTTGCAGCGATCGGACAAAGATGCCGCCTTCTACAGCGGCAGAATCGCTTCGGCGAAATTCTTCACCAACGAAATTCTGACCACGGTCAAAGCCCGCTGCGAAGCCGTTAAGATGGGTGACAAGACCCCGTTGGAAATCACAGACGAGGCATTTGCCTGGTAGACGAAGATTTTTAGATGGATAGAAAAAGGGGCTGCGGTTGATTCCGCGCCCCTTTTTTTTCAGGAACAGTGTTCCTGTGTATCACTCAGCGATGTCTGTTCCGGCGGTGATTTTGGTAATCATCCCTCCATGTCGCCGGCACCTGCCGATAAAAAGAAGGAACCTGCCGATAAGGCGTCCAGTCGGAGTTATATTGCTTTGAACGATACCAGTGTCCGTTTCGGGAGCGCCACCACCAGCCGCGATAGAAAAAGACATCTTCTTCAATATCGGGAGCGGCATAGATATACGTTTCCGGAATAACGACTAATGCCGGCAACGCGGGAAGGACGACAGCCGGGGGAGCGGGAACGCCGATAT
Source organism: Deltaproteobacteria bacterium HGW-Deltaproteobacteria-6 (assembly GCA_002840435.1). Classification (NCBI taxonomy): domain Bacteria; class Deltaproteobacteria; species Deltaproteobacteria bacterium HGW-Deltaproteobacteria-6. The sequence continues at coordinate 22,703 of PHAT01000002.1, forward strand.
GAACATTGACCTCTGCCGTTGCCGGTGCGGGAGGGCCAATGATCAATGCCAAAAGCAGTGCCTCGGAATATAATTTTACCATGATGTTTTCGCCTTGCGCGTAATTTATAACTATCAACTGCTATGAGGATTTTCTTCAACCATATAATTGTGCGGCTGGCCTGACCATGCCCGCACGGATGGAATTCCTGCCGATTTTCCATTGGAGTGCGGGCATGGTCCAGGCGAAGATTGGCCCAGTGATGAAGCCAATCTGAAAAGGGGCGCCTTTGGTTTGTTTATCGATAGGCCGATGCAGCGAAACGACCGGGCAGCAGGCGGGCATCGTCAATATGGACGGGAAGAGCCGGAGCATGCGGCCATGTGCGAAATCTGTTTTCGATTGCCTGTTCAATTTCACCGATACGAAACGGTTTGGCAAAACAGACATCGGCGCCCGCGGCGCTGAGTTTCTCAAGCGCTTCCGAAGAACCGCTCATTCCAATGATGTAAAGATCCGGCAATTCGGCTTTGATGAATTTGCAGAGGCCTGTTCCATCCATTCCGGGCATTTCAGAATCGGTAATAACAACGTCATAAACATGCTTCTGCAATAATTCCACCGCCTCTATTCCGTTGAGTGCTTTATCTGTTTCATGGTCCGACAACTCCAGAAAAGAAGCTAAAAGGTTCAGGATGTCCGCGCAATCATCCACTAGTAATATTTTCATGACAACTCTCCTTATGTTTTTTGTTTTCAGTTTGACGGCAGAGAAATGCCGTTATTGGTTTCCACAATAAAATCTCTCTGGTTGGCCGGGGATATTTTAATGAATTTGTAAGGGATCGCCACAGGTTCACGTCCGGTTGCCATTGTACGATACGTTAATATCCAGGTAAAACCTGTAGTTGTGTCCAGAAGATAGGCTTTGTCTTCACCGCCTGCCACGACCTGATATCTGGGCGTCTTTTCCGCCGCGAAAGCTGTATTACTCATGAAGACGACCGCCATCAATATGAAAGCGACCGCGATGAATATTTTATGCCTGCGCCGACGGCCCTTTGATGGATGGTTGCCACCATATTCTTTATTATTCATATGCCATCCTCCTTTTGCTTTGATCCTTGCTGCTGACTAATAAGGCAAGGGATGTGCCAGGAAAGAATTAATAAAGATATGTGTTTGATATTATTGTCTAATATGGTTGTAAAATCATGGAATAGGGCAGGATAGGAATGAAACAAAGTGTATGGATTATCCTACGGAGAAAATCATGACAGCGGCGGAAAGTGCCGCGAATACTGAAATGTCCGGTGAATGGTTTTCCCTTCAGTCCTTACGGTAATCCAACGGATTCAACTGGTATTTCTCCAGCAGGGCATAAAGATCGGCGCGGTACTTACCGGCCAGCTTAGCTGCCTGGCTGATATTGCCTTTGCTGATTTTCATCAGTTCAATAAGATAGTTGCGCTCGAAATCCTGTTTGGATTCCCGAAACGGCCGAAAAGTGGTTTCATCCGCTTTCTGGTTTATGACAACCATATCTTCATTAATCATATCATCTCTGGCCATGGCAACCGCGCATTCAATAACATTTTCCAATTCCCGGACATTACCCGGCCAGGAATGAATGATGATTTTTTGCAGGGCCTGCGGCGTAATATCCTTGATTTGTTTGTTCATCGCCGCGGCGCATTTTGCCAGAAAATGGTCGACCAGAAGCGGGATATCCTCCCGGCGGTCCCTCAAAGGAGGCATTTTAATGGGAATGACATGGATCCGGTAGAAGAGATCCTGGCGGAAGTTGCCTTCCGCCACTTCTTTTTCGATATCTTTATTGGAAGCGGAAACGATGCGGATGTCAACTTTGACTGGTTTCTGAGCGCCCAGCGGGTAAAACTCTTTTTCATCAAGCGCTTTGAGGAGCTTGCCCTGCATGGACAGAGGAATTTCCGATATTTCATCAAGGAAGATCATTCCGCCGTCAGCCTGCAAAAAAAGACCTTTCTTGCCGGAGACGGCGCCGGTGAAGGCCCCTTTTTCAAAACCGAACAGTTCACTTTCCAGCAGCGTTTCCGGAATGGCCGCGCAGTTAAGAGAGACAAAAGGCTTATCCTTCCGGTCGCTCAACTGGTGCAGCGCGCGGGCGATCATTCCTTTTCCGGTTCCGCTCTCGCCGCTGATGAAGATATTGGAATGGGACTGGGCCGCCAGAGCCGCCGTTTCAAAAACCTGTTTCATCACGTCGCTGTGGCCGATGATGCCCTGAATACCATGATCCTTGTGGATCATGCTTCTTAGTCTTTTGACCTCCCGCGAAAGAAAGGATTTCTCAATGCCGTTTTTGATCTGCAGGAGCAGCTCCCGGTAGTCGAAAGGCTTGGTCAGATAGATATAAGCCCCCTGTTTCATGGCTTCCACCGCACTTTCAATCGTCCCGTGAGCGGTCAGGATGATGATGGGGAGATCGCGATCCACCTCCAGGATATTCTTCATGAGGTCAATTCCGGTGCCGCCGGAGAATTTCATATCGAGAATCGCCAGATCGTATTCGTTCTTTAGCGCCAGGGCTTTGGCCGTTGCAATATCCGAAGCGGTTTCCACCTGATACCCTTCGGATTCCAGCCTCATTTTCAACACTTTTAAAATATTCAAGTCATCGTCTGCAATCAGGAGTCTGTTCATCATGGACCTCATTATTTTCCTGTAAACGGCATTGGCAGGAAGGTAATTTCCGCTGTATCACATCCGGTCATCCTTCCTGTTTTCTAAGATAACGGCCGGTGTTCTGTCCGGCAATGCTGTATAAAATTCCCCTTCATCACTCGGGCCTCTGCCCGGGCCGTATGCTGTAGGGAAATGTTTTTTTCCTCTCGTTTAAATTAATATCCACTTCTTTGAGCTGTTCCAACTGCTGTTCGAGCTTTTCGATCTGTCTGCGCTGCGCGTTCACTCTCTTGTCCGCGCCGGCAATATCGGCAATCAGGGCAACAAAGGTGTCGCCGGTCCTCCGGTAGCGGCTTTGCGGATAATCAGCGGCAAGCCGCTGAAAATATTCCAGAGCTTTGGAATAATCCTTTTGCCTGTTTAGCGGCAGCAGATAAATCATTCCCAACTGAAACAAAGCCCGGTCGCCAACCTGCGGATAGCGGCTGAGGATCTGTTCGTATCGGACGGCGGCCGCGCTGAAATTTCCCTGCCCGGTCTCATCTTCAGCCTGTGAAAAATCCGGCCCGGTGACTGCCTTTTCGTAAAGGTGCGTGCACCCGGATACGAGAACCGTCGTTATGATGACAAGGGCAAGGAGAAGGTAAAAGTGCTTCCCCCTCCTATTTTGCTGACTACCCATATGCGACCTCCATGTGTATTGATGATATGCCGGACAATGGCCAATCCCAGTCCGGTGCCCCGGATCGCGCCCCGGCGGTCGTCGACCCGTTTGAATTTTTCAAATACCTGCCGCAACCCGTCTTCGGGAATGCCCATTCCGGTATCGGTTACGGAAATTTCCAGTTCGCCCTTTTCACGATTATGAACAGCGGAAAGGGTAATGGTTCCTCCGGGCGGCGTGTATTTCCAGGCATTGCTCAACAAGTTTTCCAGAACTTCTTCTATTCTCTCGACATCCATCCGCAGTTCAGGAATATCCGGGGGGATGTCCCGGATGATGTTCATTTTCTTGTTCTGCATCAGCGGTGAAAACTTGGCGATGCTTTTTTCGATGACCGGGTAAATCGCTGCGTGCTGAAAAGAAAAATACATATCTCCGGCTTCCATGCGGGAGAAGTCAAGTATCCGGTTAACGGACGATATCAGCCTTTCGCATTCCTCCTTGATCACGTTGAATAATTCTTCCTGCTTTTCAGGAAATCTGGCAAAGACGCCCTGCTGGAGCATCAGCGACGCTTCCTTGATAACGGTTAAAGGCGTTCGCAGTTCATGGGACAAATGACTGATGTAATCAATCTTGATCTGATCCAGTTCCTTTAACCGTTCGGACATGACGTTAAACGCATTTGCCAATTCCCGGATTTCGGGCGGAGAGGATATTTCCACAGCCTCACCGAATTTTCCGGAGGCAATATCTCTTGTTCTTTCTCTCAGGAGCCTGATCGGCAAATTGATCTTTCGCGCATTAATATAGGTGATGATGAGGACCAGAAAAATAACAATGCTGATCGAAATGATATTGATGCCGAGAATCCGCGTCGCTATTTCCCGGGACTCCTGCAATTTTCTGTCACGGTCGCCCGTGGAACGAATCAGGAGATTGCGCAACAGCCGATCGACTGGCCTGGTAATTTCTTCCCTCATCTTTTTATAATGCCGGCGTTTTTCGGTTTGCAGCTGAGCGCCTGCGGGCGGTTTCCGTTCTTTCAGCAGGGCGTCGAACCGGATCAGAAATTTTTCAACGTCGCCAAGCAGGTTTCTTTTTTCCCGGGTGTCGGCCAAACCGGATAACTGAGTCACATCCTGATGGAAATCATTTTTGATCTGGCTGAATTGCCGGCGGTAGTCGGGATCTCCGGATATCAGATATTTGTCATCGGCGGCGGTCATCCGGTAGAGATCATCCAGCGCGACTTCAACAATTTTTATCATGCGCGAATCATGCTGGATGGCTGATTCAATGAGGTTGTTGAGGTTATGCAGATAAATGATCGTATAGATGCTGATCATGCCGACAAGCAGGATAATCAGAATATTGCTGATAATCAATCTGTTGAAAATAGTCAGTTTCAGTATCCGGGCCTCCCGATGCAAAATCACTTAAAAGTATAATCATCTTTAAGCCCGAAAGCAAATTTTGAAAGGCCCGCAACAGCCGGAACAGGAACTGCATCCCCGGCACCGGCATTCCTGTCAGCCGTTGCAGTCTCTCTTTCCGGTCAGGGAATGTCAATATTTCCGGTATGATGCCGCAGCAGTTGTTTGGAAAACGGCAAGAATGGAAAAAGCCCGCTTCATCCCTTTTATTTCTGAATAGCTCCTCGATGCCAGTGGAGATGAATATGCCGCTCAACAAAGTTTCATCATCAGGCGCGCGATGCCGAAGTCGCCGTAGGTTGTCTCGAATTCAGGATCGCGTTTTTCATCCACATAGCGGAAACCGGCTTTTTCATAGGCCCGGCGCGCGGGGGTGTTATTGATCAGCACGCTGATCTGTGCGGTTTGGCAGCCTTGCGTCCTGCCCTTTGCCAGGATTTCCTGAAGGAGCAGATTCATCATGCCCTGTCTTCTGGCTTCCGGCATGGCTGCCACGCTCTCCACAATCCAGACGCCTGAAACTTCGGTGGACATGCAGCTCACAAAAGGCGCCAGACGCCGGAAAGCTTCTTTGAGGTTGGCTTTGGTCCAGCCGATTTCACCGCAAGCCTCCGGAAGAATCTGAACAAAGTATTTCATGCCGTGAAATTCCGGGTTATATCCGCTTAACCCGGCGACGGCTTTCCCGTCTTTTTCAGCGATCATAAAGACATCATGGTGAAAGAGATGGGGCGTTTTTGTCACAGCGATTTTCTGCAGGAAAGACAGGCAGTCCTTCTCATCCCTTTTAACGAAATGGTCCCAGAGGCCATAAGGCCTGTGAGAGCGCGAAGCCGTCAGCATGACCCGGGCCAGAAACGGTGCATCATCCGCTTGTGCATTGCGAATCGTTACGTTCATCATTCCTCCTTATGTAAGAATATATTTCCCATCAATCCGGCAGACGCTTTGACCGCCGATTTGCAGCCGGTCACCTGCTTTCTTCAGGATAACAATATTCGGATTTTCGCGGGACATCCCCTGTTCAATTTTCAGTGTTGCTTCACGCCAGTGATCTCTTGAGGCCAGTAGATACCCGAGTGCCGCATTACCGGAGCCGGTTGCCGGGTCTTCCAGATAACCGAACAGGGGAGGGAAGACCCGCGTCCGGACGTCGGAATCTTTAAAGGTTGTATCGAAAGTATGGAGGGTGATGACGTCTATCTCATAATCTGAGCAGAACCGGCGAAGCGTTTCATAATCCGGCCGGCAATCGACGCAATCGGATAGTGTCTTCAATCCCACCAGCAGAGTATTCAGCCCAGCATTGACGGAGGCAATCGGGCATGACAGGTCCAGCGCCCCTTCGTTCAGGTTCAGTGCTTTGACCACGTCTGCCGCCGGGGGCTTAACTTCAAAAAACTGCGGAAGGGGCGCATGGATGAAAACGAGATTCTGATCGGAAATCCGATTCTCCACATCCAGCACACCAGCGGGAGTCTCGATTTTGACCGTTCCGGCATGGTTTGCCTTCTCTCCTCGTTTTAAAAGATCATACATGATGGCCACCGTGGCGTGCCCGCAAAAATTGACTTCCCGCTCCCGGGAAAAATATCTCAGCTCATAGTCCCAGTCTGTTGCCGGTGATGGCCACACATAGCCCACCTCTGAAACCAAATCTCCCAGTTCGCGGGCAATACGCTGCATGTCATTTGCGCTGATGTCACCGGGCGAAGTAAGCAAGACGCATCCGGCGGGATTTCCCGGTGATGCCCCTGTTGTAAACGCATCCAATTTTCTGAATGAACAGGATTTCATTATTATTCTCCTTCTGCTGCGGCGCCGGGTGTTTTACCCGAAGCAACGGACCGGGCTTCAATAAATGCTGCAATCGAGCATTCCACATCGGATGCCGTTGTTGCCCATGAACAGACACTGATGCGGATAACCGGTTCCCCTTTCCAGGTGGACCCGCCGCACCAGCACGTTCCGGATGACTGAATCGCCTCCAACGTCAACCGGGTCAGCTCCGGTGTGGCGCAGGCCACCAGCACCTGATTGAACACAACGTCATTGAGAATCCGAAATCCCTCCGCCCGCAAACCCTCCGCAAATTGTTGCGCCCTTTGACACAAGCCTTCTACCAGAGCATCAATGCCTTCTCGTCCCAGGGCCTTCAGCGTTGCCCACAGATCGACGGCGCGCGCCCTGCGGGACATTTCCGGCGTGTAAAGCATGCCGTCGCGATGTGCGCTGTAGGTAATGTAAGAGCCGGTTGCCTGCATGGCTTGCGCCAGCGCCTCACGGCTGCGGCACAGTACAATGCCGCAGTCATATGGCGCGTTCAAAGTCTTGTGGGCATCAACGGACCAGGAATCGGCTTTTTCCATGCCTGCTGTAAGATGAGCACGGGTTTGGCAAGCCGCCGCCCATAAACCGAATGCCCCATCCACATGAACCCAGGCGCGGGCTTGCTCTGCGGCACTGCACAAAGGTTCAAAAGGATCGAACGCTCCGGAGTTCACATTACCGGCTTGCAGAATCAACAGGGTATTTTGATCTAGCGCGGGAACCTTTTCCGGAATCATGCGTCCCTGACCGTCCGCCGGAACAAGAATGACCCGGTCCCTGCCCAGACCGATAAACGAAAGGGCCTTGAAGACCGAGGCGTGGGCCTGCTCACCGGCAATGACGCGTATTTCCGGCGCGCCGAAAAGGCCTTTGCCGGCCACATCCCATCCCATCCGTGTGAGAAGGTCATTTCGTGCGGCAACCAGTGCACACAGGAGCGCTGTGGATGTGCCGCTGACCAATCCCGCCGCCGTGTTTTGAGGAAGGCCGAGCAGGTCGGAAATCCAGATTTCACAAAGAGATTCCAGTTCGGACGCTACAGGGGACATGATATAGAGTCCCGCATTCTGGTCCCAGACATCGGAAAGCCATTTTGACGCCAGCGCTGCGGGAATTGCACCGCCGCATACAAAACCGAAGTAGCGTCCTCCGGTCTGGGCGACCGTGGCCGGGGAGCCTGTTGTGTGGAGCATATTCAAGATGTCAGCCGGAGGCGCCGGTTTTGCGGGCATCGGTTCCTTGAAAAGGTTGAGCGACTGCAAGGCCTGCCTGGTCGGAAAAACATTTCTGCCCGGAACCTTATCCATATAGTCGCAGGCATAACGCCTTGCCTGTTCGAACAGCGTTTTGTCTTCCATCTGAGTTTTTAATTGTTCCTGAAGTGTCTCCATAGGTGTTGCTCCATAATAAATTGTGTGGTATGTGTTACAATACAACCGATGATTGTATGCAGTCAATATTATTATTGTATGCATGACAATATTTTCAGGAGGACGGAGTATGTGGAAGCCGGCTCTGACGGATATCAGTCAGCCGAAATACAGCGCGATTGTCGATCGGCTGGAACAGGACGTCCGCAGCGGACTTTTGCGGCCGGGCGATCAACTGCCCACCCACCGGGATCTGGCGGATTTGATCGGGGTCAATGTTAGCACTGTCACGCGGGCATACAAAGAAGCGGAACGCAGAAGGCTCATCGCGGCAACCGTCGGCCGGGGGACTTTTGTTGCTGCGGATGCGTGCGCCGCTCTTGATCTGGTGCGTCCGGAGGGCATGCATCCGGAGTTGATTGAAATGGGGCTGGTTCTGCCTCTTTACGGCAAAGATGAGAATCTGGCGGAAATCGTCAAACGGCTGAGCCGTAACCGCCGCCTGGAAGATTATATGAAATATACAGACCCGGCGGGACTTCCGGAGCATCGGGCGGCGGGCGCCGACTGGGTGAAGCGATACGGCCTGAAGGCCGGGCCCGAGCGGATTGCGGTGACCGCCGGCGCGCAGCATGCGCTGGCCTGCAGTCTGCTTTCCTGCTTTCGGCCGGGAGACCGCATTGCGGTGGATGTCCTGACCTATCCGGGGTTTAAAACACTGGCCGGGATGCTGGGCATGAGGCTTACGGCCATTCCCGCGGACAGGCAGGGCATGATTCCGGAGGCGCTGGATGCCGCCTGCCGCCGTGATGAGATCAAGGGGATTTATCTGATGCCCGGAGTTCACAACCCCACGGTCATTCACATTCCTAAAAAACGTCGCGAACAACTGGCCGATATGATCCTGCGTCACCGGTTGCTGCTGTTGGAAGATGATGTTTACGAGCATACCTGTTTTGTGAAGACGAAGGCCATTTCAGCGCTGGTGCCGGATAACAGCATCTTTGTCGCCGGGCTGTCCAAAATTCTGCATGCGGGTCTGCGTTCCGCATACGCTGTCGCCGGTAAAAAGTATCGCGACTTGCTGACCAAAGCGATTCTGAATACACTCTGGATGGCCCCGACGCTCAATGCCGCGATCATTGCGGAATGCATCAATTCCGGCGCGATGGAAAAAACCATATCCGCCAAGGTGGCGGAGTCCGTCCGCCGCAATAAACTGGCTTCTGAGAAGCTGTCCGGAATCCAGTACGCAGGGTTGCCCGCCGGATACTTCATCTGGCTTCAACTGCCCAAACGCTGGTCGGGGATTGATTTTGAAAACCGGTGCCGCGGGCTGGGAGTGAACATTTTCAGCGCGGAAAAATTTGCCGTCGGCGGCACGCCTCCGCCCTCTGCAGTGCGGATTTCCCTTTCCGGGCCGGATACACAGGCCCAATTGGTAAAAGGCCTGGATGTTGTATCGAAACTGCTTCATGAACCTTACAATCCCGCTCCCCCGATTTTCTGAATTTTTAAACAGGAACGGGTCAGCGGAATTTTTGCAGGGCGGAGAGAAAATCCTGCTTCTTAATCGGTTTGGTCAGATGTCCGTTGCATCCGGCATCAATGCTCTTCTGCTCATCCTCCTGTAAGGCATGAGCGGTCAGGGCAACAATGACGGTCGGTTGAAGTTGATGGTCCTTCTCCCAACTTCTGATATGCCTTGTCGCCGTATATCCATCCATCACCGGCATCTGGACGTCCATAAAAATGATGTCGTACTGCCTGCCCTCAAGGATTTTATCCACCGCCTCCCGGCCGTTTACCGCCATATCCAAAGTATGCGGCAGCTTTTTGAGGTATGCCTGGATGAGAAGACGATTGTCTTCGTTGTCTTCAACCAGCAGGATATTGAGCGGATGTTCCGCACCGCCACTTGCCGGGGATAAAACCGATGGCTTTTCATTTGCCGTATCTGCCACAGCCGCTTTCCTGTATGCTTTCAGGCGGACTGTAAAATAGAAAGTACTGCCCAATCCTTCCGTGCTTTCGACCCAGATTTTTCCTTCCATGAGAGTGATCAGTTGCCGGCAGATAGCCAGGCCAAGGCCGGTGCCCCCGAACTTACGCGATATGGTAGAGTCTGCCTGGATAAATTTGTCAAATACATGTTCAACCATGCCCGGAGGAATGCCTATACCGGTATCTTTGACGGAAAAACAAAGACAGATGGCATCCGGCATCTGTGCGGCAGGATCGGTCGTCTGGTTTTCCATTCTTCCGACCATAATTTGGATACTTCCGGCAGCCGTAAATTTAAGCGCATTGCCGATGAGATTAAACAAAATTTGTCTGAGTCTCATCGGGTCTCCCACCAGTTCGTCATCAATATCCCTGCCCACCAGCCAGGAAAGTCCTATTTCTTTTTCTGCAGCTCTGAAGGTCATTGTATCAACAATGCTCTTCAGCAAATCACGGAGGGAAAAGGCCATTGATTCGAGAGAAATCTGTCCGGCTTCCAGTTTTGAAAAATCCAGAATGTCGTTAATGATACGCAGCAGGCCTTCTCCCGCGCGCCGGAACACATTGACATATTTCGCCTGATCTTCCGAAAGCGGACTGTCCAGCAGAAGATCAGCCATGCCGATAATGGCGTTCATGGGCGTGCGGATCTCATGGCTCATGCTTGCCAGAAAGTCGGATTTGGCAGCATTAGCCAGCTGAGCCTGGGTTGCCATTTCCCTGGCAAAGAGTGTCTGCTTTTCCAGCGCAATATTCATCTGGCGCAGCGCTTCCTGCGCGGCTTCTTTTTCCTTCTCAACCTGCTTTTGCGCCGTAATATCGCGGTGAGTACCCATGAATCTCAATGGCTTGCCGTCTTCGGTGCGCGCCGTACATGTGCCGCGAGCCCAGAACCAGCGCCACTGGCCGTCTTTTACCTTGATGAGGTACTGAAATTCAAAATATTTACTCCGGCCTTCCAGATAGGCCGCCAGGGCTTCATCGAAAACCTGAGCGCTTTTGCGGTGGACATGATCGGAAAACCACTGGAAATTGAAACTGTCGTCGCCCTCGGTAAACCCCATCGATCTCAGCAGGCTGGCGCTGAATTGCAGATCATTGTTCGTGATGTTCCATGTCCAGAAGCCCTCATCCGTGGCTTCCATCATCAGGTTGATTCGTTCTTCGCGGTCTTTAAGCGCTTCCAGGGCTGCCGCCCGTTCCTCTTCCGCCCGCTTCTGAACGGTAACGTCGCGGCTGACGCCGATCACGCCGATCAGAATTCCGTCCGGTCCCCAATAGGGTGTTTTGAGTGTATCGATCAGCTTTTTTTGCCCGTCGGGATAAGTAATCCATTCCTCGTTTTGCCGCGCCTGATGTGACTCCAGCATTTGCCGGTCGTATTCCCGGAAAGAGTCCGCAACGTCTTTATCGAAGAGGTCGTAGTCTGTTTTGCCGACGATTTCATCCCTGGACCGCCCGATAAACTCGCTAAAGGGCGGATTGCAGCCCATGTAAACGCCATGGATATCTTTGAAGAAGATGATATCGGGAATGGAATCGAGCAGTGAATTGATCAATCCGATCTGCCGTCTGATTTCTTCTTCCGCCTTTTTGCGTTCGGTGACGTCTTCCTTAACACAGATAAAACGGGTGATCTTTCCCTTTTCATCGGTCATGGGTGATATCGAGGCGTGCTCCCAGTATAGTTCACCATTCTTTTTCTTATTATGAAATTCACCCTTCCAAGTTTTTCCAGAAGTGATTGTTTTCCAGAGTTGCTGATACGCTTCCGGAGACATCTCGCCGGATTTTAAAATACGGGGATTTTGTCCTATGACCTCTGCGTAATTGTAACCGGTGATTTCTATAAACTTGGGATTGACGTAAGTTATATTGCCCTGAGGATCGGTGATGACAACTGCTGCGGGACTTGCTTCCGTGGCAAGCGACAGGTTCCGCAGGGAATCTTCAATCATCCTGCGTTCCGTGATATCGACAAAGGTAACCACCGCGCCGGATACTTTGCCATCCATTATCTGGGGATGAGACCAGTACTCCACGGGGAAGCTGCTGCCGTCGGCTCTCCAGAGGACTTCGTCGTCAACATGTACCTGCCTGCCTTCACGGAAGGCCTGATATATTTTGCATTCTTCAACGGGCATCGGATTGCCATTGGCATATGAATGGTGAATCAGCCGGTGCATTTTTTGGCCCAGCAGTTGTCCAATGTCGCTATAGCCAAGCATCCTGATGCAGGATGGATTGGCAAAGGTACAGTCGCCGGCAAGATCAATGCCGTATATCGCCTCTGCGGTTGAGTTGAGCAGGAGACGAACCTGCTCTTCACTTTTCTTCAAAGCTTTTTCCGCAGCTCTGCGCTCGGTAACTTCCGATGTCAACTGGCGGTTCACGTTGGAAAGTTGTTCGGTTCGTTCGATCACCTTTTCTTCAAGAGACCTGGCCATTTCCTGAATCTCTTCGTTTTTTCGTTTGATCACGGCAGTATGTCCGGTCAGGCCGAGCATCAGAATTTGTAAGAGAACGGCCAGCGCAAGTCCCACCGCCCCGGTGGCCCAAATCATCCAGGGCCGGTGCTGCTGCTGATAACCTTTAGTGACGTAAACCGATAATTCCCACTCACGATCACCCATGTACAGTGTCGTTTTCCAGTTGGCTGCCCGGTCAGGCTGGTTTCCGCCGTCTCCTTGAGGATCAGAATGGTAGAGCCGGTGCTGTTCATCGGGTCCATGGGTATCGATCAATTGAAACATCAGCCCGGGGGGCATATGTTTGCGGGTTGCAATATTGATCATTTCATCGACTTTGACCACGGCCACGGCAAAACCCAGCAGTCGGTCTTTTCTGTGATCAGCTGCCTTTGTAGGTACGGTGACGGGTAAAAGCTCAAGGATACCGATGTGTTTTTTCTGCTCCTGTACCAACTGGATGGGCGACGTTACAGCCATGCTTTGCGAGGTTCTGGCGCGCCGAATGGCATCACGGCGAATCGGTTCGGAATGGATATCGTAACCGACAGCCGGTTCATTTTTAGCCAGAGGCACAATGTAGCGAACCGCCACGTATTCGGGGCGCACCCCGGCGCGAACCAGGTGTCCTCTTCTGTCCCGTTCGGTAATCTGAAACGGTCCCAGGGGAGAAAGGCGGCTCATCATCTGTTCGTAGGATGATCGTTTGTCATGGGTGATCAAATCGTTGAAGCAGAGCGCGAAAATATCGGAATTGTCCTGGAGGGTGACGGAGGTAAACTGCTCGAACTGACTGAAAGTGAAATCCGGTATGGCCTCGATAAAGTGCTGCAGGGATGCGAGTACCTCGCGTTGAGCAATTAAACGGTCCGTGATGCTCCGGGCAATGGCTTCGCCATCATTATGAATATGGTTATCCCGGTCCTGTTTTTCCCAACGGGCGGTACCGTAAAAAGCCAATGCCACCAGTCCCAAGATAAGCAGCATGGGCAGGACGATGCGCCGCCGCCTTTCGCGCCACAGCTCATCCGATCTGTTGAAGAAACACAAAGTGAGCGGGGCGAAAATGATGATGCCCAGAACATCACCCACGTACCAGTTCCACCACGTGAAGAAAAATTCAGCGCTCTCAATGACGCCACTGGCATACAGGCCGGTTACCGCGATGGAGGGCGAAAGGATGCCGGCCAGCATCCCGCCAAAGGATAAAAACAAAAAGGCATCCCGTCCGTTTGCCAGATCACGCCAGGCCGGTCCCAGAAAGCGGTTCACGAGCCAGCATCCGGTCCATGACTGGGCCGTGGCGCCGGTGGCGATCAGAACCGCCACGGCCGTTGCAGATAGATTGAGTGTGCCATTTAAAAAGGTGGGCAACATATTGACGAGGATGGCGCCCAGCCAGATACCGGAAAATGCCCGGCGCCCAAACCAGAGCCCGCAAGCCAGCGCCAGGCCTGCAGCCGGGAATACAGGGCTGGCGTAACCAGATACCGTGCCAAGCGTAAGTCCTATAGCACCCAGCAGGGCGTAAGCCAAAGCAGTATATATTACCACACGCGTGGTTGAAGGGGAATTGGGTGTCGCGATGTTTTGAGCGGTCTGGCTCACAAGCCCCGGCTCCTTCTGCAATGTTAACTGATGATCAACAATTCTTACGAATTAGAAATCAAGGCCTGTTCAGTGATATTCTACTTAATAAGTGCACCTCAAACCGCCGCCAATAAAAATGGATTGATACTATTGAATGGATAAAGCCTTTACCATCTCAAGTATAGGGAAAATTGCCATGGGTGTCAATTGAATATTAGCCTTTGCCCTTTATGTCTGTATGATCACTCCAGTTAAGAGCCTTGCAAAAATAAGCATGCTCTGATACTTTTATTGCATGGAGAAAAACGGCGATGGCGGGCAAAGACCATGATTCCCTGAATGAAAAATTTACGGTGATTGTCGATGAAGACCTGCGGGATCTGATCCCCGGATATCTGGAAAATCGCCGGAAGGATATGACGGAAATCATCTCCGCTCTGGATCAAGGTGAATTTGAAGTAATCCGTTCCCTGGCCCATAAGATCAAGGGCTCCGGCGGCGGTTACGGATTTGACGGGATCACTGAAATCGGCAGGGCCTGCGAGGATGCCGCTAAACGATTGGACGCACAGGAAGTCCGGGAGCAGGTCGAGCGTCTGCAAGTTTATCTGGACAACGTTGAAGTGATCTTTGAACCATCCTGAAGAGATTGTTTGTCAAAACGTTTTTTATCAAACTGAGGAAGCCGGAAGATTAGGAGTAAAAGCCATGACTGCTTTACAAGACGGGCATCTTTATCTTGATTTTGGGAAATTTAAAGAACACATTCTCGGCAGCGCAACTCTGTCCGATTCAGCAAGGGACAAAATTCTTAAATACCGTCCATCCGAGCTTTACGCGATAGAGGAAGACCTGAAAATAACGGAGGCCGACTTTGTCGAACGTGTTGCCTCGTTTTTAGGTTTACCCCTTGTGTCTGTTATTCGCCCTGAGCAGTTTCAGGAAAATGTCATGTCCTACGATTTCTGCGCTCTAAACCTGGTAGCCCCCATCATAACGGAGACGGGAGAAGCAGTTTTTCTGCTGAGTAATCCCTTTGATTATGAACTTCTGGACGCTCTCAGAAAAAAAACCGCGGCCGACCAGCCCCTGCGCCTGATTATCTCTGCTCCGGCAAGCATTCGGGATCTGCTTGGCAAAATACAGGGGAGGCCAAGTCAATACTCCGGTAATGAGGACGAGGACACATCTCTTTTAAAAGATCAGGACGATGTCGCCATCATCACAACGGTCATAGACGATATGGAGCCGATCTCCGAAATGGAGCTGGAACAAAGGCCGGTTGTTTATGTCTCCAACAATATCCTCTATACCTCCGTGATGAAACGTGCGAGCGATATCCATATCGAGCCTAAAGAAAAGAATACCGTTGTACGATTCCGGATCGACGGCGATTTGCAGGACATCTTCACCCTGAAAAAACAAACAGGCATCATGGTTATTTCGCGTCTGAAGGCTCTTGCCGGTCTGGACATCGCGGAGCGGATGAAGCCTCAGGACGGTTCCGTAGAGGCCACCATCAGCAAACGGACTTTCAAGCTTCGTCTGGCAACGACGTCAACGCCGAATGGCGAAAGCCTGATTGTCCGCATTCTGGAACCGTCGGCCAAACCAAAAGCGCTCGACGAACTGGGCATGTCGGAAAGCCAGGCTGCGATCATGCAGGACTTCGCCACACGTCGCTATGGACTCATCCTGGTCGTCGGTCCGACCGGCGCCGGCAAGACAACAACCATTTACAGTTTCCTTTCCCATCTGGATTCAAAGACACGCAGTCTTATCTCTGTTGAGGATCCCGTAGAATATAGAATACCAAACGCCAATCAGCAGCAGGTTAACGAAAAGGCCGGTGTTACATTTGAGGCCCTGCTGAGATCATCTGTGAGGCAGGATCCTGATATCCTTTATCTTGGAGAGATCAGAGATAATTTTTCAGCGCGGATTTCCGTGGATTTTGCCAGTACGGGACATATGGCTGTTTCCACACTCCATACCAACAATGCCACCACGGCTATTTTTCGCCTCGAAAGACTGGGGGTGACCCGTGACGTCATGGCCGACGCCCTTTTGGGTATCATCGCCCAAAGGCTTTTTAAGAAGCTCTGCCCCCACTGCAAAAAAATCCTGCCCATTACACAGCAGGAAATCGAAATGCTGTCGCCTTTTCTGGATGCACTGCCTGCTGAAACAGCTCATCCTGTGGGATGCGAAAAATGTATCGGTGGATATCTCGGACGGGAAGGTGTTTACGAGGTCCTGGCCATCGACGCCCGGATGGCGGAATTGATCCGAAACGGGGCCCCCATCGCAGAAATCCGGGACTACATCCAGCAAAACGGGGGTTACCTGATCAGCCATCATGCCGCGCAAAAAGCAAAGGATTTAATGTTCCCGGTGAAGGACGTCTACGAAAAGATCCTTGTCGAAGATATCAAAGCACCAAAGCAGACACCGGCAAAAGAAGACACGACCTTCAAGAATGAACAGAAGAGGGAAAACATCGCGGTTGCACCGGTTGCTAAAGAGAGCAAAGGGCCGGGTTCCATCCTTGTCGTGGAAGACGATCAGGATACACAGCTACTGATTTCCACAATCCTTTCGAATCAAGGCTATAACGTATCCGTCGCCTCAGACGGTGTTGATGCTCTGATTCTTTTAGCCAAACAGGATTTTAATCTTATTATTTCAGACGTGAACATGCCCAATCTTGATGGTTTTAAACTGATAGAGATTATTCATCAAAAAGGCATCAAGGCACCTTTGATATTTTTAACCTCGCGCCTTGAAGACGAAGACGAAATCAAGGGATTGGAGCTCGGAGCGCTGGATTATCTGAAAAAACCCTTCAAGAAAAACATGCTGCTGCTCAGGGTTCAGAAAGCCATCGAGAAGTCAGCGTAAGGCAATTTGTTTGCTTCGGGCAACGGATTTGCCGATGGCTGCTTTCCAAAATCCAATAGATGGACATAACTTCTTCATGGCCGGCACGAATAATTAAACCACCCATTACCCGCGCATGGAGACATGAAGAAATGCTGCCGCATTGCATTGACATGATATTAGAGATGTTAAAAAGTTTATGATGCCTAACGTGCAAGAATGGAAGTTTGATAATTTCTCCCAATAGTGGAAGTTGCCCCTATGATGTATCTTAATTTATCAATACCAGATAATTCCATGCAGGAATCTTGAAATAATTGAAAGCATCTTCAAAATTTCGTCTCAGAAAATATACAGGATAATGGTTCATTGCCAAGAGCGATATTATTGGTAACAGAATGATAATTATGAACATTTCTTCCTGGTAAGCTTATCAATTGTTTCTGCTTTAAAATTGTGATGGATCATATGATGATCAAAAAAAGCAGTACCGGAGACAGATGTTTTCTTGGCAGAGAAAAACAGACGGTTGTTCTCTGCCACTTTTCATTCCGTTTCATTGGTTCTGATAAACCAGCCGTTATGAAGCCTTGCATTTGAAAGGATGTACCTTAATTGGTCAGCTCTTGTTTATTTTTTGTCATGATTTTCTCTTTTTCCCTTATTAGACCATTTTTTGTGTTGTTTGTGACAAAAAAACGATAACCCGCAACAGAAAATTTGTCTGCGACTGAAATATTAATGGTTCTGCAGATGAAGCCACGCGGGGCGGATGTACAGTTGAAAAGTCAGTAAATGATAGAGTCACGACTGGTGTTTAGATGCAATATCACCGCTGTCCTTCTCAAGCATTTCCATGGTTTTTACTATTATTTCATTGACATCCGTCAATCGCATCCCTATACTATTATTAAAGAAGAAAAGTTTTTTTAAACCCTTTTCCCGTTGAGAGGGACGATCTGCATGGACACTGTGGTTGCCCGGATAATAGAGATCGAAAGAGAGTCCACGCGGGACATCGAACGGGCCGAGGAAACCTCCCGGCAAAATATCGAGGCGCATCGGCTTGCCCTGGATAAAGAAAAAGAACAGGCACATGCCAACATTATCTCCACGGAAAATAACAGACTGGCTCAAGCTGTTCTGGAAGCCAAAAGACAAACCGAGGCAGCCTCTGTTGCTTTTCAGAGAGATTGCGAACATCCTTTTCATGACCCGATTCTGACTGAGACGATCAAAGAAGATATGATTTCCATCCTGCTCGAGGGCTAGAAAACGATGCGAAATTATGCCGATGAACCCAATTTACACACGCGTATCTACGCCATGAGAAGCCGCCTCTTCTCGCTTCGGGACTACACCCTGATGATCAGGGAGCCGGCCAGCATGCCGGGCAATATTTCAAACATTCAGGATCCAACCCGGGCCAAGGAGTCGCTCTTCAGGCAACAGATTGCCCCGGTCGTCAACCTGGCCCAGGCCTTTGAAAAATACACGCCGTTTTTTATCGCCAATCTCCGTCAATACGAGGCGCAAAACGCCAGGATTCTTTTGACCAGAGCAGCAGGTCATCAGGCGCTTGAGCAGTGGAATGACATCGGTCCCTTTGCCGCTCTGGACAGAGGGCTGCTTGAGAAAAAGCTGTCACTCGATGACGTCAAATCGCTTTTGGCCGACATCTACCTGGACGATGATTTCAAAACCATTTCCAGTTACCGGCAGCTGGTTATTCACCTGGATATATGTACAGCCAGGAACCTCTATCATTCCGGAGACCTGCTTTCCGGGGCGGCGGTGCAGGAGTTTCGGGAAATGATGCTCAAACGTCTGGCTGTGATGACCCTGATCTGGTCATACAGGCTCAGGGTCAATCACCGCTTCAAAGACGACAGGATCAGATTTTACATGGACAAGGTTCACAAACTTTATGGAGGCAAGGTGTGGTACCGGGTCAGCCTTGAAAAGGAGGCGCTCGCGGAACATCTTGAACAACTGCGCAAGGACACGGGGGAGGAACCCTCTGTTGCGAATATCGAACATCATCTTGAACAAAATTATTATGCCTGGATCACCTCCGTATTTCATCGGGATTTTCATTCCATTTACTGTGTTGTCGCCTATCTCTGGCTTCTCTTCTATCAGATCCGGAATCTGTTTCGGATAATCGACGGCCGGCGCTTCGGGATGTCCCAAGACGCGATCATTAACAGAATGATTTGTGAGGCGTGAGGTCGGATATGTTTATAAAATCGGATATCCGGAAAATTACCATTGCTTTTGAAAAGGCCTTCTATCATGAAGTGTATCTTGAACTGGGGAAAGCGGGTCTCATCCATCTTGCCCGTTTTCAGGAAAGAGATTCCGTGACGGACGGCGGACTTCAGGCAGAGGAGGCGCTGACCCGTGAAGTCCTGTCGGAAACGACGTATATCCTCAATGCCTTGCATATTTTGCCTGACGAGGCGGGTTCGGAGGTCAGGCTGGTTAATGCGGTTGAGGATGAAGCGTTTGCCCGGGCGGTGAAAAAAAAGCTGGAGTACACGGCAAGGCTTCGGGCCAAAATCTGTGAGCAGCAGGAAATTCTGACCCGGGAGATCCAGTACGCCGAAGCGCTTGAGCGCATGGGCATTGATGCCGGAGCATTCAAAAAAGGAAGAATTCTTCGGACGGTTTTCGGAACGGTGGAGAATACCGACTGGCAGGTTCCGTCCTACGAGCGGTTTATGATCGCCAGAACCGGGCACTTCGTGTTCGGCATGGCCTTGCCGGCTTTTGCCGCCGATATGCTTCAGTTCCTCAAGGAAAACGGATTTACCGACCATTCCGATGAACTCCGGCCGGTGGCTCTGACAACCCTTGCGAAGCGTGCCGATGCCCTGAAGCGGCGCGTGGAAACGCTTGCCGCCTATGTCAACCGTCTGAAGGAGGAAAAAGGACAGGCCTTCAGGCAAATGAACGCTGATTACCGGGCTTATGAGGAAATGCTCAAGGCCATGCGGATGTCCGTATTTTCATCCCGGGCGATGTTCATCACCGGATGGATGGATGCAAGAGAAAGAACAAGGCTTGTTGAAATCATGCAGACCGTGTGCGGCGGCAGGTTTATCGTGTCCGATGAGCAGGACCGGGATGCGCCCGTTCGCCTGAGAAACATGCGCTTGTTCCGGCCCTTTGAGCTGCTGGTGAAAACCATGGGAATGCCTTCCCCCGGCGAACTCGATCCCACGCCCCTTACCGCCGTCACTTATGTGATGATGTTCGGCCTCATGTTCGGCGACCTCGGCCAGGGGTTGATCCTCATGATGTGCGGCCTGATTTTGAGAAGATTCGGTCAGAAGAAGTTTCGGGAAGAACTTGTGCAGGCGGGCGGGATTCTTCTGGCCTGCGGCGGCTCAGCGGCTGTCTGCGGCCTGCTCTATGGCAGCGTCTTTTCCAGTGAACATCTTCTGCCCGCCCTCTGGTTCCATCCCACCGGCGATATTATGCGTCTGTTTTTCATGACCATCATGATGGGGGTGGTGTTTATCATGATCGGTTTTGGCCTCAATATCATCAACAGTTTTCTTAATTCGGATTATACCGAAGCCCTTCTGGAAAAGCGGGGACTGGCCATCCTTACCCTCTATGCCGCTATGGTCGTATTTGCCCTGAATTACCAGAGAACCGGTCAGCTCCCGGCGTTCTGGGCGGTTGGTGTTTTTATCTTTCTGCCCCTGATGGTTTTTTCACTGCGCGGCGTACTGGGAATGATGTTTTTTGAAAAACCAAAGCCGCACAGTATTTCAGAATACATCATCGAAACCGTCATGGAAGTTGTGGAGATTGGCCTGGGGCTTTTTGCCAACACGATTTCCTTTATCCGGGTGGGCGCCTTCGCGCTTTCCCACGCGGGCCTGAGCATTGTAACCTACACGCTCGCGGGCATGGCTGATCCTTCCCTGAAATCCGCCGGTGCCGTTATGATCATTATTCTCGGCAACATTTTCATCATCGGTTTTGAAGGCCTGATTTGCGGCATTCAATCCATGCGTCTGGAGTACTATGAGTTTTTCAGCAGGTTTTTCAAAGGAGACGGGGTGGTCTTTTCCCCGTTTACATTAAAGGCGAAAACATCGGAGGTGTAAGATGATCAGGGACAAGCTTTTGACTTTTTTGACCTGGGGGATTTTTTCATGCGCAGGGTTGTGCCTTTTTCCGGCGCTGTTATGGGCGGCTGAGGGAAGTCCGGGGAAAGCTTCCACCGACGCGATCGGATTGGCTTACATCGGAGCGGGAGTGGCCGTGGGATTCGCCTGTCTGGCCAGCGGTTACGCGGTGGCCAAAATCGGTTCAGCAGCCATCGGGGCGGTCAGTGAAAAACCGGAGCTGATGGGGCGAACCCTGGTTTTTCTGGGGTTGGCGGAAGGGATTGCCATTTACGGTCTCATTATCGCGATCATGATTTTGAATAAATTGTAATCCCGCTTAAGCGGGAAGAATGCTAAACTGCCGCAGCTTGCTGCGAGGTGTTTGATTATGGAAAAAATTTACATGATCGGGGACATGCATACGGTAAGCGCGTTTCGCCTGGCCGGCGTGGAAGGAGTGGTTGCGGTTCCCGCCCGGGCCGCAATCGTGCTCGAAGAGATTGTCAGAAAGAAAGACGCCGGGATCGTCCTGATCACCAACGAGCTGGCTTCCGGACTCGATGAGCGCATTGCGGAGATCAACCTCAACAGGCCGTCACCGGTGGTTGTTGAAATTCCCGGTATTGACGACCGGGAAGGCTTCCGCGGATCGGTGATGGGGTATGTGTCGGAGGCATTGGGTATCTCGCTATGACAATTTCGCTTGGAATATTCCGCTTTGCAGCGGAAATTCCCGGTAAGGTAGGCACTATTTATAATGCGCCCCTGGTCGGGATGCGCTCCCGGTCTTCGGTTAACTTTGTTGGCTGCGTCGTCGGCTTCCTCTTCGGGAAGTGACGCCGACGAGGCGGCAGCTTCAAATCGAAATGTCATCTAAAGGATTGGGCATGGACAATACAACACTCGAAAGTTCCATAAAACGGGAATCGGAAGAAATGATTGCCGCCATCAAAGATAAGGAGACCGCCGAGATCCGGCGACTCGATGAGGATTACGCCGCAGAGATTGAACGCTTCCGTAAAAAGATCGAAGCCGAAACCCAGGCTCGCATTGATCAGGAGCTTTCCCGCCTGGAAAACAAAGCCATTCTGGAAAGAAAAAAACTGAACCTGACGAGTGTGGAACAATTTATCAACTGCACGGTGGAAGAGGTGATGAAGGGGATCAGAAATAACCCGCGCTACAGGCAATTTCTGGTGAATGCGGCTTGCAGCGCCGCTCTTCAAATATCCGGCGGTGTGGAAGTGCGGCTGAAGCGGGAAGACCTTGTTCTGGGTGAGGAGATTACGGCGGCCATCCGGAAGGCACGCGGCAGTCAGCCCGTTGTCATCAACGCGGATGCCTCGATCGGATGGGGCGGATGTCTTGTTCTGGATGAGGCCCAGGGCCGCATCTTCAACCATACGCTGGAGAGAATATCCTACCGGAAAGCATTGCTGATCCGCCAGAAGGCCGTAAAAGTTATGACCGATCATACCGGAGATGATAAAAAGTAGAATTTTCCCGGGGCGGAATCCTAAGGAGTGACTGTGGACGAAACATTGACAGGTAAAGTGATTGCGGTAAACGGCCCGATTGTCAAGGCGGTCGGACTGTCCGGGATAAGAATGTTCGATATCGCCGAAGTGGGGCCCGACCGGCTCATCGGTGAAGTGATCCGGCTTGCTGAAGATGTTGCCATCATTCAGGTATATGAAGACAACACGGGGCTGAAGCCGGGCGACGAAGTGCTTTCCTACGGCCGGCCGCTTTCCGT
Source organism: Deltaproteobacteria bacterium HGW-Deltaproteobacteria-6 (assembly GCA_002840435.1). Lineage (NCBI taxonomy): Bacteria > Deltaproteobacteria > Deltaproteobacteria bacterium HGW-Deltaproteobacteria-6. The sequence goes on from PHAT01000002.1 coordinate 45,475, forward strand.
TCTTCTGGGACCGGGACTGATTGCCAGCATCTATGACGGCATTCAGCGGCCTCTGGTCGGTATCTCCGAGATGTGCGGAAGTTATATCCGGAAGGGGATAAAACTCTCTCCTCTGGATACGGCGAAGAAGTGGGATTTTAAACCGCTGATGGAATCCGGAGCGGAGGTCAGGGAGGGAAGTGTTGTCGGCGAAATTCAGGAGAGCCCGCTGGTTCTGCACCGGGTGCTTGTTCCTCCCGGTATTTCCGGCAAACTGACCCGCATCGCCCCGGCCGGCGCCTACACGATCGAGGATGATATCTACGTGGTGGACACGGGGAAAATTATCTTTAACGGTAAGCTTGCCGCTTACTGGCCGGTTCGCAAACCGCGCCCCAATAAAAGCAGAAAGAAGCCTTCCCTTCCCCTGATTACGGGGCAGAGAGTTATCGATACCTTTTTCCCCATTGCCCGCGGGGGCACGGCGGCCATCCCCGGCGGATTTGGAACGGGGAAGACCATGACGCAGCATGCGTTGGCGAAGTGGTGTAATGCCGATATCATCATCTACATCGGCTGCGGGGAGCGCGGCAATGAGATGACGGACGTTCTGACGGACTTTCCGAAACTGGTTGATGAAAGAAACGGCAGGCCGCTGATCGAACGCACGGTCATGATTGCCAACACCTCCAACATGCCGGTGCCCGCGCGTGAGGTCAGTATCTACACCGGCGTGACCATCGCGGAATATTACCGTGACATGGGATACAGTGTGGCCGTCATGGCCGACTCCACGTCGCGCTGGGCGGAGGCCCTGCGGGAGCTCGCCAGCCGTCTGGGGGACATGCCCGCGGAGGAAGGATTTCCTCCTTATCTGGCGACGCGGCTGGCCGAATTTTATGAACGGGCGGGTCTGGTCGAAACGCTGTCGGGTAAGGAAGGGGACATCACCATCATCGGGGCTGTGTCTCCCCCCGGCGGTGATTTCTCGGAACCCGTCACCCAGCATACATCCAGGTTTGTAAGGTGCTTCTGGGCTCTGGACAAAACGCTGGCTGACGCGCGGCACTATCCGTCCATCAGCTGGATCGACAGCTATACCGAATATCTCTCCGACATCGAGGACTGGTGGAAGACCCTCGACCCGGAATGGCTCACCACGAGAAATGAAGTCATGAATATTCTGCTGGAAGATCACAGGCTCGAGCAGGTGGTGAAACTGGTTGGAAGCGACGCGCTGCCGCCCGCTGAACAATACATTCTTTTCTGCGCTGAAGCCGTCAAGAACGCCTTCCTGCAGCAGAACTCTTTCGATCCTCAGGACAAGTTCTGCTCTCCGGCCAAGCAGATCAAAATCCTGGCGTGCCTGCTCAGCCTTTATAAAAAAGGCCTGGAGCAGGTGCATGCGGGAATAACCGTGAAAGATATTGCCGCGCTGGATGTTGTCGCCCGGATCGTGCGGCTGAAATCCGAAATTTCCAATCAGGATATCGGAAAGATCGACGAGTATCAGAGAATGCTGGAGCAGAAACTGGCTTCGCTCAAAGCGCCGTCAGGAGGAGTGTAAAATGTCCGCGGAAATTGAATATTCAAACCTGTCAGGAATCTCCGGCCCGCTGATCTTTGTCGACGGCATCAAAGGGGTTGGTTACGGCGATATCGTGGAAATCCGGGACGCCTCGGGGGAAATAAGAATCGGCCAGACATTGGAGGTTGATGAACAAAGAGCCGTCGTTCAGGTGTTTGAAGGAACCAGCGGGCTTTCGGTGAAAGGTACAAGGGTAACTTTTGTGGGAAAGGCCCTTGAGATTCCCGTGGACCGCGATATGCTGGGCAGGGTCTTCGATGGCCTGGGCCGGCCCATCGACGGCGCCCCGCAGGTGATTACCGACCGGATGATGAATGTCAACGGCCTGCCGATCAATCCCTGGAGCCGGGAGTATCCCCGGGACTTTATTCAGACGGGTATCTCGGCGATTGACGGGATGAACACACTCATCCGCGGCCAGAAGCTCCCGATCTTCTCGGGCAGCGGCATGCCGCACAACCGCATTGCCGCCCAGATCGCCCGCCAGGCGAGGATTCTGACCGCCGAGGAAGAATTTACCGTCATCTTCGCCGCCATGGGTGTAAAGTTCGACGTGGCGAGATTTTTTATCGATTCCCTGGAAGAGTCGGGCGTGCTCACGCACTCCGCCATATTCTTAAGCCTGGCCGATTCGCCGTCCATTGAACGCCTGGTCACGCCGCGCACGGCGCTGACGCTGGCGGAGTATCTGGCCTTTGAGGAAGGGATGCATGTTCTGGTCATCCTGACCGATATGACGAATTACTGCGAAGCGCTCCGTGAATTGTCCAGTTCACGCGGCGAGATTCCTTCGCGGAAAGGCTATCCGGGCTATCTTTACAGCGACCTGGCTTCCGTCTATGAACGTGCCGGGCGGCTCAAAGGGGGGAAGGGGTCCATTACGCAGGTGCCGATCCTCACGATGCCGAGCGACGACATTTCGCATCCCGTGCCGGACTTGACCGGATACATTACCGAGGGGCAGATTGTTCTGGAACGGGCGCTTTTCAACAAGGGCATCTATCCGCCGATTGCCGGATTGCCGTCGCTATCGCGGCTGATGAAAGATGGCATAGGCGTCGGACGGACACGCAAAGACCACGGCCAGGTGGCCGCTCAGCTTTTTGCTTCCTACGCGAAAGTCAAGCGCATCAGAGCGCTGGCTGCGATTGTCGGGGAAGAGGAGCTTTCCGACCTCGATAAAATTTATCTGAAATTTGGAACGGCTTTTGAGGAGATATTTTTACGACAGGCTTATGAGGAAAACCGTTCCATCGAGCAAACGCTGGATATCGGCTGGCGCATGCTCTCGCTTTTGCCCCGCGACGAACTGTACCGCATCGCGAGGGAGGATATCCAGCAATACTATATGCCGGAGGCCCAGGGTTCATAATGCCGAAAATAGAATTGCCGCCCACAAAATCATCGCTCAGGAAGCTTAAGGAAGATCTTTCTTTCGCTTATGAGGGATACGACCTGCTCAACCAGAAACGTGAGATTCTGGCTATTGAGATTGTCCGGAAGATTGATGAAATCCGCAGGATTGAGGCGGATTTTCAGCAGGTTTTAAATGAACTCTATGCATCCTATCGCAAGGCGGCTGTGGATGTGGGGGCAGATGCCATGACCTTGCAGAGTTGCTCGGAAGTGAGAAGCTATTTCCTCCGTATGGACTTTACCAAACTCATGGGGCTGAAAATGCCGGTGATCAGGCTTGCTCTCAAAAAGCCTCATGCTGTTTTTACGCTGCAGCAAACCTCCGCCACTTATGATGAAGCAAAAGATCTATCCCGAAAGACGCTGCTGATCCTTGCTGAATACGCAACCATGACCAAGTCCATCATGATGCTTTCGCGGGAGTTGAAGAAAGTGCAGCGCCGGGTGAATGCCCTGGAGAAGATTTTCATTCCCCAGCATGAGGAAGCCAGAAAATACATCACCGATCGCATTGAGGAAATGGAGCGGGAAGAAGTGTATGTGAAAAAGCTCATCCGTCAGCGGATGGCCTCTGAATAAAACTTACCCTGATCCTTTATATTCTTCCCGGCGCAGGAAACAGCGTTTGCCGGCTGCCGGTATCCGGTACAATAGTTGACGAAACGGGTCAATGGTGTATAATCGAATCTATTGAAGACGTGCCGTCAATAAGGAGATCGGATGACAAAAAAAGCTTTTCAGGATTACTACCCGGACCATTTCAGCCACTGTTACGGCTGCGGCCGTCTCAACGAGCATGGCATGCAGATCAAGAGTTACTGGGATGGTGAAGAAGCCGTCTGTATTCACACGCCCGAAGCCCGTTACACGGGCGGGGCGCCCGGACATGTCTATGGCGGGTTGATCGCGTCGCTGATCGACTGTCACTCCATGGGCACGGCGGCCGCCGCCAAATACCACGCCGAAAACCGCGAAATGGGCGCCGAGCCGGCTCTTCGTTTTGTGACCGCGTCGCTGCATGTCAATTACCTTTTGCCCACTCCGATGGGCGGCCCTCTGGAAATCCGCGCGAAGGCCAGAGAAATCAAGGGACGCAAGGTGATTGTGGAGGCGCGTCTCATCGCGGGCGGCAAGGTCTGCGCGACCGGAGAAGTGGTCGCGGTCCAGGTGCCTGAACATTTGACGCCAAAGAATATAAAAGAATAAGAAAACCGGTCGGGACCGGGGGCAGCGTCCTCGCCTTGGCCATTAAGGTACTTCTTTGGGGGGCGTCATGACTTCGGATGCGCCGGTTTGAGGATTTTCACCGGACTCCCGGATTTCCTCTTTTTTCCCTTCAAGGGCGTCGTCTTTTTCTTCCAGGACTTCATCGTATTCTTCAATGACAATGCCGCGGCGCACCATGATCTGATAAATTCTATCCGCGCGGTTGGACGCATATTGTGAACTGCCGTCAGGTCGAAAGCGCCTTGGATTGGGCAGGGCGGCGGCCAGTTCCGCCGCTTCGCGCGGGCCAAGCCCCCCGGCGGATTTGCCGTAATATTTACGCGCGGCCGCCCCGATGCCGAACATGCCGTCTCCCCACTCGGCAACATTTAAATAGAGTTCCATAATTCTTCTCTTGCTCAGTTGCTGTTCAATACGCCAGGTCAGGATGGCTTCTTTGATTTTTCGAATCGGGTTCTTGTCCGGAGTCAGATATAAATTTTTTGCCAGTTGCTGCGATATCGTGCTTCCGCCGGCTTTAAATTTCTTCTTTTTAATATCTTTTTCCAGCGCCTTCTGCATGGCCTCAAAATCAAAACCTTCGTGAGACCAGAATTTATCATCTTCGGCAATAATAACCGCCTTCATGGCGTAAGGCGATATTTGTGAAAGCGGCACCCAGGATGTCGAAATTTTTTTCTTGATGCCTTTTTCCTTCCACATATCTTCCCGATACTCCATAAAAGCGGTTTTACCGGGACGATTCTTCGAGAGATCAGCCACGTTCGGATAGAAAAAATAACGGCCGACATCTATTGCGAAAAAAACCAGTAAGGCAAGGACGCTCCATAAAAATATTTTTTTCCAGTGATGCATCATGAATTGTTTCCCTTTTTTTCAGTTGCCGTTTCCTATACCTCATTAAAAAAGAATGCAAAATAAATTTGACAGTCCCTGTGTTTTTTAGTATGTCAACTAACACGAAGCTGGTGATAGGCTTTTTTATGTAGAACTTCGTTTTCTGTGTGCAGTAAATTATCCTTAGATATATTTACACTGAGCGGCAATGGGCTGCAATCTGTGCACCGTTAACAAAATGGGACCCCCCCGCAAAAAAGGAGGTACTTCATGATGAAACGGCGGATTTTAGTAGTCTCGGGATTTTTTGTTCTTTTTTTGTTATTCTGTTTCAACACCGGCGCTCATGCCAGCCAATACAAAGTCAAGAAGGGTGAAAACCTTTACACCATTTCCAAAAAGTTCGGTGTCAGCGTAGCTGATATCAAAAAAGACAACAATCTTACCGGTAACAAACTGAAACCCGGTCAGGTTTTGCAAGTCAGTCCAAAGAAATCCGATTCTCCCGCTTTAGCAAAATCAAAATTAAAATCAAAATCAAAATCCTTACCTCAAGCCACCTCTTCATACAAAGTTAAAAAAGGCGATACCCTTTCCACTATTTCAAGAAAAACAGGCGTTCCTGCAAAACAAATTGCCGCTTTAAATAATATTAAATCGAAAAAACTGCGCGCCGGCCGCGTCCTCATTTTAGCAAGAGCAAAGCCATCCGCGACCTCCGCCTCTGCGGGGGATGAAGATGAAGAGTTATTAGGCGAGGAAGAGGAAGTTGCTTCTCCCGAAGCCGGCAGCAGCATTGCCTGTGAGAACCAGGCCAGTGAAGAGCTTTTAGGCAAGTGGGGCAGCGTGGATGAAAGAAAATTGTTTATTAAAGTCTCCACCGGTTTCCTGGGGGCGCCTTACCGCCTGGGCGGCGCCACCGTAAAAGGAATTGATTGTTCCGCGTTTGTCCGGAAAATGTACGAATTATTCAACATCTCCCTGCCGCGCACCGCAAGCGAGCAGTCACACGTTGGCGTTCGGGTTGACCGCAATGAACTGGTTGAGGGTGACCTGGTTTTCTTCCGGACCAGAAAACCCATCGGCCACGTCGGCATTTATATCGGCAATAATGAATTTGTTCACGCGTCTTACCGGGGAAAATCCGTACGCATTGACAGTCTGGATCAGCCCTATTTTCAAAAGAGATTTCAACGGGCTGTTCGCGTTAAAGGTCTGGATGAGAACGGCGGTACCTGATTTGTCCCTGCTATAAAACATATCTTCAGAAAAAGGGGCTGTGACGCCTCTTTTTTTGTGTTTTTGCCGGTTGATTATCCCATCAGTTTATTATATGAAGTTAACCTTACCGGCGTGTTCGTTTACATTGATCAATGACGACTAACTTGGCAATTTTATAAGGAGGATTTTATGAAAAGAACAGCAGCTGTCTTTTTAAACATTTTTATGCTGGCTTTTCTATGCAGCGGTTGCCTGGTCGCGGAAAGCAAGTATCTGAAAAAAGCGGATGAAGCGGATCAAATGACCAAACAGGCGGCCGCTCTCGAAACGGTAAACAAAAATTTGAAAGAGCAAATAAAATCGTTAACCGGGCAAAATGAAGACCTCACCGGTGCTGTGGCAATCCTGGAAGCGGAAAACAACAAACTTAAGCAAAACGTGTCTCAGGTAACAAAAAAAACGCAGGAAGTGGAAAAAGCCAGCAATACCTATCGGGAACTCTTAAATGAAATGAAGGGTGAAATAGCCCAGGGGCAGATTACCATCAAAGAGCTCAAGGGTAAATTGACCATGGATGTCGTCGATAAAATTTTGTTTGATTCCGGAGAAGCAAAAGTTAAAAAAGAAGGCATCGAAGTTCTCAGCCGGGTTGTGGAAATTCTGAAGACTGTTAAAGATAAAAATATCCGCATTGAAGGCCACACGGACAATGTCCGGATTACCAGCAAGCTGGCCCGCGTGTATCCCACAAACTGGGAACTTGCCGCCGCGCGCGCCATTAATGTTTCAAAATATTTACAGCAGCAGGGCATTGATCCGACGATTCTCTCGGCAACCGCTTTTGGAGAATATCAACCGGTTGCCGATAACACGACGCCGGAAGGGCGGGCGAAAAATCGTCGCATAGCGATTATCCTGTTGCCGAAAGATTAGCAGCATTAAATATTATCAGAATGTATCAAGGAAGAATTGATGGGAAAAAACATTGTTGAAAAAATTCTCGACCGGCATCTGGTTTCAGGGAACCTTGTGCCCGGTTGCGAAATAGGCATCCATATTGATCAAACCCTTACGCAGGATGCCACAGGCACCATGGCCTATTTGCAGTTTGAAGCCATGAATATCCCGAAGGTTAAGACGGAACTGTCCGTCAGCTATATCGATCATAATACGATTCAAATCGGGTTTGAAAACGCGGACGATCACCGCTATCTGCAAAGCGTCGCCCGGAAATTCGGCGTGGTGCTTTCACGCGCCGGCAACGGCATCTGCCATCAGGTCCATCTGGAGCGGTTCGGCAAACCCGGCAAAACCCTGATTGGATCAGACAGTCATACACCCACCTGCGGCGCGCTGGGCATGATCGCCATCGGCGCGGGCGGCCTTGATGTGGCGCTGGCTATGGCCGGTGAACCGTTTTACCTCACGTGCCCTTCCGTCATTAAAATCAATCTCAGCGGTCGTCTGCAGCCCTGGGTTTCCGCGAAAGATGTGATCCTTAAAGTATTGGAAATTTTCACAACGAAAGGCAATGTCGGAACCGTTTTTGAGTATGGCGGAGAAGGGGTCGCATCGCTCAGCGTTCCGGAACGCGCTACCATCACCAATATGGGGGCGGAGTGCGGCGTGACGACTTCAATTTTCCCCGGCGACGAACTGACCCGGATTTTTCTTGCCTCGCAAAAAAGAGAAGCCGATTTTATTGAACTGAGGGCGGACGACGATGCGGCCTACGCAAAAATTGTCGATATTGATTTATCCGCGCTTGAACCGATGACGGCTAAACCGCACAGCCCGGAAAATATCGGCACCGTGCGCAGTATGAAGGAAATTGCCGTGGATCAGGTCTGTCTGGGCAGCTGCACCAATTCTTCGTATAAAGATCTGGTGACCGTGGCAAAGATTCTCGAAGGACGCGTGGCTCATCCCGATGTCAGTTTTATTTTAGCGCCGGGGTCCCGGCAGGTGCTGGACAACCTTGCCCGGGACGGCTATCTCGCCTCTCTTATCGCGTCAGGCGCAAGGCTGATGGAAAACGCCTGCGGATTCTGCATCGGCAACAGCCAGAGCCCGAAATCCGGCGCGGTATCCCTGCGCACGTCAAACCGCAACTTTCTGGGACGATCGGGAACGATGGACGCTGATGTCTATCTGGTCAGTCCTGAAACGGCGGCGGCAGCCGTCATCACCGGCCGTTTTACCGATCCGCGGGACCTCCGGATGGACTATCCGCAGGTTGCGATGCCCGGGGATCTGGTCATTGACGACAGTATGATGATCCGTCCGGAAAACGCCGGCAACAATATGGAAATCTATCGCGGACCGAACATCGGCGCTCCGCCCGCCAATTCAGCGCTGCCTGATGTTATTTCCGGCAAGGTTACGATTAAGGTCGGGGATAAGATCACGACGGATCATATTATTCCTGCCGGAGCGCGGATGAAATACCGCTCGAATATTCCCAAATATTCCGAATTTGTTTTTGAAAATGTGGATGACTCCTTTGCCCGGCGGGCCATGGCGCAAAAAGAAGCAGGAAAGCACAACATCATTGTGGCCGGCCTTTCCTATGGCCAAGGCTCATCGCGCGAACATGCCGCCATCTGCCCCATGTATCTGGGTGTGCGCGCGATCATCGCCAAATCGCTGGAAAGAATTCATGCCGCCAATCTGATCAACTTCGGCATCCTGCCTTTGACCTTCCTTAATGAAAGGGACTATGACACCGTCACAGAAGGCGATGATCTGGAAATCCCCGCGCTGAGAGCCGCCGTGATGGAAGGTAGAAATCCGGTCGTGCAAAACAAGACCAGGGGAACAATATTTGAGGTAAGCTGTTCTTTGTCGTCAAGACAAAAACAAATCATCCTGGCCGGCGGTGCGCTCAACGTCCGCAGTCAAAAATAAAAAATAATAAATGAGATGGAGTAATATTTTTACATGACGAAAAAAATCAAAGTGAAAACAACGCTTGTCGAAATGGACGGCGATGAAATGACCCGCATCATGTGGCAGATGGTGAAAGACAAACTGCTGCTGCCTTATCTGGATATGGATATTGATTATTACGATCTGCACGTTAAGCATCGTGACGATACGGATGATCAGGTGACGTTTGACGCCGCCCGCGCGATTCAAAAATACGGCGTCGGCATTAAATGCGCCACGATCACTCCCAATGAAGACCGGGTGAAGGAATACAATTTAAAAAAAGCATGGAAAAGTCCCAACGGCACGATCCGCGCCCTGCTGGACGGAACGGTTTTCCGGAAGCCCATCCTGGTCAATAATATCCAGCCGGGAGTTTCGGCGTGGAAAAAACCGATTACCATCGGCCGCCACGCGTATGGCGACGTTTATAATAATTTTGAGCTGAGCATTCCGCAGGCCGGAAAGCTGGAAGTCGTTTTCACGCCCGCCGACGGCGGCAAGCCGCAAACATCTCTGGTGCAGGATTTTCCGTCGGCAGGCATCGTTCAGATCAACCATAACCTGGAGCAATCGATTCTGAGTTTTGCCCGGGCGTGTTTCACCTACGCGCTCGCCGAGAAAATTGATGTGTGGTTTTCCACGAAGGATACCATTTCCAAAATATATGATGCGGGCTTCCGCGATATTTTTGACCGGGAATTTGAAAATAACTGGAAAGATAAATTTGCAGCCGCCGGCATTGAATATTTCTTCACGCTGATCGACGACGCGGTCGCGCGCATTATGAAAACGGAAGGCGGCATGCTGTGGGCGCTGAAAAACTATGACGGCGATGTGCTGTCGGACATGATTGCTTCCGCCAGCGGATCGCTCGCCATGATGACCTCCGTGCTGGTTTCCCCCAACGGCTGGTTTGAATATGAAGCCGCGCATGGCACGGTGCAGAAGCATTACTACAAACATCTGAAAGGCGAAGAGACCTCCAGCAATTCGATGGCGTTGATTTTTGCCTGGACCGGCGGTTTGCGCAAACGCGGTGAACTGGATGGAACACCGGATGTTGTCAGATTCGCCGATCAGGTTGAAAAAGCGGCGCTGGAAACGGTGGAGGGCGGCATCATGACCGGCGACCTGCTGCTTTTGGCCGAAAAGAGAGCTTCCAACAGAAAAGTGAATACGGAAGAATTCATCGATGCCATCGCGGAGACACTGAAGAAAATAATTAATGACTAATTTATTGCCCAATCTGCTGGATTTTACCCTCGAGGAGATGGAAGCGTTTATCTCCTCTTCCGGCAAGGAAAAGTTTCGCGCCCGCCAGATCATGAAATGGCTGCATCAGACAGGCTGTACATCTTTTGACACCATGACGACCTTGTCGCGTGATTTCCGGGGAAAGCTCTCCGCCAATGCGCGGATTTACCGGCCGGAAATTGTCAAAATTCAGAAATCGCAGGACGGCACGCAAAAAGCGCTGCTGCGGCTGGAGGACGGCCTTTTCATCGAAAGCGTTTTAATCCCCGGGAAAAGCCATTGGACGATTTGCTTATCGACGCAGGCCGGCTGCGCGATGGGGTGTGAATTTTGCCTGACGGCACGCCAGGGCTTTAAGCGTAACCTGACGCCCGCGGAAATCGTCGGGCAGCTGATTACCCTGAAGCACAAAACGCCGGATGGCGCGGGCATCAACAACATCGTCATGATGGGTATGGGAGAGCCGCTGGCTAACTTCGCAAGTACGGTCAAGTCGATCCGGATCCTTACCTGCGATTTCGGTCTGGGGATGTCCAACCGCCGGATAACGGTTTCCACCTGCGGGCTTGCGCCGCAAATCATCCAGCTGGGCAAAGACATCTGCATCAATCTGGCCGTATCGCTAAACGCCTCTGATGATGAAACCCGGAATCTGCTCATGCCGGTCAATAAAAAGTATCCGCTTGCCGCGCTGCTTGCCGCCTGTAAAAAATACCCCATGCCCGGACGGCGTCTGCTCACTTTTGAATATATTCTCATTGACGGCGTGAATTCATCCCGGGCGGACGCGGAAAAGCTGGCCCGGCTCTTGAAGGATCAGCGCTGCAAATTGAACCTGATTGTCTTTAATGAATATCCCGGATCACCTTATAAGTCACCGTCCGCAAAAGACGTGGAAGCCTTTCAGCAAATCCTGCTTGACCGGCACTTCACCACCATGCTTCGTAAAAGCAAGGGCAGCGATATCCTTGCCGCCTGCGGCCAGTTGAGCGGTGCTTTCGGAGCATAATGAGCTCGTTTATTTCGGTATTTAAGAGCGGCTCAATACGTTTCCGGAGAATCTTCATCTTTTCTCCTTCAGGAAGTTTAGATAAGGCTTTGCCGTTTCTTCGGGCTTTTCGATCATCGGGGTATGACCCGTATCTTTCAAAATCACTGATCTGGAAGTTTTCAGATGCTTTTCCAGGAATGGAACGCCTTCCACATTTACAAGTTTGTCCTGCTCTCCCCATATAATCAGGACCGGTGACGAAATGAGCGGCAGGGCCGGGGCGAGTGAGAATTTTTCAGGCTGCCAGTCTTTCCATATTTTCCTGTCAAACGCATTGTGCTCGGCCATATAGGCCGCAAATATTTTCTTAAAAGGCGCGGGGATGGGGGGTGGTTTTACAAAGATCAACGCCAGAAGATCGTCGTAATCCTTCGCGTTGCTGACCAGCAGGAGATTCCTGCCTTTTTCAATTTGGATGACAAACTCGCTTTTCTTCTGCGACGGCACGCCGGCCGGGGCCAGGAGGGCAAGCGTCAGAACTCTCTGTGTGTGTTTTGCTGCGTAGCTTGCGGCAAGAGCGCCTCCCATTGAATTTCCCGCCATATGGAATTTATCAAGTTTAAGCGCCTCCACAAACCGGTTGATGCGCGCCACCTGGCTTTCCATGCCGTAATGGTCCGCGGGCACCTGCGAGCTTTCACCGAAACCGGGAATGTCGGGTATGATCAAATGGTAGCCTTTCAAATATTTAGCGAACATGGGCCAGCTGTCCTTGTTGCTGCCGAATCCGTGAAGGAGGATGACGGTTTCTCCTTTTCCTCCTTCCAGGTAAACGATCCTGTGATTGTCGACCTGGACTTCCTTCTTGGCGAGATCGGCCGCGCGCCGCTGAGCATCAATCGCTATCTTGAACACCGATTCCGGGAAAAGGACGTAAAATGCCACCAGCAGGGCAGCGGCAGCAATAAGTGTGAGCAATCCATACTTCAAGATTTTATTCATTTTATTTCCTCGCCTTTTATGTTCGTATCGGGTCTAACGCACAGATATCGGGTAACCCTGTTTCAAAAAGAGGCTGCAATCAGCTGTTGCCTGCTTGCTGCGTTTTTTTGCCGGAAACGGATTGTCCTTTTTCAGCCGCTCGGGCGGATTAAATTTCTGGCAGCAATTTACAAACCATTGACAATATCTCCTGATTAAGTTAAATAATTCCATCTTATTATAATAAGAGAGGATTATCATGGGGAGAAAAATAAACATTACTTATTTTACCATCACTATTATAATCTATCTTATAACCATATGTAATGTGAGCATATCACTGGCTCAATATAATTCAAATGCAAATATAAGTGATTTTAATATTGATATTAAAAATTTGTCTACAAAGATAATTGAGGGGATAAAAGGTGAAACAATAGCTAACAAGAAAGATATAGTTATTATTGATTTTTGTACCTCCAGAGGAATAGTAAATAGTGACGGAGAATATTTAACGTCAAAGCTTAGCCAATATCTTGTGTCCCAGTCTATTTTCTATAAATACAACATATTAAATATGGACAAAGAGATAAATATTAAGCAGCAGCTTGTGGAAAAAAATATTAAGCCGATACAATTGGCAGATCCCCAAATATCTGCAAATTTTGGCAGACAAATATTTGCGGATTTAGTCATCACTGGAAGTCTAAATGAACTAGCGGACAAACGAGGTTATGGCATTTCGGTCAATATAATTAAGACTGACAATGCAACAGTATTAAAGACAATAAATGTTCAATTTCTGGCTGTATCTTCAAATAACCAGCCAGTTCCGACGGTAGTAACTCCGCGTAACCCACCACTACCTCCAAAAGTTTCATCACCACCTACGACACAGGCTACTGAGCCTTCCCCATCAAACGATAATCAATTATCACTATTTCTAGAACGAGCGAAGAAGATTCAAATTGATATTTCCAAATTAAGTGAAAAAATCATATCAAAACACCCTTTTGATGTAAATGACCCTTCACAAAACAGGGAAAAAGCATTAGTGATATTTGATGCTTTTATTAAAGACATTAAACCTCTAACCGACGAGTTGAAGGCCATTCAGAATAAAGATTTTATCGTGCCCAGAAATGCGTTTAGCTGCCGTATTGGTGACCCGCTTCCTAATTATGATGGATTTTTAGTTGAAGCTGTTTATGATTATAATACCTATAAGGGAATATGGAATATTAAAGATTCAGTACAAGGACAATCGCTCTCAAAAATTACACGAGCAATTGAATGCGAAGGGCGGTATAGGCTGGTTGAACGAAAGGATTCAGTGGTAGTCTCTGGATTTGATTTATTGGAAACAATCTTTGGGACAACAACCGACTTTATAATGGATATAGATATCCTAGCTGGCTTGAAAAGTGCAAGGATGATGCAAGTAAATTATAGAAACGATATAGAACCCACCTTAGCGGGTGCCATTATGAAACATCCCAGTATAAAAAAGATCAATCCGAGGGTAGAGTTAAACAAATTTGAATATTCATCAGCAATAAATGGCATGGAGCAAATCGAACTTGCCTATCAAATTTTAAAGCGGCAATGAATAATGCTCTATCTTTTTCTTCAATTGCAGGTTTTCTGAAGGCCTTCTTGGGCTTCCACATCTCTAGGATTCAGTTCAAGCATCTTTCGATAGACATCACATGCCTTGTTATTGTTGTCCATTTTAGTATATGATAGTGCTAGTATTTTCATTGCCTTTACATTTTTAGAATCTATCATAATTAACTCCGTTGCATAATTGATGGCTTCATCATACTTTTTTAAAATAAAAGCCTTACGGGCGTTAGCCATTAGCTTTTGTTCCTTTTCTGGATCTTCAACGGGAATGACAGCTCCAGAAAACTTAACCTTTAAGCCTAAAAGAACGCCACATCTTAATATTCCGCCCTCTCCTGGCCGGTATGAAATTCTTACAATAGGGATATTATAGGCAACAGGTACAGCCTTAGAATAAAAAGTACTGGCCTCTTCGCTCCGCAGGACATGATCTACAACAACAAAAAACTTGTATGATTTTAATTGCTCTGCCCGCATCAAAAGGTCTTCATAACCGCCTTTCGCCATTTTTTTAAATAAATCTTTCACGGGATCCTCGCTTTGCGATACCTCACTTTGAACAGTAAGAAGAATCATTTCCCTTTCCCGAACATGATTAACCAGCATGTTCTCAGCCTTGGTTCTGTCCTCATGAAGAGATTTAATTGTGACATCTTTATATGAGCTTTCTAATTCATTATCAATTTCATCAAGTTTGTTTTTTGCTTTATTTTTCTTTGATATTGCTTGCCCAATATTATTTTGATAGTCGTGATCTATTTCAGTCAGGAGTTGGAGCTGTCTTAAATTGTAGTCTTGAGTCTGCTTGTACATATTCTTGATAGACTCTTTATTTTTGACATTATCTGCAGTAAATTTATCGATCATTTCTCCTTTGTCAGGATCTAGCAAGACTTTTGCAGAGAATGTTCCAAGATCGGTCTTTGTTGTATTTTTCTGATCAGTTTTATCAGTATGGCTGACTTTTGCGAATTCAGGATATATCCTGTATTGCTGAAGCATATAAAAGTCTTTAAGGTCACTTGACATTTGTGTTACGGGATCTGTTTCAAAAGACTCAACCCTGCCGGCTTCTGTCGCCCTTATAATATCGCTGACAACCTTGAGCTGTTTTACTGTTGTGTCACCTGTGATAAAAGATGGCATATAGTTTTCACTTAAGAAGTGTTTAGATGATTTATCAAGTTTTCGGTTAATATCTTTTCTAGATTCTTTAAAAATATCGGCATTGGTCTTTGAAAGAAGAAGATAGCCTGTTGGAATGGCCTTTAATCGATTTTTATAAATTTCTCTTACGCTATCTATTGTTTCGTCAATTTGTTTCAATACTCGAATAATTTGAATTTTCCTATCGAGGAGTGATTTGTATCTCAGCAGTCTTTCATTAGTGTCTTGGAGTTGGGATACATAACTGAAATACAACTCATCCCATGCTCGGTTTTTTTCTATTGATTCTCTAAGAAGTTTATTGCTTTCCCTTGCTATTTCTTCGGTTTTATCCGTTTGCAAAATATTTTGTTCTCTAAAGTTTTCGACATCATATAATAATTGCTCTTTATTTGTAAAAGTTTTCCAACCATTCTGAGCATTTGCGGAACTAAAAGAAATAATTATCAAAATAAAGGTTAAAATGATGCAAAATCTGGATTTCATCTTCATTCTCCTTTTGGTATCTACTTTATGAAAGTATTATACGATAAAATGGCTGCTTGAATTCTGATGACGATTTTTTAATAACACATTCAGGGGTATAAATTAAAATATTCATTTTTTCTTTTTATAAAAATCTGCTGAAATTGCGCTTGACAGGCAAAATTTTACATAATCATTGAGAATTGTCAATGTTCAATTTAGTTAAGTCAAACATTTTATTCACATATTTAGCTTTGAAGTTTGTTGTTTCTCTTGTAGCTCGATTTACTTGCAGTGTTGCAGCATTTGTTTGATGAGATCTATTCTGACCATGAATTTTAATAATTATGCAGGTATTAACTAACATTTAGCAGGGTTATTATCAAAAGTTGTCGATTTGATAAAAACAAGGGGGGGACGGTGATTGCTGAGTCTGCGTAAACAACATTTTGTGGATATTTTCTACAAACACTTAATTACCAAGTGTTTCATAAATCTAATATTTCTGGACAATATATTTGTCTGAGCAAGAATATAAATTGACGTTTATGGCCCTTCTACTGCTTGCTGCGTTTTTTTGCCGGAAACGGATTGTCCTTTTTCAGCCGCTCGGGCGGATTAAATTTCTTTTCGCGCAGCAGCCGTGAGATGTCTTTTTGTCTGCGGGTATTTTTCTGATTAGCCATAACATCACCATGCGCGAACGTTAAATACATTCTTCCAGAGGAAAGGTAAACGCCCTCAGGCCGGCGCGTGGATGCGCTTCCTTCAGCTTCTTCGCGAGTTCGACAAGCTTCTGAATCTCATCATCCGGCACCCCCAGTAAAAGGGTATTGTTTCTGCCGGGCCAGTAATGCGTGTCCAGTTTGGGTTCGCTTTCCCGGCCTTCGCCCGTCGCACCATGCATTTTTGTATAAGATTTGTAACCGGCTTTTTTAAAGGCTGCTGTGATGATTTCATCGGAGGATTCGGCATAAACAACAAAAAACATTTTCATTCTGGCACCTCCAGGAGCATCCATACGTTATTTTCTAAAAACTCTGATTCTGAACGCATAGCGTAAACAAAGCCTGCGGCCGAATGGTCCCGTAAAAGGGGGGCGCAGTAGTCCGCAGCAAGCTGCGGACTACTGCGCCGGTGGTTTTTCAGCAAGTTCCGCTTTTTTGCTTTTTCTGTGTTTGAATTTTTCCTGCCAGTCATCAAAAATATCGTAGGCGGACGGAATAACGATCAAGGTCAAAACCAGTGATGTGAGGAGTCCGCCAATCACCGCGATACCCATCGGGGCGCGTGTTTCCGCCCCTTCTCCGACGCCGAGAGCAATCGGCAGCATGCCGAAAACCATCGCAAACGTCGTCATGAGAATCGGCCGCATCCGGACGGGTCCCGCCTGAAGGATCGCTTCACGGCGCGCCGTGCCCCGGCCCCGCAAAACATTGGTATAGTCTACCAGCAGGATGGCATTTTTCTTTACCAGACCCATCAGCAGAATCAAACCGATAAAGCTGAAAATGTTCAGGGTCTTGCCGGTGATAAACAGGGCGCCGAAAGCGCCGACAAAAGACAACGGCATGGAAAGCAGCACGGTGATCGGATGAACAAAACTTTCAAATTGCGATGCCAGAATCATGTAAGCCATGATGATGCCCAGCATCAGGGCAAAAAGCAGATAACCGAAAGATTCGCTCATCGTATCAGCCATGCCCTGATATTTGGGTAAATAATCGGAAGGCAGAATTTTACCGGCAATGGCATCGAGCTCACCTTTCGCCTGTCCCAGTGGTTTTCCTTCCAGCGAAGCGAATATGGTAATGGCCCTTTGCCGGTCAACACGGTTGATGACGCTGGGGCCGGTGCCTTCCTCTACTTTAACCACGTTAGCCAGCTCCACCAGCTTTCCATCGCGGGCGCGCACGAAAATACGCTGCATGCTCCTTGAACTTTCCCGGTCTTCCGGATTGAGCCGGACCCGGATATCGTACCGTTTTCCCTTGAGTTCGTCCTTGTATCTCGCGATGTCCAATTCGCCGCTGATCAGCAGGTTGATGGCCTCGGCAACCGTGGCCACATCCACGCCCAAAGCGGCTGCCCGGTCGCGGTCGATGTAAACCTTGAATTCCGGCTTGCCGACTTCCAGCGACGTATCCACATCCACGATTCCCGGCAGCTTGGAAAACTCGGACGTGATCTGCTTGGCATAGTTCTGCATGGCGCCAAGGTCCTGACCGCGGATGCTGTATTGAATCGGCACATTCCTGATGCCGCCGCCGACAACTGAAAGATCTTCGGCGGAGACTTTCAATCCCGGAATTTCCCGCAGTTTCGTTCGCGCTATTTTCTTAATGTCTTCCTGGCTGTTTTTACGCTGCGCTTTGGGCGTCAGGTTGATCATCATCCTGGCGCGATTGGCATACCCTCCGTATCCCTGAACGTAAAAGACGGATTTGACGCCCGGGATTTCCTGCATGATGGCTTCCGTTTTTCCCAGATACTGTTCGATCTGATCAACGGAATAATCAATCGGTGCTTCCATGCGAACAATAAATACACCCTGATCTTCAGGCGGTGTGAATTCCTTTCCGATGAATTTCGTCAGACCGATACTTAAAATAAAAATCATCAAGGCGCCTGCCAGCACGGTTTTACGGTACCCCAGTGTAAATTCCAGCGTTGCGCGGTAAAATAACTCCAGCTTGCCGTAATAATGTTCGGCATAATCGCTGATTCTCGTCCAGAGGTTCTTCCTGCCGCCCGTGTTTGCGGCCAGAGGATTGGGTATGGATTTTTTATGCGACTTGAGGAAAATCGACGCCATCATCGGCGTCAGCGTAAAGGATACCAGAAGGGAAACCATTACGGCAAAAACAATCGTCAGGGCAAACTGCAGGAAAAAGCGGCCGATGATGCCTTTCATGAAGGCGACGGGCAGAAATATGCCGACGATGGCGAACGTTGTGGCCATAACGGCCAGTCCGATTTCCGATGTGCCGAAGGTTGCCGCTTCCCGTGGTTCCATGCCTTCTTCCACATGCCGGTAAATGTTTTCAATAACAATAATGGCGTCATCAATCAACAGGCCCACCGAGAGCGACAGCGCCAGCATGGTCATGTTGTTGAACGTAAAACCGAAAGCGTTAATCAGCGCGAAGGTCGAGATGACGGAAACGGGCAGGGCTACCGCGCTGATGAGCGTTGTGCGCATATTTTTCAGAAAGATAAAGACAGCCAGAATGGCAAAAAGACTGCCGATAATTAAATGAAACTGCACTTCCTTAATCGAACGGACAATAAAAAGCGACTGATCCACGGCGGTGTTGATTTTCATTCCGGGAGGCAGTGTCTTATTAATGCGCTCCACTTCCTTTTTGACGCGATCGGCCACTTCCACCGTGTTGGTCCCCGATTGTTTCTGAATCGCCATGCCGACGGCAGGAACCCTGTTGAAACGCGACAGGGATCGTTTTTCTTCCATGCCGTCTTCCGCCCGGCCGATATCGCGGACCCGCACCGGCGCGCCTTTGTAATAACTGATGATCAAGTCGTTGAAATCCGGAATCTTGGCGAACTCCCCCTTGATCCGGACGGTATATTCTTTGGTTTTTGTTTCAATCCGGCCGCCCGGCAACTCGATATTTTCACGCTTCAGGGCCACAACCACGTCGCTTGGGGCTATCTGGTAGGCCTGCATTTTTGCGGCAGAAAGCCAGATGCGCACCTGGCGCAGCCGCTGACCATAGAAGATCACGTCTCCCACGCCATTGATGCGCTGAAGCTGCTCTTTGAGCACTTCATCCGCGTAGGTGGAAAGATCGCGTACGGAACGGGTTCCGGAAAGATTGATAAACAAAATCGGCGTGGCGTCGGGATCCACTTTGGCAATCTTGGGCTCGTCAATATCGGGGGGCAATTTGTTCCGGATTCCGGACACTTTTTCGCGCACATCCTGAACAGCCTGGTCGATATTTCTCTCCAGGACAAATTCAATGGTGGTAAGCGATACGCCTTCGTAACTTGTTGATGTGATGCTTTTGATTCCATTAATGGTATTGACGGCGCCTTCAATGCGATCAGCGACATCCACATCCATTACGTCGGGACTGGCGCCTTTCAGCTCCGTCCTGACGGTGACGATGGGAAAATCAATCTTCGGCAAAAGATCAACGCCGATGGACGGATAACTGACCAGGCCCAGCACCACCAGGGCCATGATCACCATCGTGGCGAAAACCGGTCGTTTAACAGAGGTATCAGCGAGCCACATGGACCTTCACCCCTTCCGATAAATTGTTCTGGCCGACAACAACAACCTGTTCTTTTTCTTTGAGGCCTTCTCTGATTTCTATATATTCGCCGTATTTGTTGCCTGTTTTAATCACCCTTTCCTGCGCTTTATTCCCGTTGACGACAAAGACACGGATTGTGGCGGCGTCATACAGAAGCGATGTGATGGGGATGACCACAACATCCCGCGCCGCCTGGGTATTGATTTGCACCCGGGCAAAGTATCCCGGCTTCAGCAGATGATCGGCATTGGGCACAAGGGCCTCCGCCTGAAGCGTCCGCGTGCGCTCTTCCACATTCGGATAAAGCAAACTGACCTTGCCTCTGAATTGTCTGCCCGGGAAAGCATCGACTGAAAAAACAACTTCCTGTCCTGTTTTCAAACCGGCAACATCTTTCTCGCTGATGGTAAAACTGAGCTTCAGCGCATTGATCTTAATCAACTGCAGAAGGGGCGTGCCGTTGCGGACATAATCGCCGACGGATACTTTCTTTTCCTTGACCGCGCCGACAAGCGGTGAATAAATTCTCGTCCGGATCAGTTTTTCGCGGGAGATGGCCAGGGTTGCTTTGGCCCTGTCCAGTTCCGCTTCCGCCAGAGCAACTCTTGTGACGATATCATCAAATTGTTGTTTGGTAATCAGTTCTTCCTTGAACAGAGCTTCCTTCCTCCTGTATTCGGCATTCGCATTGGCCCCAGAAGCCTGGGCCTGTTTCAGCGCTGCTTCGGATCTTTTCCAGTCCAGCTGATAATCGGTTTCATTGATTTCCACCAGAAGTGTTCTGACGCCGACGGAGGTTCCTTCTTCCACATGAATTTTTTTAATCAGGCCGTCGACTTCCGAACTGATCGTTACTTCTTCATCCGCTTTCAGGGTTCCCGTTGTTTCAAGATACGGCTGAACTCTTTTTATTTCAGCAGGCCAGACGCGCACATTCACCTGCCGTTCCGGCTCCGCTTTTTTTTCCTTCTGACAGGATGCAAAAGAAAAAACAGCCAATATCATCATCAGCAGCAGGACCGTTGAGATCAACCGTCCCGGCCGTGTGTTCGCGGAATTATTTTTTTTCTGAAACCCCATACCCTTCATCCTCCTTGTGACATGCCGGCGCGCATCTGTTTGAATTAAATGCCTTCCGTAATAAATTTCAGCAGTGTGCCGCTTGATTTTCTGACTTTCAGGTGGGCCAGTTGATAATTATACAAAGCTTCAGCCACATTCTTTTCCGATGATAAAAGAAGGGTGTTGGCATCCATAACATCCAGGCTTGTGGCCAGGCCGTTTTCATACTGCCTCAGGACGGCCTTGTAATTGTCCCGGGCAAAAACAAGTTGATCTTCCAGAAATTTCAGTGTGCCTTTTTGTGTTTCCAGGTCCAGGCAGGCTCCGCGCAATTCAATATCAATGTTTTTCTTTAGGTCATCATACGCCAGACGCGCCTGCCGCTCTTTGGATTTTGCTTCGTTGAGTTCGGCGACTCTCAAGCCGCCTTCAAAAAAAGGAAAGGTAAGCGAAACGCCGGCCAGCATGCTTTCCCGGAGAAGCGTTGCGGTGACGGGATTTTGATCAACCCCGTTGTAAACGGCAAACACGCCAACGCTGGGCCAGAAGGCGCCCCGGGCATACTTTACCTGTTGCCCGGCCATTTGCGTCTGCATGTCATAACTTTTTAAATCGGCTCTTGCGGCCATGGCCGTTTCGCGTATTTTTTCGAACCGGTCAAGATCAGCGGACGGAATTTCCGTTTCTTTCAGACGGAAGGTTTCCTCGATGCCCGTGATGCGGATTAACGCGGCGCGCGCGAGTTTGAGGGCATTGGTTGCCCGGAGATAATCGGCGCGGGCTCCCGATAATTCGCCGTTGGCCCGCAGCAAAGCTGTTTTAGTCAACTCACCGACCTTCACTCTCTTTGCCGCAAAATCACGGTACTGGGTCAGCCTTTCCATATTGTCCGCCGCAATGTCGAGAGCTTTTTTCGCTTTTAACACGTCATAGCAGGCCGACGCGACCGCCAGGACGAAATCCGATTTTGCGGCATCCAGATCAAACTCGTTTTTTGTAATATTCTGTCCGGCAAATTTCAAGGCGTCGAGTTCGCGCACGGAGAGAGAAAAAGATTGATCCGCACGGACGCTCCACGTTCCTGATTCTTCCGGCTGAATCAACGAACCGGCAACGGAGTATTTCTTATCGGTATAACGATTATAGGTTCCAGCCGCCGTCACTCTGGGAATTAAAACCGCCCAGGCCTTGTTTTTGCCCATCTGGGAGATGTAGACATTTTCCTCGGCATACTTGATTTTTTCTGAATTTTTCAGCGCCTGCTGATACAGATCCTGCAGGGTGTATTCCTGAGCCCACCCGCCAGATGCGGACATCAGGGTGACGGCCGGCAGCATCAACAGGCATAACCATACGTTCTTCATCCTCGAAAATCCTTTCCTGCAAAAACTAATGACTGTTAATTGGTGACGCCCATCGCTCTTAAGAGGCGGGCGTATGAAATATTATAATCGGCCAGTGCATTGGCATATTCGGATTTGGCTTTTGTGAGCAGCGTCTGGGCATCAAGCACTTCCGTTGAACGCGCCACTCTTTCTTTATAACGCGCTTCGGAAATCCGGAAATTCTCCTCGGCCTGATCGATCACTTTCTGCGAAACGGCGATCTGGCTTTCGGCTTCCTGCAAGAGGAGATAGGCATTTCTTATCTCCAGCGCAATCTGGTCGTTTAATTCTTTGGATTGATCAATGGCCTGATTTTCCGCGGCTCTTACGGCGTCAACCCGGAACTTTGTCTTTCCCCATTCCCAGAAATTCCAGTTGGCCACCGCCATGATCTGCCAATTTTCCCGGTCTTTATATTCGGTGCCGGAAACGGACGCCGTATCGCCTTGGCGCCCGTAGGTGCCGACAAGGTTGACCGAGGGAAAGAATTCACTTTGACCCGCGCGAACCATTTTGCCCGCCTGCAGGGCCTTGAGCTCGGAGATCCTGAGCTCCGGCCGGTGTGTCTTTGCGGTGACCAGACAATCCTGCAATGACTGACGGAGAGGTTTGTAGTCGAGAACATCAACAACCTCAACAGATGACAGCAATTCTCTTTTTAAAACGGTATTGAAGCGGGATTTCGCCAGTTCCACGGCATTTTGCGCTTTGACCAGCGCCTGCCTGCCGTTAGCCAGTTCCACCTCCGTTTGCAGGAGGTCATTCTTGGGGATCAGGCCGACGCGGAAAAAATTTTGCGCGACGTCACGATGGGCCCCCAGCATTTCCACCGCCTGACGCGACGTGTCCCGGAGCCTTTGTGTCCGCAAAATGTTGTAATAAGCAATCCTGACATCCTGAACGACATCATGAGATTTCGCCTTTTCTTCAACCAGGGCGGCGTCTTCGGCAATTTTATTGGCCTGATAGTTGGCGAGTATTCCTCCGCCGGCAAAAAGCGGCTGACGGGCTTCGACAATCCAGTTGTAATTATTAATGGTGCCGGTAACCATATTACTTGCGGGGATCAGGGGGGGGAATCCGGGAAAATAAAAACTGGGTTCTTGATTAAGCCGTGTATAGTTGTAGGATGTGCTGAATCTGGGCAGGAAGCCGGTCAGGGCCTCCCGTTTCCTGGCTTCCGCTCCCTTTGTTCCTTCCTTGGCGATGTGGATCACCAGGCTGTTTTTGAGGGCGATGGCAATGCTCTCGTCCAGCGTTAAAGGTTGTGATGCCGCGATGGACGCGGGCAGGAATAATAAAGCGGCAAACGTCACGACCAGCATGCACCGGGTTTTAATCGTCATGTTTTTTCACTCCGTTAAAAAAAATGTTCAGGATCATTTCTTTTTTGGAAACAAGCCTGTCTTGCGACGGTGTGATCAACCAGTTCATGATAGCCGCCCTGATCAGAAAGGACAAAGCTGCCGCAAGATCATGCGGCGGGATATCACGCAACACACCGTCTTTTACACCGGCTTTCAGGATGTTTTCGATAAAAGATAAATGTTTAAAATAATCGCTCGTCAACCGTTCCTGCATGGAATTCATCGTTTTAGCCGACAGCTCGTTTTCCCCCCGCAGAAAGATCCGGCAGAAATAAGCATTCTCTTCGGCAAACTTTAGCTGTGTGCCAACCAGAGCAGCGATCTTACCATTCAGATCGGAGACCGAATTCACTTCCTGCTTGATGATTTCATACATCATGGCCAGCTTTTCACTGATCATGGTTGTGTAGAGATGTTCCTTGCTTTTGAAGAACTGATAAAGGGCGCCCGTGGAAAAACCTGATGCGGATGCGATTTCGGCCATGGTCACATAATGATAACCTCTGGCGGAAAAATTCTTTTCCGCCTCGGTCAGAATCGCCGTGCGCCGGATATTATATTCACGTTCTTTTCTTTTTACCTTTTCCATGCATCCCTGGTTATGTGAACAATGATTCATTTTATGAATAATGGTTCACACAGATTGCAGGATTAGTCAAGATTTTTGTGGAGATGGCCCTGCTGCTTCTCTATAGGAATTCACTTGTTGAAGGATCGGAGAAAATATGTCATAAAGATGACGCTAAAGGGCAGAGCAAAAGCCATAATCCCACACATTTTCAAATGATGAGTGACCGTGAAGAAAGAAAAACTGACTAATTTACCGGATATCGTGTCGGACATCCCTTCTCTGCCGATTGTTGCTTCCCGGATTCTGCACATCATTGCCGATGACAAATCTTCGCTGGAAGAATTAAAAAAAGTCATCTCAATGGATCAGTCTTTTTCCTCCCGTCTGCTCAAAGTTGCGAATTCCCCTTATTACCGGGCCAGCAATACGATTTCCGATATTACCGACGCCATTACGCGCATCGGATTTACCACCGTTCAGGCGCTTGTCTTTGCCATATCTTTAAAAGACCTGCGCCGCGCATCCAATAAAACAGACATCCAGTTGTGGGAGCACTCTCTGGCGGTGTCTGTTGCGACGGGGCTGATTGCCAGGGAACTGGGAATGATGTCTTCGGGTGAAATGTTCGTCTATGGCCTGCTGCATGATATCGGGAAAGTTGTCATCAACCTGTCTTTAAAAAAAGAATATGCCGATGTCATCCGCATTGTCCAGGAACAGGATCTTCCTTTCTTTGAAGCGGAAAATAAAATACTGGGTTTTGATCACGGCGACATGGGCAAATACGTGGCCGATCAATGGCGCCTGCCGGCGGACCTAACCTTTGTTATTGCGAATCACCATGAAACCGACATTCTGGAAAGTCATACGGCAATCGATTTAAAGAAGAAAACTATGATTGTCCGGGCGGCCGACGCTCTGTGCTCGTCATTGGATATCGGTCTGACCTATAGCGGTGTCCTTTCAGAGGAGGAGTGGCAATTTCTGAAACTGGCCAATCTCAAAAAGCAGGACGCAATCCGCGCCAGAATAATGGAAGAGTATCAAGCCTACCGGGTTTTCATTATGGGGCAGGGGCCTCGCTGAAAAAGGGCAAAGACTTTAATCTTTTGAGAGGTCAGAATGGATACACTTCAGAATCAGGGCCGCCAGGAAATCATTTACCGCTATGCAGCGAAAAAAGCCCTGCAGGATTTGAGAAACGGCGAAGCGCTTGACGAGGCGCTCATATCGCATCTGAACGAACATCCTCTTCTTGGTTATTGCAGCGACGCCGTGAAAAAAGACGATAAGAATATCCTCAAGAAAAACGCAGCGGCAACCGACAATCCTCTTCTCCTCAGGCGTTTTTGTCTGAAACTGCTGCGTCCTTTCGGAAACGAACGGGATGTCCGGGATTTTTCATATGAACTGTGGAAGACATCGACCGATTATGAAATCAAGCTGGAGGTACTCTGGAGCCTGCTCAGCTATCAGGATCTGGCTGAAGAAATCTACGCGGATATCAGCCGTCACTTCGACGCGGCCAACTGGGACAAGTGGCTGCCGTTGATTGTGGAAAAGCTGGAGGGCGACAAAGAAGAAAAAAACCACGTCAAAGAACTAATGAAGCGATACTTTAATCTGTAGGATGTTAGAGCATTATTTCGACAGCTGTAGAATTCGATACGCACCTTTTCCGACCATAACAAAAACTATGGCCCCGACGATCAAGTCGGGAAGCATGGATTTCGTCAGATAGACTGTGACGCCCGCCAGAATAACACCGATGTTAACGATCACATCCATGGATGTGAAAATCATGCTTGCCTGCATATGCACTTCCTGACTTCTGGACTTCTGAAGCAAATACAGGCAAATCGTATTGCCGGTAAGAGCGAGAAGAGAAATAATAATCATCAGCTGAAAATCAGGTGTTTCTCCATGCCCGGCAAAACGTCTGATCACCTCTGCAAACCCCAAAACGGCCAGCGACAGTTGGAAATAACCGGCTGCTTTGGCAACGTTCTTCTTCCGCAAGGCCGCTCCCCCGACAACAGAAAGCGATAACCCGTATACAATGCTGTCGGCCAGCATGTCCAGACTGTCGGCGACAAGACCCATGGAACCGGCGATGAAACCGGTGAGCATTTCAAGGATGAAAAAGAATAAATTGATAACCAGAACCTGCCACAGGACTTTTCTTTCCTGACGGTGGCCGTCATGGGTATTTCCGATGTCCACTGGTTCGGAGGAAACAAGTTTCGTATCAAATTGAAGCGAATGGAGGGAGGCAAGGATGTCGTCATAGCCGTCTGTATGGCAAACCTCCAACCTGCGGTCGGGTATATCAAACCGCAGCGATTGTATGCCGGTCAGTCCTTCCAATTTCATTCTGATCATGCGCTCTTCAGAAGGACAGTCCATCTTTGATATTTTAAATGTTGTTTTCAGCATGAATTTCTTTTCACATCAGACAGGAAAATGCGACCCGTCACACCAACCGGTTTTCGCCGGAATAGACAAAGCCTGAGTTTTTACGCACATAGCCTAAAAGCGTAACGTTATACTCTCTGGCCAGATGGACGGCGGCAGCCGTGGGTGTCGACCGGGACACAAGAACCGGTACGCCCAGGCGAATGACCTTGGTGATGATTTCAGACGAAACCCTTCCGCTGACCAGCAGCATGCCGGTTGTAACCAGCGCCATTTTGTTGTTTCTCAGGAGTACGCCCCCGATCTTGTCAAAGCAGTTATGCCGTCCGATATCCTCGTTGAAAACAGAAAAGTCCGGGTGCCGGAAAAGGACACTGTGCACACCGCCCACACGCCTGTATACTTCCGACTGCCGCTCGAAATCTTTCATCACATTCAGGATGTCATTGATGGAGAATTTATCCTGATTGGCGACAGGCAGAAATTTCTCGTGCTTGAGCGGATTGATGTAGGTAAAGCATTTGCCGCAGCCCGACGTGACACTGCGCAGGCTCTCGCATTTTTCAACGGACTTACCGGGAGCAAGGTTGATCATGACGGCAAAGAGACGCTCGTTATAGGAGATGTCGGCGACATCGCCGATGCTGTCGATAACGCCTTCACTGTAGAGAAAGCCAAGGGCCAGTTCTTCCGTCAGTTGATTGAGGCACAAAAGCGACGCATATTCCGTCCCGTTGATATATATTTTCAGCGATATCTCGCCGATGACATCTTTTTCTTTATCGCGTAAAACGGTCGTGCCGTTATCAGCAGTAATTTCTTTTACGTCAAAAGTAGCGAATAATTTATCGTCCATATTTCCCCCATTCATGCTTTAATTGAACTGATACATAAACCATGTTCAGTCAGGTGTCAATTTCCGTTAAAACCGGAACCGACCATTTCGGCAGTCCCGCTAATGCGGAATCAAACAAGGGCCAGCGCCTGCTGCAGATCGGCGATCAGATCATCGACATGCTCGATTCCGACGGAGATGCGAATCAGATTGCCGGTGATGCCTGCGGCCTTGCGGACATCTTCCGGCATGGAGAGATGCGTCATCGTCCACGGGTGTTCGATAAGCGACTCGACGCCGCCCAGCGATTCCGCCAGGATGAAGAGTTTGAGATTTTCCAGCAGGCGAAACGCGTCTTCCTCTCCGCCTTTTACTTTGAAAGAGAACGTGCCGCCGAAACCGCGTGCCTGTGAGACGGCCAGTTTATGCTGCGGGTGACTTGCCAATCCCGGATGCAGAACGTCTTCAATTTTGGGATGCGCTGCAAGCCACAAAGCTATGGCCAGGGCGTTTTTGTTGTGGACTTCCATCCGCAGGGCCAGTGTCTTCAGGCCGCGTAAAACCAGAAAACAGTCATGAGGCGCCTGACAGGTGCCCATCGTGTTCTGATGGAAATAAACGCGTTTGGCCAGGTCCTCATTATTCACAACAATCGCGCCGCCCACGACATCGGAATGACCGTTGATGTATTTGGTGGTGGAATGCAGCACCATATCGATTCCCAAAGCCAGCGGATTCTGAAAGTACGGAGACAAAAAAGTGTTATCGCAGACGGTCAGCACACCTTTGGCTTTTGCGATGGCGGCAATGGCCGCGAGATCCAGAATGTTCATCAGGGGATTGGTGGGCGATTCCGTCCAGATCATTTTGGTATTGGATTTGATGGCCGCCTTCAAGGCGTTAAGATCCCGCAGATTGACAAACTGGACTTCAACGCCATGCTGAGTGGCCACTTTAGACATCAGACGATAGGTGCCGCCGTAAAGGTCGTTATGCACAATGACGTGGTCTCCGGCTGCAAGCAGAGCAATCGCGGTTGCTTCCGCAGCCATGCCTGTACCGAAGGTAAAACCGTGCGTTCCGCCTTCGAGGGCGGCGATGCATTCTTCCAGCGCTTTGCGCGTGGGATTGCCGGAGCGGGAGTAATCGAAAGGCCCCATCTGCTTCACGCCCTTGTAGGCGAATGTTGACACCTGGTAAATCGGCTGCATGACTGCGCCATACGCCGGGTCCGGCGCCTGTCCGGCGTGAACGGCAAGCGTTTCAAATTTCATACGCTATCCCCCTGGGGTTATTTTCGGGTAAGTTATATCATTCCTGCAATGAAAACAACCGCCCCTTTACAATGGCAAATCACCTTTTGAGTCCAATGAATCCTTTCAAACAAGGTTATCCAAATAAATTAATCAATGAGGCCGCAAATGAGATCCGCAAGCAGCTTTTCTCCCCGAGCCCCCGGGGCCATGTCCTGAATCCGGATTAATATGACCTGCAGCGGCCGCCCATTGGTCACAGGCAGCGCTGCCCCGGGCGTTAAGCCCCTATGCCTTCAAATAAAACGGTTGACAGATAACGCTCTCCGGCATCCGGCAGGATGACCACGATGGTCTTGCCCGCAAACTCTGCCTGTTTGGCCAGCCGCACCGCCGCTGCTGCCGCCGCACCGCAGGAGATGCCGACAAGCATGCCCTCTTCTTTAGCCAGCCTGCGGGCGAACTCTACGGCTTCCGCACTGTCCACCTGTTCCACGCGGTCGACAACCGACAAATCAAGCGTATCGGGAATGAAGCCCGCGCCGATTCCCTGAATTTTGTGCGGTCCCGGCTTTAAATCTTCGCCAGCCAGTTTTTGACTGATCACCGGGCTTTCTTTGGGCTCGACGGCCACGGAAATGATTTTCTTTCCCATTTTATTTTTGATGTAGCGGGAAATGCCGGAAATCGTTCCGCCGGTGCCGACGCCGGCGACCAACACGTCAATGGCG
Organism: Deltaproteobacteria bacterium HGW-Deltaproteobacteria-6; assembly: GCA_002840435.1. Taxonomy (NCBI): domain Bacteria; class Deltaproteobacteria; species Deltaproteobacteria bacterium HGW-Deltaproteobacteria-6. The sequence goes on from PHAT01000002.1 coordinate 75,060, forward strand.
CCTTCGGTATCATTCCAGATTTCCGGACCGGTCGTTTTTTCATGGATCGCCGGGTTGGCCGGATTCTTGAACTGCTGCGGCAGAAAATATTTCTTCGGATCGGATGCGGCAATGGCCTCCGCTTTATTGATTGCGCCTTTCATGCCTTCCGCGCCGGGCGTCAGGATAAGATTGGCGCCGAAGGCGGCCAGGACTTTCCGCCGCTCTATGCTCATTGTTTCCGGCATGGTCAAGGTGAGCCGGTAACCGCGTGCCGCTGCGACATAGGCCAGAGCAATGCCCGTGTTGCCGCTGGTCGGCTCAATGATTTCCATGCCCGGTTTGAGCAGACCTTTCTCTTCGGCATCCCAGATCATCGCTGCTCCGATGCGGCATTTCACGGAGTAGGCGGGATTGCGGCCTTCAATTTTCGCCAACAGGGTTGCCTTGGCACCATCCGTGATGTGATTTAATCTGACCAGCGGCGTGTTGCCGATGGACTGTGAATTGTCCGCATATATTTTTTTCATGGCGCGCCTCCTTAGTTATTTAATGCAGAGGCACGAGGCCAGTCCTCGCACCTCTGCATGTGTTTCAGATTTTGCCCAGGGCCTGTTCAATATCCGCCAGGATGTCATCGACATGCTCAATGCCAATCGACAGACGGATAAAATCAGCCGTGACGCCTGTGGCCAACTGTTCTTCCGGTGAAAGCTGTGAATGGGTGGTCGATGCCGGATGAATCGCCAGCGTTTTGGCATCGCCGATATTGGCCAGATGTGAAATCAGCTCCAGGGAATTAATAAATTTCTTTCCTGCTTCAATTCCGCCTTTCACACCAAAACCCATGATTGCACCAGCACCTTTAGATAAATATTTCAGCGCTCTGTCTTTTTCGGGGCTGGATGCCAGTCCCGGATAATTCACCCAGGCAACTTTGGAATGCTTCTCCAGATAAAGAGCAACAGCCAGTGCGTTTTCACAATGTCTCGGCATACGCAGATGCAGCGTTTCCAATCCCTGAAGAAACAGAAACGCATTAAACGGCGACATAGCCGGGCCCAGATCGCGCAAAAGCGTAACACGCGCTTTAAGGATGTAGGCCAGGTTGCCCATCGGTTTTAGCGCTTCGACAAAATTCAGGCCGTGATAACTGGGGTCAGGATCGGCAATGAGCGGAAACTTCCCGTTCGTCCAGTCGAACTTCCCTGAATCAACAATAACACCGCCCAGTGACGTGCCGTGGCCGCCGATAAATTTGGTTGCGGAATAAACAATAATGTCCACGCCATAATCAATGGGACGCAGGAGATAAGGCGATACGGTGTTATCCAGAATAAAAGGGATGCCGTTTTTGTGAGCGATGGCGGCAATGCCTGCAAGATCGGCCACATCCATTTTAGGGTTTCCGATGGATTCCGCATAAACGGCTTTGGTCTTTGGCGTAATGGCCGCTTCCAGTGCTTTCAGGTCATTGGATTTGACAAAGTTAACCTTGATGCCCAGGCGGGGAAATGTGTAATGAAACAGTGTGTAGGTTCCGCCGTAGAGATTATCCGCCGAGACGATTTCATCGCCGGCTCTGGCAATATTCAGCAGGGCCAGTGTGATAGCGGACTGGCCGCTGGCCACCGCCAGCGCGCCGATGCCGCCGTCCAAAAGCGCGATTCTTTTTTCCAGAACATCCGTGGTCGGGTTCATCAGCCGCGTATAAATATTGCCGAACTGGGTGAGCCCGAAGAGGGCGGCGGCCTGATCGGTATCCTTAAACTGATAGGACGTGGTTTGATAAATGGGCACAGCCCTGGATCCGGTTGTCGGATCCGGTTCCTGTCCGCCATGAAGCGCTAACGTTTCTATTTTTAATTTTTCATCAATTTTACTCATTTTCATTCTCCTTTCCGAATGAAGACCATTATAAACTATCTTTTTATGTTTTGTTTTTCGATCCGTTCAAACGAACTTATCGATGAAGACTGTATTTCATCCGCCGGCCTGACCGTTCATCCGGAAAACGGCGGATGGATTATCCGTTCGCTGTAGCTATTGACACGATCGCATCAAGCATCGGAGATAACAAGAAGCGATCTCCGACAAAAGGCTCCCGCGAGTATTAAGGATACTGCAAAATAAAAAAATATGTTGATCTGTTGATTTTATATTCTTTAAATTATTCATATAGCTTTCACTCCGGTCCACGAATAACATCTTCGATGACCGCGCCGCCCAGCACTTCATCACCATTGTAGAATACGATTGCCTGTCCCGGCGTAATCGATTCCTGGGCTTCTTTAAAAATAACTTTTAATTTCCCGCCATCGTTTCTCAGGGTGCAGCGCGCCGGTTTTTTGCGGTAGCGGATTTTAGCTTCCACCTCTTCGGGGAACTGATCGGTCAGAAAATTCAGGTCGCCGGCAATTAAGCCCGATGCGTAAAGGTCTTCTTTATTGCCAACCAGGATCGAATTGGTGTGGGCATCAAAACGAAGAACATATAAAGGGGCCTTCGCGCTGATTCCCAGACCGCTGCGCTGTCCGATCGTATAATAAATGATGCCCTGATGACGTCCGAGAACCTTGCCTTCCTTGTCAACGATATTGCCCGGGGCGGCAGACAAATTTCTTTCTTCAAAAAACTGCCGGTAATTTCCGGTCGTCACAAAACAAATATCCTGACTTTCCGCCTTTTGTGCCACATGCAGCCCGGCATTTTTCGCCAGTATCCGGACGTCTGCTTTGCTGAGATTTCCCAGCGGAAAAAGAACACGCGGCAAGTCATCCTTCTTGATCGGATAGAGAAAATAAGTCTGATCCTTATTCTTGTCCTCCGGACGCTTGAGATGCCAGGCATTATCCGTTTGTTCGATTCTGGCGTAGTGGCCGGTAGCCAGATAATCAAAACCCATTGCGCGGGCCCGATCCAGGAGCGATCCGAATTTCAGGTAGCGGTTGCAGTCCACGCAGGGGTTCGGTGTTCTTCCACTTAAATATTCAGCGGTGAATTTACTGATCACCAGTTCTTCCATCAACTGAGCGAAGTCAAAGACAAAGTGAGGAACTTCCAACTGGCCGCAGACACGCTTGGCGTCTTCTATGGCGTCGCCGCCGCAGCAGCTTGAGCGGTCGCCGTTCTGCCGGATGCCCAGACACATGGTGACGCCGGTAACCGCGTAGCCTGCCTCTTTGAGCAGTAGAGCCGCGAGCGATGAATCAACGCCGCCGCTCATTGCCACAAGAACTTTTTTCCTTAAAGGACTGCTTTCGTCATTCATATTACTGCACTCAAATATCATTCATCAAATTATTATCCGCCTTTTGTCGACGGCTCCGAACCAGATCGGCCAGCGTAATCGCTTTCAGCGTTTCACTTATTTTTTCTCCCAGCATACCCCAGATATCCCGCGTCGGACAAGTGCTGATTCGTGAGCACCGTTTTGCGTCCTGCACGCAATCCACCAGGCATATTTCGCCCTCCAGGGCCTGCAGAATATCCCGAACCGTGATTTCTTCGGGGCGGCGAGTGAGGCTGTACCCGCCGTGTGCGCCTCTGACCGACTGAATTAAACCGGCGCTCTTCAAAGGAATGACAATCAGGCTTAGATACTTTTCAGAAATATCCTCTCTTTTGGCAATGTCTTTCAGCAAAATCGGATTGCTGCCGTAATGGTCGGCTAAATCCGTCATCATCCGTGTGCCGTATCTTGATCTCGTTGATAATTTCATTGTTCGTTGGTCTAAGCCTAGCATTCCTATCGTTTTAGTAGTAATTAGATTAAGGCCGATAAATTGTCAAGTATTTTTTAAGGGGATATTCAAAAATTATTACTAATCCGTTCATTTGATTGCAGTTAATTGCCCGTAGTGTTTAATGAATTTTTTCTGTAACACTTAGTAACTATTCCGGTATAAGATAACATATAGACAATAACTTAATATGCCGAGGAAAGATGCACAACCCTTTTCAAGAAAAAAACACCGACGATGGACGCGATGCCGACTATATCTTGCAATCGCTGAAGGGTGACCAAAACGCTCTGGAAGCTCTGATTCTTCGTCATCAGTCGTGGGTATTCAACATAGCGCTGACGATGACCGGTGATATTCCACTTGCCGAGGATGTCACGCAGGAAGTCCTGATCAAAGTGATCACAAAATTATCCACTTACGACCCGCAAAAAGCGGCGTTTCGAACCTGGCTGTATCGTATTGTTGTGAATCACATTGTCAATATGAAGGAAAACAGAAAAGAAAGTTTTTTTTCAAAAATGATGGAAAGCAATGACGATGAAATGTTCATCAACAACCAGCCGGATCGCCGAAAAACCGTGAGAGTGGAAAATGAACGATTGAAAGAAGAGACAAAGGCATCCTGCGTCCTTTGCGTGCTCCTGTGCCTGACGAGAAAGGAGCGAATGGTCTTTACCCTGGCGGCCGTCTTTGATGTTACCGACAAAATCGGCGCGGAGATCTGTGAAATGTCGCGGGTGAATTTCCGGCAGTCCCTGTCCCGCTCCCGTAAAAAAGTATATCAATACTTTATGAAGAATTGCAGTCTGCTTAATGAAAATAACCCCTGCGCCTGCGCCGATCAGACCAATTATTTGCTCAAGGCGGGGATCATTAATCCTGAGCGGCTGATTGTTGGACAGAATTCGTTGGGAAGCATCCAAAGCGCATTAGGCAACACGATAAGGGAGGTGGAAGGGTCCTACCATGAATTTATTTCTCTTTTTCGAGACCGGCCTTTTTTGCAGGGACCGGACATGGTTTCATGGCTCAGGGACTTGATGAAAAGCAGTCATTATCGCAGTCTGATGAACTGGACATAAACATAATCATCAATAAATAAAGGAGAGGCTGACATGATCAAAAAAGAATTGGTTGCACCATGCGGCTTGTATTGCGGCGTCTGCGGCATTTATCAGGCGACCGTCAAAGACGATCAGAATTTGAAAGAGAAACTGGCCAAAGCTTATGGCGACAGCTCCGACAGGATCAGCTGCCGGGGGTGTCTCTCCGACAAGGTTTACTGGTACTGTTCGGTCTGTTCCATCAAGAGCTGCGCCATCGAAAAGAAACTTGATGGCTGTCATCAGTGTGATCAATTTCCCTGCGATATAGTGGATTCTTTTCCCGTTCCCGAGGGGGAAAAAAATATCCTGCGGGCCGTTCCCGAGTGGCGCAAACTGGGTACGGAAGACTTTATTGCCGCTGAAGAAAAACGATTTATCTGCCCGCAGTGCCGGACGACACTTTTTCGCGGCGCCCGCAAATGCCGCATCTGCGGAACGCTGTGGGAGCCATCCTGAATCGGTGAGCGGATCACGTTTTTTATTGACACATCCCAGGTTATAAAGATATCAATGTTCCATCAAAACGAGAGGGAAAAGATATTTTGCCTGTTTCCATCGACCTTGTTTTTACAAAAGCTCCTTCGCTTCTCACCATCGGATTATCAATCCTCCGGGGGTACCGCTTCTCGTTGGACACGGCAAAACCCTTTCCCGCCATGACCGCGAGACGACACGGCATCAAGCCTGATGCCGCGCGCCTGGCCGATTTCGCGCGGATCTGCGGGATTAAAACCGGCGAAAGCCTGCCGCTCGTTTACCCGCTCACCTATATCTACCCCCTTGTTCAGATCATGCTCGCGCACAAGGAAGTGCCGCTGTCGCTTTTGAACACGCTCAATATCCGGACGCAAATCATCCGGTACCGCCCCATCCTCCCGGATGAGACATGCGACGTCTGCTGCCGGCTGGCCCGGCACCGCGTGTTGGAGAAAGGTCTGGAAGTTGATATCGCCTGCGCCCTCCAAATTGCCGGAGTAACTGTCTGGGAAAGCACGATCACCTTCTACTTTCGCGGGCGTTTCGGCAGCCCCGAGGCCGATTTTGTGCCCCCGCAATTGGAAGCTATTCCGGACGCGCCGGAAATTGCCTGCTGGTTTTTGCCTGCGGGAATCGGTTTTGCATTTGCCAAACTGTCGGGTGACGGCAACCCGATTCACTTTTGGAAGTTCTATGCAAAGATGCTCGGCTTTGCGCGCGATTTTGCTCAGCCGCTGCTTGTTTTGACCAAGGCCCTTTCCTACCTGGACGAGAAACCGTCCCGGGGCAAAGCGCATCTGGATATCGCTTTCAAGGGCCCCGCTTATTATGGAAGAAACGCCTGTCTGAAAGCGAAAGAAAACACGCAGTCGGAACGCTTCGATATTTACAGCGAGGGCAATCCCCGTCCCTGTATATGCGGAGATCTTCAATACGGATAATGCGCTGGGATATGAACAAATGCATTATGAATTCAGCAAGATATATAGTGTGAGCCGGTATTGGCAGATCAGGCTTCATCGATGCGCTTTTTCCAATCTTGCAATTTCACACCAACCTTGCTATTCAGTAATGTGCCATGAAAATAAATATTACAGGCAAAGTTGTAAATGTCTTTGATTCATTTGAGTGAAATGACCGGATCGGGATTTCATACCCGATCCTCGCTATACAGGAGCGCATAATGCAGGATCATTTTCTTCTCTTTATTTTGTTTCTGGCGACCACGGCCATTGTCAGTTTTGCCTATGCGATCTGGAGAGGCCGCAATGACCAGCAAATACTTCGCAGCATTATTCAAAGCTCTCCCATTCCGACATTCGTTATTTCAACGGATCATAAAATCCTTCACTGGAATAAAGCCCTGGAAGGACTGAGCAGCATCAAGGCGAATCAAGTGATCGGCACGGACCAGCAATGGCGGGCCTTTTACTCATCGCCCCGTTCCTGCATGGCCGATTTAATTTTAAAAGACAAAATCAGCAATTCTTCCAGCCTTTACTCAGGGGTGGTTACAAAGTCGAAAGTCCTGAGGGACGCCTATGAAGTAACGCAATTTTTCCCGGATCTGGGTGAAAAGGGGAAATGGTTCCGGATTACCTCGGCGTGTATTAAGGATTCCAGCGGCAGAGTTTTCGGCGCCATGGAGACCCTGGAAGACATCACCGACCAGAAAACAGCTGAAGAAGAACTCCTCAAAAGAACCAAGCTCGAATCATTGGGAACGTTCGCTGACGGCGTGGCCAAAGACTTTGACAGTTTGCTTTCAGCCATCCTGCGCAATGTTTTCCTGGCTAAAATATCCGCCAATGAAGAAGATAAAATTCTGGAAAACGGTCTGGCCATAGCGGAACGGGCCGGTCTGCAAGCCAAAGAACTGGCGCACCGGCTGATTACCTTCGCGCAGGGCGGCTATCCGGTTAAAAAAATCGAGACAGTCGGTGAATTAATCAAAGAAACCGTGCAAAAAACCCTGGCCGGTTCCAATGTGACCTGCCAGCCGGTTATCGCGCCGGATCTCTGGCCGACGGAGATCGATGCGATGCAGATTAAACAGGTGATTGAAAACATGGTCACCAATGCGAAAGAGGCCATGCCGGACGGCGGTATTGTGGAGGTGATTGCGGAAAACATCACAACCGGAACCAACATCCGGATGATGGGTAAAGGCAATTATGTCCGTATTGTTATTAAAGACCAGGGCGTCGGCATTCCCCGCGAAAACCTTTCGAAAATATTTGATCCCTATTTCACGACAAAGGAAAAGAAAGACCATGGCGGAATCGGCCTGGGGCTCGCCATCTGTGATTCCATTATTAAATACCACCAGGGGTTGATCAGTGTGGAATCGCTTGTCGGCGTCGGGACAACGTTTTTCGTCTATCTGGCGGCAGACCCCAATGACACGCGGGAAAATGTACAGCCATAGTCAGACACAGGCGTCACGGTCTTTTTTTACGTATTCAAGCAGATCCTCAATATTGCGCAGGCGCTCCTGGAATGTGGCAATACCCAAGACCGACTCCCGGGGATGCAGATTTTCTATCTCGGTGAGCCGGGTGCGCAAATGGAGAATAACTTCCTCCGCCAATCCTAAAAGAAGAGCGCGCTCATACTTTGTCATTACTGAAGTCCCATCATTGATAATTTATACGAACCCAGACGGCCTCACACCCGCTCCCGCGTGGACTTCCACGACAGAAAGGCCTTCTTAATGGATTCTGCCGCGCTTTCAATGCCTACATGCTCCGTATTCACCATCATGTCGTAATGTTTCGGATCGTTGATGTCTTCATTGAAATATTTTTTGATGAAACCGATCTGATAATCATCATACTTGCGCACATATTCCAGCGCTTCCGATTGCGTAATGTGACGATCACGCATGACTTTCTCCACACGCGACTGCTCGGGTGCGACAATACGGACACGAAATGCCTTGTCTTTCAGAATAAAGCTGCCGCCGCGGCCAATGATGATGATATTGCCGTGCTGCGCGTTGGTGTGCATGACCATCGACAAATGGCGCAGATATTCATTAGGCCAGATATGGCGGGCTTCGAAGAAGGAACTGATGAGGCTGTCGAAAAGCGAAATACTTTTTTCATCCAGTGATTTGATGACCTTGTCGCTCATATGTGCGCTTTCCGCAACCTTATGGATCAATTCACTGCCGACAATGTTCATTTGCAGTTCTGTGGCCAGAATGCGGGCTATCCAGCCTCCGCCTCCGCCTGTTTCGCTGGAAAGGGTGATCACGTGCCCCGGCTTTTCCTTTTTCTCTTTCTCCCAGCGCAGCACCTGATCTTCAACCAGCTTATCGACGTCCTTATCGCGCAGTTTAATATCCCGGGTGTAATCCGGGCAATTGACATCATAGAGGGCATTCGTTTTCACCCGATAACGCTTCGTGCATTCCCCGCGCCACGCGCAGATGACGCAAATCCTTTTATCCGATCCTGTTGACATGGGCCAGTCCCCCTTTCTGAATAAAGTTATGATGCCTCTTCCTGCAGCGCTTCAAATCCGGCAACGATGTCAAGAAGCTCTTCGGTGATGGTCATCTGTCGTGTGCGGTGAAACTGCACATGCAGATCCTGCAACTGTTCTTCAATGTTCTTTTCGGCATTCTGCATGGATGCGAGACGACTGGCGTTTTCACTGGCCAGGGATTCGGCGAATGCCCGGTACAAAGACACAAAAAGATATTCACGGATCAGCGAAGAAAAAATCTTGTCGGTGTCCATCCGGAAAATCGGCAGCGATTTGGAATCCCATTTTTTCCTGGCAATTGTCGTCAGCCAGTCCGTATTGACCGGCAGAAGTTGGAGCATATGAGGGTGGTAAGTGGCGCCGGTGACATATTCATTATAAAACAACAGAAAATGATCAATGTTGTTGCGAAAATGCCATTCGTCGATAATCATGATGATTTCCTGCACCAACGGCGTGATGCCCGCCGTGGAGCTCGGTGTGGTCAATAGCTCGTCCACAGGCTGTCCCGCATCTTCCACATAATCGGCCACGCGCGCGCCGACGGAAAGCACTTTGCGGTTTTCTTTTTTAACGCCGCTTTTTTTAAGATAGTCGAGCATGAAAACGGATATCTGCTCATTGAGCTGTCCGCACAGCCCCTGATCGGAGCCGAAAACAATGACGCCGAGCCGTTTCATCTTTGTATGCTTCTGACGCATTGTTGTGCCCATTTTTTCCTTGAGCACAATCTGCAGGCCCATTTCGACCGTCCGGTTGTAATCGCGCAGAGAATCCACCGCCCGCTGATATTGACGAATGCTCACCGCCGCCAGGGCTTTCATCGTCTTGACGACGGATAAAAGATCACCCGCGCTTTTCATTCTTCTTTTCAGGGACTCAGTTGTTTGCATTGGCATCCTCAATTTCTTCAAACGGTTGAATGGCCGGTTTGATTTTATTCATGATGCTGTCGCGATCCGCTATATCCATTTTCTTACCGTCTTCAATACGCGCGCACAATTCCGGCAGCTGATCTCTGACGGTTTCCAGAAGCTTTGCCTCCACCTCGCGAATCTTTTCCGTCGGAACAAGATCCAGCGCGCCGCCGGTCACCGAAAGCAGGGAGGCAATCTGTTCGGAGGCCCGCAGCGGTTTGTATTGCCCCTGTTTCAGAATTTCACGAACCCGCCAGCCTCTCTCCAGCGTCCGGCGGGTGCTTTCATCAAGTCTTGTGCCGAAGCGGGAGAAGGATTCCAGTTCTTCGAACTGTGAGTAGGAAAGTCTGAGATCGCCGGCCACGGACCGATAAGCGGGCAGCTGTGTTTTACCGCCCACCCGCGATACCGATTTGCCGACATCCACCGCCGGCAGGATGCCTTTGCTGAAAAGAACCGGCGAGAGATAAATCTGTCCGTCGGTGATGGAAATCAGATTGGTCGGGATGTAAGACGACATGTCCTGCGCTTCCGTTTCGGTAATCGGCAGCGACGTCAGCGACCCGCCGCCCAGTTCCGGCTTCATATGCGTGGAGCGCTCAAGCAGCCGGGAATGGATATAAAAAATATCGCCGGGGAAAGCTTCGCGTCCGGGAGGACGCCGCAAAAGCAGCGACACTTCACGGTAGGCTCGGGCGTGTGATGTCAGATCATCGTAAATAATCAAGACATCTCGTCCCTGCTCCACGAAATATTCTCCCATACTGGTGGCCGCGTACGGCGCGATAAACTGCAGGCCCGGCGTGTCTTCTCCGGTGGCTACCACCACAATGCATGATCCCATGACACCGTGATCCCGCAGATCGGCAATCACCTTCGCCACATCCGCGCTTTTCTTGCCGACGGCGCAATAAATGGAAATGATGCCGGTTTCCTTTTGATTGATAATGGTATCCACGGCGATGGCCGTTTTGCCGGTCATTCTGTCACCCAGAATTAATTCGCGCTGACCGCGTCCGACGGGAATAAGCGCGTCGATCACCTTGATGCCCGTCTGAAGCGGCACGACAACCGGAGCGCGGTCCATAACCGCCGGAGCCGGTCTTTCCACCGGCAGCCGCATGACGGTATTGACTTCGCCCAGACCGTCGAGCGGTCTTCCCAGGGGATCGACCACCCGTCCTAAAAGAGCGTCTCCCACCGGTACATCCAGTACCCGTTTCGTGCGCTGCACTTCCGATCCCACCTGGATGTGTTCACTGGGATCCAGAAGAATCACCCCGATTTCCTTCGGATCGATATTGAAAACAAGTCCCATATAATTTCCCGAAAAGCGAACCAGTTCCTCCGCGCGGATATGGGGCAAACCGCTGACCCGGGCAATATCGCGTCCGACAAATTGCACGGTGCCGATTTCATACTGCCTCAGCTCAGGGTTCTGCTCGTCTAAGACCTTTTCCATCGTATCGAACGTATCATCCAGAAAGGTCTTCAATTCCTGATTTTCGACTTTATTCACGTCTTGATTCATTATTCGCCTCCCGACCTTATTTCCATAATTGCCTATCGTGCCCCCTTGCCAAGGGAGCCGGCCTTGTTACGCCGCATGCGCCTCTTTCTGGAGCGTTTCGGTCAGACTCTCCACCAGGGTCTCCAGATACTCATTGAGACTCCAGGCGATTTTATGCCCGTTCACCCGCATTTCAATGCCTGACACAATATCCGGCTGTTTCATGTAGCGAATCGTAAAGCCATTGGTGATTTGCTTTTTCAGGACTTCCTCAATTTGCGTCTGTCTGGGAGCGGGAACGTCAAAAGCGCTCTGGATGATCACCCTGTTGCCGCCGCCGCTGATCGCTTTGCGCATCTGAGTGCTTTTTTCTTCATCAAGCGCCTGGATGCGCCGCAGAAATTCATCAACAATCCGTTCCTCCAGATCGGCATCCGCCAGATCCGAGAGCGCCTTGCGCGCCGTGGCATACAACTGCTTGGCCGCCCTCTGGCGCAGGTCATAGAAGAAGGCATCCTGCTCCCGGACGAGCATGTCCTGCCAGCGTGTTTTGACCGCGTCTACTTCGACGCGCACCTTTTCCATCAGTTCCTTGCGCTTGGCATCAGCCGCCATCGTTGCCTCATTGAGCATGATCTCCTTTTTCTCATTGAGGACCTGGTTGCGCTTCTCATAAAGCAGGGCTTCCTCTTTGGCCTTGGCTTTCAGGTCTTCGGCTTCGGCAAAGCGTGCGGCAATTTTTGCTTCCCGGTCATCCATGGCCTTGATAATCCGCCCGTAAAGAAAGCGTTTCAGCAAGTACATGAGCAGGAGGAAATTAAAGATTTGCGCTAAAAAAACAAACCAGTCGATATGCATGGATCATCCCCCTCACTTTATAATGAAACTCCAGAAAGGATTGGCGAAAATCAGAATCATGGAAATAACGAAGCAGTAAATGGCAATGGATTCAATCATGGCCAATCCGACAAAAAGTGTTCTGGTTAAAGAATTCCTCTCATCCGGCTGCTGAGCGATCGCGGCCAGTGCCTGGGCGATTGCCTGCCCCATACCCAGACCGGGGCCAATTGAACCGATCCCCATTGCCAAACCCGCACCAATAATCGAGGCCATCGCGACGAGACTTACTTTGTCCATAAAAACTCCTCCTTTAATTCAAATTTGTCAGGCTGGAGAGCCTTCTTTCTTTACTTCTACGTGAACTTCATCCTCTGCGCTGAGCGCGGAGGCTATATAGACCATGGAAAGGATTGCGAAGATATAAGCCTGAATCACGCCGATCAAGAGCCCCAGGATCTGCATGACAACCGGGAACAAAAAGGGCGTGACCGCCAGCAGAATTCCGATAACCTTCTCATGACTCATGATGTTGCCGAAAAGACGAACGGTAAGCGCCAGCGTCCGGGACAATTCGCCCATGACATGGAACGGGAAAAAGATAAAATTAGGCTGAAAATATTCCTTCACATAATGCAAAATGCCGTTGCGTGATATTCCGTAGTAGGGCACGGCAATAAAAACGCAGGTGGCTAGTGCCGCTGTGGTGGTCATGGACGACGTCGGTGCGACAAACCCCGGTACAATGACCAGCACATTGGATATGCAAATGAACAGAAAGAGCGTCCCGACCAGAGGGACATAATGATCCGCGCCCTTTTTCGTCATCTCGCCGATTTCACCCCGGATAACGGAAATAATTACTTCCATGAAATGCTGCCAGCGCGACACATTCATTTCCGAAGACAGGTTGCGGGTGATCAGCCAGGAACCGCCGACCAGAATAGCCATGACCAGCCATGTATAGAGGATCGTTACATTGAGGATGATAAATCCCCAACTCCAGATAATGACCTGATCCGGGCTGATTTGATTGAGCGCTACGACTTCCATAGTAACTCCTTTAACGGTTGATCAATGCCTGTCTATTCATGAACGGCTTCCATCGTCTTTTGGGGTCCGAAACGATTAGTGAGGATTTTGCGCATGGCCACAAAACCGATCATGGCCGCAACCAGCCGCTCCCAATGACCGCCCTGCATCATCAGGTAAAATGCCGTTAAGACGACCGCGAGGCGCAGGACGTAACTGACGGCCAGCAGGCGCACGCGGTTTTCCGTCTGTCCCAGCTTCTGCACGGTCTGCCACAGACTGATAAAGTAGAAAGCTCCCAGAGCCAGTCCCGCGGCAAACATCAGAATAATAAGCATCGCGTTCATATTCATGTCAGTCCTCTTCAATAATCCTGCTGCGAATTTTTCTGACCCAGTAAGCGGCGTTAATGCACCCGACGATCACGCCGAGAACCAGAAACATCAGCGCCCAGGAATACTGGGTGGGCCAGGTCCGGTCTATCCAGAGCCCCAGAGCGACTCCAATCAGCGTGGGGATGGACACCGCCCATCCGATGATGCCGAACATCCCCAAGCCGAACCAGACGGTTTCACTTTTATGTTTAAGTCCCTTAATCCGCAGAGCCTCCCTTTGAGCGACCTTTTCGGTGAAATGATCCGCCGCTTTCTGGCGCCGTTTGGATGTCCGTCTTATTTCGACCATGGTTCATTCTCCTGTATTGCGGCGTGTTCGGGGAACCCGCCCTACTTTAGTTCAACAAAACGTCTGATGAGACTTGCCTCCAGTTTTGCCGCGGCTGAGCGAACAAGTTTTTCCCGTTCATCCAGAACGTCATACTGCTCCACAACCACCTGTTTGAGTTTTCCCAGCTCCGCTGCCTTTACGGCATTGCGGGTGGAAACCAGCACGTCTGATCCTTTTTTCACCAGAGTGCCGACATCCATTGCCAGCAATTCCTGACCGCCTTCGGCCCTTTCATACGTGAAAATTCCCGGCGCCAGTGTGGCGACAAAATCAATATGATTGGGCATCAGGCAGAAAGAGCCGTTTTCCGCTTCCGCAACGATCTTTTTGACTTCCTGTTCCAGCATGATTTCGGCCGGTAGTAAAATTTTAAGCAACATGTTCAATCTTTGCCTCTTCTATGGGTCCAATCATGTACAGCGCTCTTTCGGGATATTCAGCGAACTCGTCATTAAGAATTCTTTCACATCCGTTGAGCGTGTCTTCCCGGGAAACCATCTTCCCGGCCGTACCGGTAAACTGCTCAGTAACAAAGAAGGGTTGTGTGAAAAAGCGTTCCAGGCGGCGGGCGCGGAATACCGTGCGTTGATCTTCCCGGGACAGTTCGGAAATACCGAGCATGGCAATGATGTCTTTTAAATCTTCATAGACGGCCAGTGTCTTGCGGATTTCCTGCGCGATCTTATAGTGGCGTTCGCCCGCGATGTTCGGCATCAGCATTTTGGAACCGGATTGCAGAAGGTCGATGGCCGGATATAAGCCTTCACTGGCCCGTTTACGCGACAAAGCAATTGTTGCGGATAAATGGCCAAAGGTATGAACGGCGGAAGGATCGGTGAAATCGTCCGCCGGCACATAGACGGCCTGAATGGATGTGATGGCGCCGGTTTTGGTGTTACAGATGCGCTCTTCCAGCTCCGCCAGCTCCGTGGCCAGCGTCGGTTGATAACCCAGGCGGGAAGGCAGCTGTCCCAGGAGGCCGGAAACCTCCATGCCCGCCTGAATAAAGCGGAAAATATTGTCAATCATCAAGAGGACGTCCTGCTTGGCATCATCCCGGAAATATTCCGCCATTGTCAGCGCCGCGTGACCCACTCGGAAACGGGCGCCGGGCGGTTCGTTCATCTGACCGAACACCATGACGGTATTGCCCAGAACGCCGCTTTCTTCCATTTCACGATAGAGTTCTTCGCCCTCGCGGCAGCGCTCTCCAATCCCGCAGAAGATACTCATGCCTTCATGGCCGCTTACCGTATTATGAATCATTTCCGTGATCAAAACGGTCTTGCCGACGCCCGCGCCTCCGAAGAGACCGGCCTTGCCGCCGCGTTCCAGGGGCGCCAGAACGTCGATCGCCTTGATGCCGGTCTCGAATATTTCGGAAACGGTGGATTGATCGCGAAGCGGAATCGGTTCACGGTGGATGGATCGTAATTCGCAGCCTTCGACATGGCCCTTCTTGTCGATGGTATTTCCGAAGACGTTAAACACTCTTCCCATCAGCGGAGTGCCTACGGGTACCTCAAAAGGCTTACCCGTATCGGTGACAATCTGGCCGCGGGCCAGGCCCTGCGTAGGCGTCAGGGCGACACCCCGGATGGTGTTGTTATCCAGTTGCGTGAATACCTCGATAACGTATTCACCCTTTTCACCGGCGATGAGCACATTTCGGATCGGCGGCGCCACGGGAAAGTGGACGTCAACGACGCTGCTGCGGATGGATAAAACCTTTCCTTGATTTATTTGTTCGGCCACGGTTCATTCACCTCGTCTTAATTATTTTGGGGATTTGTCGCCCCTTAATTCAGAATATTTTTCCGATACAATGTAAGTGATATAATCAAAAATCAGAATGGTTCTGGTCTGGCTCTCGAGTGCCTGATGCTGCTCCGTGATGGTAATAAAAATGGCCTGAAATTCGGCGTAAAGCCAGATATGACGGCGCATGAGGATGATGGCATAGAGTGTTTCATGCAAAGGCACCCCTTCCTTAAAGCGAGCCTCTGCGAATTTGGACATGAATTCTTTAATGGCGGGGTAGGGATCTTTCAGGGTATAGACAGCGCTCAGCTTACGATAAAAATCCGCTGCCTGCGGGACAAGATAATCTGCGTTCAGGTAATGGTAAAAAGGAGTTTTAGGATTTTTGATAACATCCTTCGCCCAGTTGCCGGCGATGGCTTCGGAATTATTGGCCATCAGGTCGAGTAACTTCAATGATGCCAGCATATGCGTCCTCCTTTTCTTCCGATTTGAAATAACTCCCATGCTTCAGACGAATACTGCATTACTGCTGTTCAAAGAAACGGTTGCTCTTTGACAGGAATGAAGAGCAACAGACATGCCAATTGTTTCATTTGTCGCAAACTATTGATGTGATTGAATTTGCGCAATCATGCTCCAGAACGCACTGATGAAAGATATGACCGCAATGTCTTCCTGAAGCATGGCCGATGCCGGATTAAAACTCTGCAAACGCTGACTGGTAAAGATCTGGAGCGCGGCGACTATTTTGTCATGGGGGTGCGACCGAAATGTCGCCTTTGGAAAAGCAAAAGGAAGTGATGATGGTTTTTTTGCGAAACGGTTATTATACCGGTTAAGAAGCGTTCGACGGCTGCCGTCGAGGCGGTATCCCCCGGCCGATAACCCATAGAAGAATGCTGTTTCGCCTTTCAACACCTATCCGTCATCATATCATTATTCCTGTTTGACATCATACGGCTCATTTGGTAGCTTCCCCTTGGCAACATCCCCGTTCAAGGAACCATACAACATGATGAAGGTACCCCTAATTTCCCATAACAGCAGAATGAAGATCGGCTGGGACCTTCTGATCGTTATTGCCGTCTTCGCTTCAGGCCTCATCATCCCTTATCGGATGGTTTCCGGTCAGGATCCCGCGGATTTAATTTATTGGCTGATTACCATCATTTTCTGCATCGATATTATCATTATTTTCAACACCGATGTAAAAAACGGGCTGGTTGTATTGACTGACCGCAAAGCCGTGGCAAAACAATACCTCACCTCCTGGTTTTTCCTCGACCTCCTCGCGGCGCTTCCCCTGGCCTCTCTGTTTGAGCTGGTTTCGTCCCATGATGTTTCGGGAACGCTGGCCTATCAAACCATGATGCTCTTCAGAATGTTCCGGCTTCTGAAGCTGGTCAAAATATCAACGACGTTCAAGGCGCTTCAGGAGCTCGTTGACATTCCTCCCGCGCTCATGCGCCTGATTGTATTTTTCTTCTGGTTCGCGCTTATCGCGCATTTCATGTCCCTGGGCTGGATTGCCATCGGCGCCAGCGAAGCGGCGCGGTCTTTCGGGGACCAGTACATCCGTGCGCTCTACTGGTGCATCACCACGATTGCGACCATCGGATACGGAGACTATGGTCCCAACCATGACAGCAACCTCCAGATCATCTACACCATCATTGTCCAGATCATCGGCGTGGGCATGTTCGGCTATATCATCGGCAACGTGGCCACACTCATTGTCAATATCGATACGGCGCGCGCGGACTTCCATGCCAAGATGGAAGAAGTCCGCAACTATATGCGCATCAAGCGCATACCGGCGCCCATCCAGGACCGCGTCAAAAACTATTACAACTACCTGTGGGAAACGCAGCATGGGATCCACGACGTCGATTTTATCCTGACGCTTCCCAAAACCCTGCGTTTGGAAATTGCGCTGTTTCTCAACAGGGAGATCCTTGAGAAAGTCTCGCTCTTCAAGAATGCGGATGAGGTGTTCATCCACGAGGTCATCGAAGAACTTGAGCCCCTTGTTTTCCTTCCGGGGGATTTCGTGATCCGGCAGGGAGAATTCGGGGATTGCATGTACTTTCTCAGCTCCGGAAGCGTGGAAGTGATTGTTGACGGGAAGCAGGTGGCCGTATTGGCCGAGGGATCGCCCTTCGGGGAGACGGCGCTCATCGAGAATGAATCGCGCAATGCCTCCATCAGGGCCGTTTCTTATTGCGACGTCTACAGACTTTCCCGGCACAGCTTCGAACAGCTGAGAAAGAGGCATCCCGAATTCGACAAACGGGTCTCTGAAATCTCTATAAAACGCCAGGAATCCCTGGAAAAAATACCTTCATAAAGACGACTATCCAATCAACTGCATCTTCAGGGCAGGCCTTGCGGGATGACTCCCTTTGCCGCCCGCGGATTTCTTCAGCATAAAATTTCCTTGCCGTGTAAAGCCCCCTGTGTTTAGATTAAAAGATGATAAGAAACATTTTTGTTGATCTCAATTTGTGTCATCAGCATTTTGACGCCTGCTCCGCAATGACCGTGCTTCGGTCAACCCCGGGAACAGCGGGGAGGACGCGGTGATTCGTCGATCCCTCCTTTTGCTTTTGACGGTAGTTCTGCTCGTTATCATCTTTCGTATCGGCTATCTGTATGTTGAAGTGGGTAAAGGAATTGCCGAAAGCACCAGTGAAGCCCCATCCATCTTTTACGGGCGTCCCCTGGAAATCAGCAGGGGCGATCATCTGGGGAATATTCACTTTGTTGAGCGGCTGAACAGGCTTTCCTATAGAAAAGTTATTGGAGAACCATCGGCCGCCGGCACATTTTCCAGGGAACCGGAGCATATCCGGATATTTCTGCACGATAAAGGCATTGAAAAGCGCTTTTTCAAAAGCGGTCCGGTGGATATAGCGCTCCGCGACGGCCGGGTCACAGCGCTTACGTCCGCAAGCGGCGGAGAGTTGGAATCGATCCGGCTGGAACCGGAAGAAATCGGCCGTCTGATCAGTTCGAAAATGGAATCCCGGCATCCGGTTACGCTCGCCGTTGTTTCCCCTTACCTGCAAAATGCGATACTCGCTTCCGAAGACAAGCGCTTTTATTCTCATTGCGGAATCGATATCCTGGCCATTGGCCGGTCATTGTTTGCCAACATCAAAGAGCAGCGTTTCGCCCAGGGCGCTTCCACCATTACCCAGCAACTTGCCAGAAACTTCTTTCTATCCCCCCGGAAGACCGTCGCGCGCAAACTGCGCGAAGTGGAGCTTGCACTCATCATTGAGCTGCGGTACTCGAAAAAACAGATACTGGAAATGTATCTTAACAAAATTTATTTAGGTCAGGCAGGTTCTCAGGGGATCTACGGCGTCGAAGAGGCGGCGGGATTCTATTTCTCGAAGCAGGCAAAGGATCTTTCCCTTGAGGAGGCGGCGCTGCTGGCCGGAATCATCCACTCCCCGAACCGTTACACCCACCCCAGAAATTCGAAAGCGGCAAAGGAGCGTCGGGATAAGGTTTTGCTCAGAATGCAAAAACTTGCCATGATCACGGAAGGTGATTTCCGCGGGGCATCAAATGCACCGGTAAAACTCCAATCCCGCAGTCTTCCTGTCCACCTGTCATCCTATTTTATTGATTATATCCAGAGGATCACCAGAGAAGAACTGGGGACTGAAAAATTCTACCACAAAGGGTATCATTACTATACCACCCTTGATCCCTTTCATCAGGCTGCGGCAGAGGAGGCTCTTGCCCGGGGGCTTTCGACAATCGAAAAAACGGCTCTTCCTGCCGGTGAACCGCTGCAGGCCGCGCTGGTTGCCATAGACCCGAAGACAGGAGCCATAACAGCCATGGTCGGCGGAAGGAACTATGGCCAAAACCGGTTCAACAGGGCCGTGGACGCGAAACGTCAGCCGGGGAGCGCTTTCAAACCTTTCGTTTTGCTGGCGGCGCTTTCCCAATCGCTTGCCAGCCACGGGAGCATAACACTTTCCACCCTGGTGTCCGGCGAACCGATATCCCTTCCGACGCCTGAAGGGACATGGACCCCGACAAATTTCGAATATAAAAAATACGGAAACATTACGATTCGTAAGACCATCGAAGATTCCATCAACACCGCCACGGTAAGGCTGGCCAATGATGTCGGCTTTAAGGAAGTCCTGAAAACCGCCCGCCTGGCCGGTATTACAAGCCCTCTTTTGCCTGTCCCTTCCATGGCCCTGGGAAGCTTCGAAGTCACGCCTCTGGAGCTTGCTTATGCCTATGCGACCATGGCATCGGGAGGCATCCGGTTTGAACGATTTCCCCTCTTCTCGGTCACTACGGCGGACGGGGATGCGATCATCACCAGAACCGTCAGGCAAAAACAGGTCTTTGATCCGAGGGTGACGTATCTGGCAGGCTATGCCCTGGAGGGTGTCCTTGAGCGGGGTACGGCAAAAGAAGCGAAATCTCTAAACATCAACTTTCCGGTATCGGGAAAAACCGGGACAACCAACGGCAACCGGGATTCCTGGTTTGTGAGTTATACCCCCGATATCGTTTGCGCCGTTTGGGTGGGCTATGACTCCGGAGCCGATACGGGGCTGACCGGGGCGGCCGGAGCGCTCCGCATCAATGCGCGGTTTCTGCGGGCCCTCTATTCCCAGGCAGGACCTTCCGCCGTCGTTGTGCCTGAGGGAATCGAAACAGCCGTAATCGATCCCGTCTCCGGATATCTGGTCACGGCTTCATGTCCTAAAACATTTAAGGAAGCTTACCTTGCGGGAACGGAGCCTAAGGAAATCTGCCCCGATCATCCGGTGAATCCCGTGATGGATGCCGTCCGCAACAAAATGCGCGATGCCGGGAATTTTCTGCGCAAGCTGTTCAAGTAAAAAATTTGGTGCGCCTTGACCCGCCAGAAGATGATTGACTTCCTGGAAAAGATAGTTTAGTTATCGCCCGACAAAAGCCCAATCCTGATTTTCAGGAGCGGAGGAACCAATTTTTTGGGGCGTATCGCTTGAGCGTAGGGTAACCTCTTCGACCCGAGCCCTTCAGCTAACTTCGTAGGCTTCGATGAGGAGAACCAACCGGAATGGTCCGGGAGGATGATTCTCCCCTGAACAATCTTCGGAGGTTTTTATGTTATCATCAGACGATGAGAATGAAGCTGCTGTCGAATCCAAATCCAAACGAAAATCCCCCCTCCAATGGCTTAATAAAAAAATCCTTCTGCTGGCAGCCGGATCGATTGGCGTAGTCTTTGGCGATATCGGGACAAGCCCTCTTTATGCCATCAAGGAATGTTTCCACGGAAAACATGCCATCATCCCCAGTGAGGCAAATATCCTGGGTGTTTTATCGCTCATCTTCTGGTCGATGATCATTGTGGTCAGCATCAAGTACGTTACGTTCATCCTTCGGGCCGACAATCGGGGCGAAGGCGGCATCTTTGCCCTGCTGGGTCTTTTGCATACGTCCGATAAAAGCATCTCCCGCCATCTTCAGGCCATCCTGGTGTTCGCCGGAATCCTGGGCGCGGGGCTTCTTTATGGAGACGGCGTCATCACACCGGCCATATCCGTCCTTTCCGCCATTGAAGGACTGGAAATCGCCACCAGAGCTGCGGCGCCTTTTGTATTACCCTTGACCTGTGTCGTGCTTGTTTTGCTGTTTTCATTGCAGAGTAAGGGCACCGCTCACATTGGAAAGTTGTTTGCTCCGATCATGGTGCTCTGGTTTGTGTCCATCGGCGCTTTCGGCATCATCCAGATCGTGCGTGACCCGGCTGTTTTTCGCGCCATTCATCCGGCCTATGCGATAGAATTCTTCATGAACAATGGCATGCACGGCATGGTGGTGCTTGGATCGGTTGTGCTCTGCATCACGGGTTGCGAAGCGCTCTATGCCGATCTGGGACATTTCGGCCGGGATGCCATCCGGCTGTCCTGGCTTGCATTTGTCCTGCCCGCATTGCTGTGCAACTATTTCGGACAGGGGGCTTTGCTGCTGGCGCACCCGGAGATGAATATCAGCCCTTTTTATAAAATCGTGCCCGAGTTTCTGCTGTATCCCATGATCGGACTTTCCACCGTTGCGACGGTTATCGCTTCTCAGGCATTAATATCCGGCGCCTTTTCACTCACGCAACAGGCCATACAACTGGGCTTCTGTCCCCGGGTGCGGATTGTCCATACCTCCAGTGAAATGCAGGGGCAAATCTACATTCCTTTCGTCAATTATGCTTTGATGATTGCCTGTATCGCTGTTGTTATCGGATTCAAAGAGTCCGGAGGCCTGGCCGGCGCGTATGGAATTGCCGTTACGGCAACCATGATTATCACATCACTTCTGTATTTCCTGGTGCTGACCCATGACAGAAAGTGGTCGCTGTGGAAGGTCATTCCTCTTGTCGGAATATTCCTGGCGTTTGATTTTGCCTATTTCGCCGGCAACATCTTCAAAATTGCCGACGGCGGTTGGTTTCCTCTCTTTGTCGCAGCCATTATAGCGGTGGCCATGACCACCTGGAAAAAAGGGCGGGAGGAACTTTACCGCAAGCTGATCGGCTCACGCCTTCCACTGGAAATGTTTCTTGCCGAAATACAGAGGAGCCGTATGCCGCGGGTTGCCGGAACCGCAGTCTTCATGACGTTATCCCCCGAAGGAACGCCGCCGACACTGCTTCACCACATCAAGCACAACCACGTACTGCATGAAAAAGTAGTGCTTCTGTCCATTATGTCCAAAGATACTCCGATGGTTCATATTGATGAACGGATTAAGTTGACCGATTTGGGGCAGGGCTTTTACCGTGTTGAGGCATTCTATGGTTTCATGCAGAAGCCCAATGTGCCGCAGATCATGAAAATCCTTGCCCAGTATGGACTCGTGACCGACCCGATGACCACGACATTTTACATGGGCAGAGAAACGCTCCTGACCGGCGGATCATCAAAAATGATGAAGTGGCGCAAAGCTGTTTTTGCCTTTATGTCCCGAAATGCGGGAAATCCCACTTCTTATTTTGGAATTCCCGCCAACCGGGTGGTCGAACTGGGCACGCAAATCGAGTTATGATTTTAAACATTTCTCGCAATTTCGTAGGCGTCCCAGATCGCTTTCATGACATTTTCCGGTTTATCCGCATCACCGATAAGATGGATATTTTCGCTCTTTATCTCGTCATACAGTTTACGGTCGCTTGTGTAGCCCACGGATACCACGATATGGTCCACCTTCAACTTTGATTTATCCGGTATTCCCGCGGGACCGGCGGTAAACATTAATTTTGCCCGGTTGGCAATATTGGGGAAATTTTTCACAGTGGTCAACAATTCGGCGACGCCATTTTCATAGCCGGTTACCGTTGTCGACAGCATGACCTTCACCTGATAGTAATCCAGCATATCCATCAGCATATTGTAGTTTGCCGCGCATATTCCAAAGGAGTTGAGCATGGTGTCACAGGCTTCCGCCACGGTTACGTTTTTCCCTTTTTTGCCGAGTTCACAGGCGATCTCAATACCGGTCAGTCCGCCTCCCACCACCAGTATATTCTGCCCTTTAATATCCGTGTGAAGCAGCGTGTCGATGGCATAGGTGACATTTTTACAGTCAAAGCCGGGGACGTCCAGCTTGCGTTCGACTGCTCCGGTAGCGACAAATACCGCATCATATTTATTTTCATTTACAATTTCTTTGCCGGCTTCTTTATTGAAAAATATATTGACATTCAGATTCTTCATTTGCCTGATGTACCACTGAAGCAGGCGCTTATCGTCCACTTTATAATCCTCGGTGGAAGCCGCGATAAAGGCGCCGCCCAGTTGACCCGTCTTTTCATAGAGATCCACCGTATGGCCGCGAAGCGCGCAGACTCTGGCGGCTTCCATGCCGGCCAGTCCGCCGCCGATAATCAGCACTTTTTTGGGCTGGTCCGCCCTGGCCACGCCGTAGCTTAGTTCTCTCGCGCAGGCGGGATTGACGGCGCAGCAGATATCTTTATACTGGAATATCCGGGAGAGGCAGCCTTGATGGCAGCCGATGCAGGGACGGATATTATTCAGATCCCCTGTGGCGAATTTGTTGGCCAGTTCAGGGTCCGCCAGCAAGGGCCGCCCCATGCCCATCATGTCTATTTCGCCTCCGGCGATAACATCATTGGCGAGCCCCGGGTCATCAAACTTTCCCGCACAGATGACCGGGATGGATACGTATTTTTTCAGAGCCTTTACATCCGCAAGGTTGCAGGCCTTGGGCATATACGTCGGTGGATGGGGCCAGTACCAGGAATCATAAGAGCCGTTGTCGCAATTGAGCGCGTCATAGCCTGCTTCCGCAAACTTCCGTGCCACCATAACGCTTTCCTCGAGGTTTCTGCCGAATTCTACAAATGCTTCTCCGGGAAGGGCGCCCCGGTTGAAGCCTTTCATGTAGCTTCTGACGCTGTAGCGCAGCAATACGGGGAAATCGCCGCCGCATTTCGCTTTGATGGCCTGCACGATTTCACAGGGGAAGCGCAGCCGGTTTTCCAGGCTTCCGCCGTATTCATCAGTTCGATGATTGGTATTGGCGATGGTAAATTGATCCAGCAGGTAGCCTTCATGAACGGCATGAACTTCCACGCCGTCAATGCCGGCCAGTTTGCAGGCCAGGGAGGCATTGGCAAACTTTTCCGTTAATTCATGAATTTCCTTCCGGCTTATTTCCGGATTCTTCTTTGTCGGGTCCCAGACATTTTGAATCTCACAGGCCGCGGGTTCGGATGCACTTACGCTTGCGCGTCCGGTCATCGCGGTAATCTGCACAACAACCTTCGCGCCGTATTGATGCACGCCGTCCGCCAGATATTTTTGCTGCTCCACATATTGATGGAAACCGTCGCCCTGGTCGCCGGGTCCGCGGCCTTTCGGGAAAAGGCCGACGGGCAGCAATCCGGTGATGATCAGGCCCGTGCCTCCTTTGGCTCTTTCAATATAATAGTCCGCTCCGTCCTTCGTATAAGCGCCATGAGGGCCCATCAGCCTTGGAGAGAACACGCCCATGGGCATCATGGCAATGCGATTTTTAACTTGCATACTCCCTATTTTGATCGGAGAAAATAAAGCAGGATATGAATTTGCCAAGGTTCATGCTTCCTTTCTATTTTATTAGAAGATGTTCTTATAAATTAAAGCGGATGCTTCTTCACTGCTTGAAGGCAGAATCAGGCTGAATGTTTCCTGCCCTGTCAACTTTTTGATAACACACATCAGCATGAAATGAGCATATCCTGCGTTGGGGTTGATGCCTGTTTCCGATCCGATGATCCTTCCGTATGGCTGGCGTCCGTTTATTTTGTGTCCAAGGTCATGATGGTCTTGCCTTAAATCTTGAAAATAGTAAGCCAAAGTGTCAGATGGTGTCAATATTTATTAATTCATTACAAATAGATAAAAAATAAACAGGCAAGATACCCTTGCTTGAATTTTGCCCTTCTTCATGGTAGCTTGCCCGCAAAGAAGGGAAAAAGTGTGTTTCGGCATCGGGAAAGGGAAAACTTGAAATATTATCCTGTCTTTTGGGACATCACCGGAAAAAAATGCGTCGTGATCGGCGGAGGGGATGTAGCGGCCAGAAAAGTTGCGAGACTTTTGGACTGTGACGCGAAAGTCTGCGTCGTGAGCCCTGTCCTTGTCCCCGAACTGGAGGTGTTGAAAAAAGATCAGCGTATCGAACACATAGATGACGAATATGCCGGAGAATATCTTTACGGGGCGTCTCTGGTCATCGGGGCGACGGATGATGAAAAAGTCAACGCCGCCATCTCCAGAGATGCGAAAACCAAGGGCATTCCGGTCAATATTGTGGATGATCCGCAAAAATGCGATTTTATTCTGCCGTCGCTTGTGGAACGGGGCGATCTGACGATTGCCTGCAGCACCGGCGGCAATTCACCGGCGCTGGCGCGCCATTTGCGCGAGGAACTGGAAGAAACCTATGGAGAGGAATACGCAACCCTGCTGAATATTTTAGGGCAGTTACGGATGAAGATGGAAAAGAATGCCGGTGTTGGCAAGACCTGGTTTGATCAGTTGATGGCGGCCGGTTTGCTGGACGCGATCCGGCAAAAACAGGGGGACAGGGTGAAACAAATCATTTATGACATTACCGGCTGGGAGGTGGCCATTGACTAGTCTGGAAACAACCTTGTTCGCGTTGGCCCTGATCTGCTGCGCACTGGCTACCGCCGGCTATCTGCTGTCGCTGCTGGTTCAAAAAATCGTGCTGGCCAAAGCGTCCATGTGGATTCTGGCGTCCGGTTTCCTTTTTCTGACGCTGACCCTTCTTCTGGCAGCCATTCATTCTTCCGGCTGGATCAATTTCGGTTCGCGGCATTTCCTTTCGATTTACGCCTGGGCGATTGCCGGCATTTATCTGGGGTTGCAGTTTAAGACAAAAACGCGATTGCTGGGCGCTTTTATCGCGCCGTTTATTTTATTGTTTCTGATTGCCGCCGCCGGACAGGGCTCGGGCAAGAATCTTGTGCCGGCCGAGTGGCAGGGATGGCTCACGGCTTTGCATCTGGTGCTGGCGATTGCCGGCGAGGCGCTTTTTGTTCTGGCGTCCGCCGCCGGGGCGATGTTCATGATACAGAACAGCCTGCTCAAACATAAAAAACCGGGCAGAATGGGCCGCCTGCTGCCGTCGCTTAGTGATCTGGACCGCATCAATCATCTGGGACTGCTGTGGGGGTTTCCGCTGCTGACGCTGGGGATGATCGAGGGCGCCGTTTACGCCGCTTTTGAATGGGGCGGTCCGTGGCCTGCCGACCCGAAAGTGATCTGGTCTTTTGCCGTCTGGATTGTTTACGGATTCCTGCTGCATCAGCGTCTGGCGATCGGTTGGAAAGGGTTCCGGATGGCGTCTTTATCCTGCGTGGTCTTTTTGTTTTTTTTAATGTCGGCTCTGGTGATCAGATTTTGTTGCACAACCGTTCATAACTTTATTTAAAAAATGATTGTATTAGTCGGATTAAACCATAAAACAGCGCCGCTTGCGGTGCGCGAAAGACTTTTTGCCGGATGCCGGGAAGAGATGAATCTTCTGGCCGGTCTGCAGGCGATTGACGGCGTGCGGGAGATTCTGCATCTTGCCACCTGCAACCGCGTAGAGCTGGTTGCTTCCGTTGACGATGCGCTGCAGTCGATGGATGCGCTCAGATCTTTTCTGGCGAAATATGGCGGGCTGACGAATGACGAAGCCGCCTGTCTTTACGGTTATCAGGGTGAAGAAGCGATTAAGCATTTGTTCCGGGTCACGTCCAGCCTCGATTCACTGGTAATGGGCGAGGCGCAGATTCTGGGGCAGGTGAAAGAAGCCTACCGTCAGGCGCTGGCGCAAAACGCCACCGGCATCGCGCTCAATCGTTTGATGCACCGGGCCTTCCGCACGGCTAAGCGCGTGCGGACGGAAACAGGCATTGCCGCCAATCCGGTGTCGGTGAGCTTTGCGGCGGTGGAACTGGCCAAGAAAATATTCGGAACGCTGGCGGGTAAAAAAACGCTGGTTATCGGCGCAGGCGAGATGGCCGAACTGACCTGCACGCACCTGATCGGCAACGGCGCAGAGGGCATTACCGTCGCCAACCGGTCACTTGCCCAGGCCGCAATACTTGCCGAAAAATATCACGGCAGGGCTCTCAGTCTTACCGCCCTTGACGAAGCGCTTTGCGATGCCGATATTGTAATCAGCTCCACCGGCGCGCCGACGTATATCGTGACACAAGAGATGGTTCGTCACTGTCTGCGCAAACGTAAAAACCGTCTGCTGTTTTTGATCGATATCGCCGTCCCGCGCGACATCGATCCCGCGGCTGACGGCATTGAGAATGTCTATCTATACAACATCGATAATTTGCAGGACATTGTCGATGAAAATATTAAAGGCCGCCGTCGCGAGGCGCTTAAGGCGGAGCAAATTGTTTCCGAAGAAGTGACGCATTATTTAAACTGGCTCAAGGAACTGGAAGCCGTGCCGACCATTGTGTCGCTCAGGACAAAGGCCGAAGGCATTGTGCGCATGGAAATGTCCAAAGCTGAAAACTGGATGTCGAAGCTCGAAAACGGTGATCGTGAAAAAGTGGATGCGCTGGTGAATGGCATTGTTAATAAATTACTGCATGCGCCGGTGGCAGTCATGAAGGAAGAAAGCGCCGAATTTAATTCGCAGGATATTGTGGCGGCGGCCCGGCAGCTTTTCCGGCTGGATGATTAAGAGGTGATGCGGCAGTTGAAGGGGCATTTTATCGCTCAGAATCCCCTGCAATGGTGGCTCTAAAGCTCATTGCGCGGCAGCCGAAAACTCGCCCTTCGGGCTCAAACAGTTCGGCTGCCTGATGCTTCATTTCGCTAAGAGCCACAGCATTTCGGGGATATTCGCTCAGCCAATGCCCCGATTCATTGCCGCAGGTTAGAATGAAAGGTTAAATATGAATATAAAAATTGGGACAAGAGGCAGCAAGCTGGCGCTGGCGCAGACCGGCTCGGTCGTGGAAAGTTTAAAAAAGATCGCGCCGGATATCCATGCCGAAATTTCCGTGATCAAAACCAGCGGCGACATCATGCAGGATGTTTCGCTTTTGCAGATCGGCGGCCAGGGCGCGTTTGTCAAGGAAATTGAAGAAGCGCTCCTTGCGGGCGGCATTGATCTGGCCGTCCACAGCATGAAAGACGTGCCGGGGGAAACGCCGGAAGGTCTGACCTTTGCGGCCATTCTGAAGCGTGAAGACGTGCGGGATATCCTGGTATCGCGCGACCGGATCAAGATGGAATTTATGCCCAAAGGGGCGAGAATCGGCACCGGGTCGCTGAGGCGGGGCGCACAGATCAAAGCCATCCTGCCGGACGTCGAGATCGTTCCGTTGCGCGGGAATATCGACACGCGTCTGAAAAAAGTAGAGACGGAAAATCTTACCGCCGTCGTTCTGGCGGCGGCCGGCATGAAAAGACTGGGATATGCGCAAACCATCACGCAATTTTTGCCGGTGGAACTGATGCTGCCGGCGGTGGGGCAGGGCGCGCTGGGTTTGCAGATTCGCAGGACGGATTCTGAATTGTTTGAGGTTTTGTCCAAGCTCAACCACGTACCTACGGCAACGGAAGTAACGGCGGAGCGCTCCTATCTGCGGGCGCTGGGCGGCGGCTGCCGTCTGCCGATTGCGGCCTACGGCGCAATCGAAGGCGGCCGTCTGACGCTGGAAGGCCTGGTTGCCGCGCCCAACGGTGGAACCGTGATCCGGGATAAAGTCTGGGGAGCGCTTGACGAGGCGGAAGAGCTGGGCAGGAAGCTTGCCGACATGATTATGGAAAAGGGCGGCAAAAAATTGCTGGATCTGGTGTGTTGAAAATATGGCTGAAAAAATAAAAACTGGAAAAGTTTATATCATTGGCGCGGGGCCGGGGGACGCGGGGTTGATTACCGTCAAAGCCGTCTCGTGCCTTCGTCTGGCCGATGTCGTGATCTATGATAATCTCGTTAATGAAGAACTGCTCAAATACGCGCCGTCCTCCGCCCGTTTCATTTACGCGGGTAAAAAAGGCGGCGACCACACGTTGTCGCAGGACAAAATTAACGAACTGTTGGCTAAAGAAGCGCTGGACGGCAACACCGTCGCCCGTCTCAAGGGCGGCGATCCTTTTATTTTCGGACGCGGCGGTGAAGAGGCCGAAGTGCTGGTGGCTCAGGGCGTCCCGTTTGAATTGATTCCCGGCGTGACGTCGGCTATTGCGGTTCCGGCTTACGCGGGCATACCGCTTACGCATCGCGGTCTCACCTCCACGGTGGCTTTTATCACCGGCCATGAAGATCCGACCAAGGAACAAAGTGATATCGACTGGCAGGCGCTGACGGGGATCGGCACGCTGGTTTTTCTGATGGGCGTGAAAAATCTGTCACAGATTACGGAAGCGCTGATGGCGCACGGCAAATCTCCGGAAACGCCTGCGGCGTTGATTCGCCGCGGCACCACGCCGCACCAGGAAATCATTACCGGTACGCTGTCCACGATGGTTGAGTTGGCACAGGCCAGACATTTTAAGCCGCCGGCTATTCTGGTGGTAGGTCCGGTTGTGGACTTGAGAGAAACGCTTGGTTGGTTCGATAAAAAGCCGCTGTTCGGCCTGGGTGTGGTTATCACGCGTCCCGAACGGCAGGCCGA
The DNA here is from genome assembly GCA_002840435.1 of Deltaproteobacteria bacterium HGW-Deltaproteobacteria-6. Classification (NCBI taxonomy): domain Bacteria; class Deltaproteobacteria; species Deltaproteobacteria bacterium HGW-Deltaproteobacteria-6. Next base: position 104,837 of record PHAT01000002.1, read on the forward strand.
TGATCTGGCGAGGCTGCTTATGGCTGAAGGCGCTTCGGCTATTGCTTTTCCGACCATCAGCATCGTGCCGCCTGCCGACTGGAGCGAACTGGACCGGGCACTGGAAACACTGGCGGACTATCACTGGCTAATTTTCACCAGCGCCAACGGCGTGCATTTCTTTTTCGACCGCCTGCGGGAAAAGGGCGGGGACGTGCGCGATCTTAAGGGAATAAAAATCTGCTGCATCGGTCCCGCCACGGCCTCGCAGATTGAAGCCAGAGGCATCCGGGTGGACCTGGTGCCTGATGAATTTATCGCCGAAGGGATTCTGAAATCCTTTGCGGCGCTGGATTTGTCGGGAAAGAAAATTCTGATTCCACGCGCCCAAAAGGCCCGCGACATTCTGCCCGAGGGTCTGAAAAAGCAGGGATCTTTTGTTGATGTCGTCACCGCCTACCGGACGGTTAATTCGGGCGCGAAAAAAGAAGATCTGACGGCATTGATCGAGGCGGGTGAAGTGGACGTGATCACCTTTACCAGTTCATCCACCGTGACCAATTTTATTGAAATCATGGGCGGCGATTATGTGTTGCCGCCTCAGATCAAAACAGCCTGTATCGGGCCGGTGACGGCGGCCGCCGCGAAAAAAGCCGGCTTCCGGATTGACATTACACAGGAAGACTATACGATGAACGGTCTGGTGCAGTCGCTCATCCGATACTTTAAAGACCGGGCTCTTCCGGGAGAGGAAAATCAATGATCGGTATTTCCAAGTTATACTGCGGGGCGGTGGAGCCTTCCGATGTGCTCCGGTACAACCGGCATTCCGGACAGCTGCCTTCGCATCTGCTCCAATTTTCATCGGATAAAAAACCGGTGGTCGTCTGGAATATGACGCGCCGCTGCAATCTCAAGTGCATTCACTGTTATTCGGCCTCCGCCGATATCGACTATCCCGATGAACTGACGACCGAAGAAGGCAAGAAGCTGATTGACGATCTGGCGGCATTCGGCTCGCCGGTGATCTTGTTTTCCGGCGGCGAGCCGCTTTTGCGCCCCGATCTGCTGGAACTGGCGCAGTATGCGACGGACAAGGGTATGCGTGCGGTCATTTCCACCAACGGCACCCTCATCACGAAGGAGATTGCGGCCCGGCTCAAAAAGATCGGTCTGTCCTATGTGGGGGTGAGCCTGGACGGCCTTCAAAAAACGCATGACCGGTTCCGCGGCAGCAAAGGAGCGTTTGAAAAGGCGATAGAAGGCATCCGCAACTGCCGCGATGCGGGCATCAAGGTGGGTTTGCGCTTCACGGTTAACAAGCATAACGTGGCCGATGTTCCCGATATGTTCGATTTGCTGAGAAAGGAAAAAATCGAACGGATGTGTTTTTACCATCTGGTGTACACCGGACGGGGCTCCAAACTGCGCGAAGAGGACCTGACGCATGAGGAAACGCGCAAGCTTCTGGATTTAATTGCCGCGAAGACCCGGGAAATGTTTCAAGACGGTTTGGCGCCGGAAATTCTGACCGTGGACAATCATGCCGATGGCCCGTATCTCTATTTGAAAATGAAGGAAGAAGACCCAAAGCGCGCAGGGGAAGTGCTGGAACTTCTCGAAATGAACGAGGGCAACTCCTCCGGTGTCGGCATCGGTTGCGTGAGCTGGGACGGCGAAGTCTATCCCGACCAGTTCTGGCGCAATCAGCCACTGGGGAATGTAAGGCAGAAGCCATTCAGTAAAATCTGGACAAATGAAAATAATGAGCTCCTGATGAAATTGAAAGACAAGAAAAAGCATGTTCACGGCCGCTGTGCCGCGTGCTCGTGGCTTTCCGTGTGCGGCGGCAACTTCCGGGCGCGGGCGGAATCGGCAGGTGATGTCTGGGGGCCGGATCCCGCCTGTTACCTTACAGATGAAGAAATCACGCAAAGGGAGGAGTGAAAATGAAAGTTGAATTGTTGAAAGAAAATTTAGAGCTGATAGAGAAATTGAAAAATGTTCCGGTGCTGCATTCTTTTGGCAAAAGGGACATTGGTAAGCTTTTCAACTTCAGCAATGTGAAAAAATACTTTGCGGGGGAAACCATCATTGAGGAAGGAAGTTATGACAACTGGATTTATTTTTTAATCAGCGGCCATGTCCGCATTATTAAAAATGGCGAAGAAATCGACACGCTGAGGCGCACGGGAGATATCTTCGGAGAAATGTGCGTGATTGACGGCTGTCCCCGTTCGGCTTCAATTGAGGCCATGGACGACGTCGTATGTCTGGCCACGGACGTATCCTTTATGGACAGCCTCTACAGTGATGACAAGGTGGCCTTTTGTTCGATGTTTTATCAAATGGTTGCTGAAGTGCTGGCCTGCCGCCTGCGGGAAACCAGTTCTGAACTGGCCAAATATAAAGAAGAACTCCAGAAGTTGAAAAGTGTCAACAGCAAGGGAGGTTAAGAAATGCAATTTCCGGAATATCGTCCCCGACGAATAAGAAAAAATGAAAATTTCCGTCGCCTGGTCCGTGAGACGAAATTAAGCGTGGATGATCTGGTCTATCCGTTGTTCGCGGTTCCCGGCAAGAGCGTTAAAAAACCGATTACCTCCATGCCCGGCCAGTTTCAACTTTCGGTGGATTACATTGTTAAAGAAGCGCGCGACGCCTGTGATCTGGGGATACCGGCGGTGCTGCTTTTCGGCATTCCGTCAAAAAAGGACGAGCAGGGCACAGGCGCTTTTGCCAAAGACGGCATCGTGCAGCAGGCGGTGAAAAGAATCAAAAACGAAGTTCCCGAAATGCTCGTGATCACGGATGTCTGTCTGTGTGAATACACCAGTCACGGCCACTGCGGCATTCTGGAAAAAGGTCTGGTGCAAAACGACCTGACACTGGAAGTGCTGGCGGAGACAGCCCTGTCGCAGGTCAAGGCCGGCGCGGATATGGTCGCGCCCTCGGCCATGATGGACGGGCAGATTGCGGCCATCCGGGAAGCGCTGGACGAAAATACGCTGGAAGATATACCGATTATGGCCTATTCCGCGAAATACGCCTCCTCGTTTTATGGTCCTTTCCGGGAAGCGGCGGAAAGCGCACCACAATTCGGCGACCGTAAGGCCTATCAGATGGACCCGGCCAACGGCGATGAAGCCATCCGCGAAATCTCCCTGGATGTCTCCGAAGGCGCGGACATTATCATGGTAAAGCCCGCGCTGGCTTATCTGGACATTATCTGCCGCGCCAAACAGGAATTCGATCTGCCGCTGGCCGCGTATAATGTGAGCGGCGAATATTCCATGATCAAAGCCGCTGCCCAGCTGGGCTGGCTGGATGAAGAAAAAGCCATGCTGGAATCATTGACGGCAATCAAGCGGGCGGGTGCGGATATCATCATTACGTATTGGGCGAAACAGCTGGCGCAAATCATGAAGAGAACGTGAAGCGTGAAGTGTGAGGCGTAAAAAAATAAAGCAGAAAAACAGGCAAGGTGCATTTGTTTGGACAAGACAACAGAACATTTTAAAAAAAATCAGGTTCGCATGATCGCGTGGGAAGTGACGCGCAGCTGCAACCTGAACTGCAAGCACTGCCGCGCCGCGTCGCACCTCGGGCCGTATCCGGGGGAGCTCTCTACTGAAAAGTGTTTGCGCCTTATTGACGATATTGCGGCCACGTCGCAGCCGGTGATCATCCTTACCGGTGGTGAGCCGCTGTTGCGCCCCGATATTTTTGAGATTGCCGCTTACGGAACCGGCAAGGGGCTGCGCATGGTCATGGCGACCAACGGCACGCTGGTCGATGAAGTTGTCGCGCGAAAAATGATGGAAAGCGGCATCCAGCGCGTCAGCATCAGCATTGACGGCAAGGACGCCAAAAGCCACGATGATTTTCGCAATGAGCCCGGCGCGTTTGACGGCGCGCTGCGCGGCATCGAGGCGATGAAATCCGCCGGTCTGGAATTTCAAATCAACACAACGATCACCACCGCCAATCTGCATCAGATCAGAGACATTCACAATCTGGCGCTGAAAATCGGCGCAGCCGCGCATCATATCTTTCTGCTTGTGCCGACGGGGCGGGGGAAAGATCTGGCCTTGCAGGCCATCACGGCTGCCGATTACGAAGAAACGTTGATGTGGTTTCATCAGGAGAGCATGACGTGTGAAATTCAGCTCAAAGCCACCTGCGCGCCGCATTATTTCCGCATTATGCACCAAAACAGGCCGAAAGGGGAAAAGCCGGTGAGAAAAGCAGGCGGGCATTTTCACGAATCGACGCGCGGCTGCCTGGGCGGCATTTCGTTCTGCTTTATTTCCCATGTGGGGCAGGTGCAGCCCTGCGGCTATCTGGAACTCGATTGCGGGAACGTGCAGAAGCAGAGCTTTGGCGAAATATGGGAAAACGCCGAGGTGTTCTGCAATCTGCGTGATTACGGCAAATACGGCGGCAAATGCGGCCGTTGCGAGTTTATCAAGGTCTGCGGCGGTTGCCGGGCAAGGGCGTATGAGGCGACCGGGGATTATCTATCTGAGGAACCGCTCTGCTTATATGAGCCAGGCCGTTGAAAACTACCCACCTGCGGCGTTGCGCGTCGTCCTTCGTCGTTGCGGCGTATTCAACGATACGCCTCTCTCCTCAGGACTCGCGCGCCTTGCATCTGGCCAGTTTTGAACGGCCTCAAAAAATATAGAAAGAATAAAAAGATAGAATGAATTATGGATGCAATCGATAAAAAAATTCTCAACATCCTGCAGACGGAATTTCCTCTTGAGGAGCGGCCTTTCCTGGTTATTGCCTCGCGGTGCGGAATCAGTGAAGAAGAAGCGCTTGCCCGTATTCAGCAGATGAAAGACAAGGGCATTATTCGCCGCATCGGGGCCGTGTTTGACGGCGGGAAACTTGGACGTGTCAGCACGCTTTGCGCCGCGCGTGTGCCGGAGGATAAAATCGACGCCTTCGTTCAGATCGTCAACGCCAATAAAGGCGTCACGCATAATTACCGCCGCCGTCACGAATACAATATCTGGTTTACCGTAAGCGCCGCGACGGCTGAAGAACTCACGGCTTTTCTCCGGGGCGTCAGGGAGAAAACCGGCGTAACGGATATTCTGGATATGCGGGCGGTGAAAACATTCAAGATTAACGCTTCCTTTGATGTCTAGGTTTCATTGACGGAAAATCGCAGCTGTGACACACATACGCCATAATAGTTTCAGCTTTCCCAAAAACAAAAAAGGAGGACGAAAAGATGGACCCGAAAAGTATTAATTTTGCGGCCATGCCTCAGACAGCAATCGAGATAGTTACAAAGCCTGCTGAATTTTTTAAGGGAATGCCTAAAACCGGCGGATTTACCGAACCGCTTGTTTTTGCCGTCATGATGGGGTTCATTGCCGGTATTATTCAGGCGATACTGGGTTTCATCGGTCTGGGCCACGCCGGAGGTTATGACGGAGGCATGATGGGCAGCTTCAGTGTTATTATTATCATGCCGATTGCCGCCGTTATCGGCACTTTTATCGGCGGCGCCATATTCTTCTTGATCTGGAAACTGATAGGGTCGCAGGAAAATTATGAAACAGCCTTTCGCTGCGGCGCTTATCTGATGGCCCTGTCTCCCATTACCTCGGTTGTCGGTGTTGTGCCGTATGCCGGCGGCCTCATCACGATGGCCATCTATATATTTTACATGGTGACGGCGAGTATTCATGTTCATCATATCCCGGCTCAAAAAGCATGGCTGGTGTTCGGCCTGATCGGTTTGATCGTTGCGTCAATCGGTCTTTTCTCCGAATACAAAATCAGGCATATGGCCTCTTCGATGGATCAATGGCGTCAGAGGGGCGAAGAATACCGGAAGTCGGCCAGAGATATGGGAAAATCCAGTGAGGAAATACGGAAGCAGGCCGAAAAAATGGTTGAGCAAATCAAGGAACAGGCCGAGGATGTTAAAAGACAAACGGAGCGAAATCGATAGCCCTGGAAATGATGATTAACCCGGTGCATACCCGCCTGTCGTTTGATCGGGCAAACATGCGCCTTAAAATGGAATATTTATGACTGAAGAAAAAAAGACCCCTCTGCTCGCCCTGGTGGACGGCAGCAATTATCTTTACCGCGCTTACTACGGCATTCCCGCGTTGACCAACTCGAAAGGCTTTCCCACCAATGCCATTTACGGCTTCACCACGATGCTGCTGAAACTGATGCGTGATCTGGAGCCGGACTACGTTGTGGTGGCGTTTGATCTCAAGGGGCCGACGACGCGCCATGGAGAATTTGAAGATTATAAAGCGACGCGCAAACCCATGCCCGATGATCTGATTCCCCAGGTCCCCTTCATCAAGGATATTATCCGCGGCTTTTCGATTTGCATCATGGAGCAGCAGGGCATTGAAGCCGACGACCTGATCGGAACACTTACGCTTCAGGCCACCAAAAAGGGATGGCGCACGGCCGTCATCTCCGGCGACAAGGATTTGATGCAGCTGATTGGCGACCACGTGACGATGGTCGACACGATGAAAGACAAAACCTATGATGCGGCCGCCGTGAAAGAAAAGTTTGGCGTCGGTCCGGACAAAGTCGTGGAAATTCTGGGACTGATGGGCGATACGTCCGACAATATTCCCGGTGTTCCGGGCATCGGCCCCAAAACAGCGAAACGGCTCATCGAAGAATATGGTTCCGTTGATGTGGTCATTGAAAACGCGGAAAGACTGCATAACGTGAAGCTGCGCGATAGTTTCCGCCGGTATGCCGATCAGGCCAGGCTGAGCCGTCAGCTTGCGCTCATTCGCACCGATATTGATTTGAACATTCATCTCGAAGACACGGCGCGAAGAGAGCCGGATAAAGATACCCTGACCCGGCTCTTCAGCGAGTTTGAATTTTCTTCGCTTTTGCAGCAAATCAAAACCAACGCCGTCAAACCGGTTAAAGCCTGCAACGTGGTAGCGGATAGTACCGCGCTTGCCGCGCTGGCCGGGAAGCTGCAAGGCAGTGCGGAAATCGCCTGTGAAATCATCTGGGAGAAGAATCCTCCGCAGGAATTAATCGGATTGAGCGTCAACACGGGCGGTGAACTGTTTTACCTGCCGATTGGCCACACCAACGCCAAACAACAGTTGGCGGCGCGTGAGGTGTTTGCCGCGCTGGCGCCTGTCTTTGCTAATGCTGCCATTAAAAAATATGTTTACGATTTGAAAACAACGCTGGTCGCCATGCCGGATCTCGATATTCACTCAGGCGTGGATTTACAACTGGCCGCTTATCTGCTTGATCCCGCGAGGCACTCCTATGAGCTCAATGAAGTAGCCTGGGAATATTTGCACGAAAGAATTGCCGCGCCCAATGACGTCGCCGGCGGCAAGGGAAAAACCTATCCGCTGGCTCTGGTCCCGATGGATAGAATGGCCGCCTACGCGGGTGAACGCGCGGAAGCGCTTCTGAATATGGCTTTGCCCGTAAAAGACAGGCTCGAAGAAACGGGCGCCGCATCACTGTATAACGACGTGGAAATGCCGCTCTTGTTTACGCTGGCCGCGATGGAGAAAAAAGGTGTTCTGGTCGATGCCGCGCTTTTAAAACAGATGTCCGAGGATCTGGGGCAATTGCTGGCTCTTTCGGAAGAAAAGATTCACCGCCTGGCCGGAGAAAAATTCAACATCAATTCTCCCAAACAATTGCAGACGATTCTTTTCGAAAAGCTGAAGCTTCCTAAGGGCAAAAAAACGAAGGAAGGCTACTCCACGGATGTGGATGTGCTTTCCGACCTGGCCCGCGGCCATGAACTGCCCGCAGAGATTCTGGCTTACCGGTCTCTTGCCAAACTCAAGTCCACCTACGTGGATGCGCTCCCCGCTTTGATCAATCCTCAAACGGGCAGGATTCATACCTCCTACAACCAGACCGTGGCGGCGACCGGCCGGCTCTCCAGCAGCAATCCCAATTTGCAAAACATTCCCATCCGGACGCTGGAAGGCAAAAGAATCCGCCAGGCCTTTATCGCCGATCCCGGGTCGGTATTGATTTCCGCCGACTATTCCCAAATCGAACTGAGGGTGCTGGCGCATTTGTGCGAGGACGAAACACTGCTTGCGGCCTTCACCTCCGATGAAGACATCCATACCCGGACAGCCTCCGACGTTTTCGGTGTCTTTCCGCAAATGGTCAGCCCTGATATGCGCAGGCAGGCCAAGGTCATTAACTTCGGCATCCTCTATGGTATGAGCGCTTTTGGTCTGGCCAAGGAACTGGGCGTTCCTCTGAAAACCGCCCAGGCCTATATCGACGGCTATTTTGCCCGCTACAAAAAAGTGCGCGCCTATCTGGACGGTATTCTGGAAGGCGCAAGGCAAGACGGTTTTGTCTGCACGATCCTGAACCGCCGCCGCTACCTGCCGGAATTAAAAAGCCAGATTCCCTCCGTGCGCCAGTTTGCCGAACGCATGGCCATTAACGCCCCCATTCAGGGCAGCGCCGCCGATCTGATTAAAGTCGCGATGGTCAACATCGACCATCTGCTGACGAAAAAAAATCTTGCCGCCCGCCTGATCATGCAGGTGCATGACGAACTGGTCGTCGAAGCAGCGGTTCAGGAAAAAGCAGAAGTCATGGCACTGGTCAAAAAAGAAATGGAAGAAGTCATTAAACTCAAAGTGCCGCTGAAGGTGGAGATTGCGAGTGGAGCCAATTGGGACGAAGCCCATTAATAGGACGGCTGAAAAGCACTGATCTGCGTTGTTGCGCTGCGAACCCGTGTCGTTCAACGTACAATAAAGTACGCCTCACAACACGGGTCTTGCGCGCCTAGCATCTCAGCACTTTTGAGCCGTCCTGGAATTTTATTATCCCTCACTCCTCAAGGACTCGGTGGCCTTGCATCTGGACATTTTTGAACAGCCCTGAAATGTTGTTGTTGCTGTCATTGCGAACCGCCCCTTGGGCGGTGTGGCAATCTTTTTGTGCTTGCATCATTTCAGCCATGCAGAAGTTATTTTGGTGCCAGGTGTAAAGAAAAGCTGTAAATATTACTTCCTGTAAGAGAGTCTCCTGTATTTATCGATGGCAGGCATCGTTTCAGGTTGTACTCATTGATGCCGGTATTTATTAACTGGACAAATTTCCCATAAATTACCTTGCAGGCTTTTGGTCTTTATTACCGTGAAATGCCGAGTGCCTAAATTTCATTCCCTTTGATTTTAAACATATTTTCACTTTCGATTCTTTTTTAAAGAGAGTATAAAGATAACGAAAAATCGGAAAATACCAGCCACGGTAGATTAATTGTTAACTGTAGAGGTGATTATGAAAGGTTTTCTTTGTAAAAAGTTTTACTTTATATTTTCTTTAATTATTTTTTCCGTATTTTTGTGTAGTTGTGAAGACTATGACAAATATTATATAAATCTGGGCAATTCGCGTTTATCGTCCGGCAAATTGGATAGAGCAAAGGAATATTTTGAACATGAATTAAAACGTAACAAAGATAGTGCCGAAGCTTATTTCGGCCTTGGCAGTGTTGCTCTGGCGAAAAAAGAATATCCCGCAGCTATTGATCTATTTACAAAAGTTATTGGACTGAATCCTAATCTTGCGGGGGCATATTTTAATAGAGGCCTTGCTTGGAAGGAGATTGGAGATATTGAAAAGGCAATAGTTGATATAAATAAAGGAATGGAGATAAATCCAGGGCATCCTCTTGCATATGGCCTGAGAGGGGATATTTATTTTGACAAAAAAGAGTATGACCTTGCTATTGCTGATTATGACAAGGCATTAACAATTGATCAAAAGAATGAGTGGCTATATTTAAAACGGGCAAATTATTGGTTTGTTATTGGGAATTTCAAGAATTCGATTTTTGACTTAGAAAAGGCCTTTAAATTGAATCCTTCAAATATTACAGCCTTAAATGATTATGCATGGCTGCTCGCCACTTGTTCCGAAAAACCATATAGAAACGGTGAAAAATCTGTACAACTAGCAGAGAAAGCTGTGGTGGTATCTCGTTCAGCAGGAACATTAGACACATTGGCTGCAGCATATGCGGAAACAGGAAGATTTGAAGATGCCGTAAAGATTCAAGAAGAATCGATAAATATTCAGAAAAAAACAGGGAGTAATGTGTATTTGTCTGCTTCAATAGAACGTCTTAAAAGTTACAGGGGTAAGATAGCTTGGACAGATTATTCTAGAAAAACGTTTGAGATTGAAAAGGTAATTTCGAAATGAGGTTTAGATGTGTAAATTGCAAATATTAAAAATAGTTAACAAAATCAATACAGCCGATCGATTACGCTACGGCTGATTTCATCGTTGGGCATCACAACAAACCTAAGAATCTATTTGACAAAGTGTAGCCATTGGGCTACATTAAGTTCATGATTGAAATTCGCAAAACCGCCATATTCGCCAAGTGGATTGATGGTCTGCAGGATGTTCATGGCCGTGCGCGTATTCAGGCAAGAATCGAGAGATTAGCTATGGGCAATCCCGGAGATGTTAAGCCCGTAGGTGAAGGCGTTTCTGAAATGCGTATTAATCATGGTCCCGGCTATCGGGTTTATTATATTAAGCGTGAGCGCACAATGATAATCATGCTGGCTGGTGGAGATAAAAGTACACAGGCAAAAGACATTAAAACCGCAATTCGCTTAGCAAGAAATTTGTAGGAGTTGATTATGGCAAGAACAGTTACTACCAAATATGATGTATCCGAGCACCTTCGTACACCTCAGGAGATGGCCGCTTATCTGGAAATGTGTATCGAAGAATCGAACGGTGATGCGGCATTTATCGCAAAGGCATTGGGAGACATTGCAAAAGCTAAAGGTATGTCTCAAGTGGCGCGAGATGCCGGGTTGTCGCGTGAAAGTTTATATAAAGCTCTATCCGGTGAAAGAAGTCCGGAATTTGATACTATTCTTAAGGTACTTGGCGCCCTGGGTATAAAGTTACATGCAGAGGCTGTTCGTTCAATATAATTTGTAACCCGACTGAAAAAGTAATGAACCAGTTCTATCTAAAAGAATAAGAAGCGCTAACAGCTCGTGTTTTTGCCTTGGATCATTTCAGTTATGTATGAAGTTGTTTTGGTATCAAGTGTAATGAAAACCTGAAAAAATTTCATTTCAAGTCTGCCGTCATAAGCAATCAAAACAATCACTGATTTCTGATGGCAATAATTATTTTCTATCCTGAAATCCTGTTTGTCCATTTTGCCGCTTTCTGCTATATTACGAACCGCATCAGTTGGAATATCAATGAGATGGTAACGTCGAAAAAAAGTCAACCAGGATATCGGAAGTAACCGCTCTCTTACGACTCAAATGAAAAAGGAGAAAAAGAAATGTCCCTGATGATGAATATTGAAAACAAAATGCCCGGTTATTATGTTGTTACTTTAAACGGCCGGCTCGATAGTATCACCTATGCCGATTGTGAAGCAAAAATCACCCCCATTCTGATTCCCGCGACCAAGAGCATCGTAATGGACATGTCCAATCTGGATTATATCAGCAGCATGGGCCTGCGAGTAATCCTTAAAACGAGACAAATTATGGAAACCCAGGGTGGCAAGGTCTTCATCGTCAATATGCAGCCGCAAATTAAAAAGGTGCTGGAGATTGCCAATCTGCTGCACGGGATGACTCTCTTTGCCAGCATTAAGGAGGCCGACGACTATTTTGATGCCATGCAGAAAAAAGTCCTGGAATCCTTAAAATAGCAGCAAGAGCTGTGAGGGCACAGTTAAAATACGGATTATGGAAACATGGTTATTTTAGAGAAGCAGAATGTGGTGACAGGGGAAGGAGAAAAATTTATGGGCATTATTAAGATGAATAAAAAGTCCCTGATGATGGTCATGGTGTTGATCGTATTTTTTTTGATGGATATTACACCTGGTGCCACAGAGCAATATTACTGTCAGGCGGCCTCCGATATTTGTAATTACAACCGCACGGTATTAACAATTAATGTAGGATGCATGAATTCCCAGTCATGGGTGTGTACGCGAGCGATCGGCAGTACCATAGAATGCGTTGCCGGGTCTTTGAAAAAGACACCGTCACAGACTGATTGGTTTAGCCCTCAGAAGATGTGTGACAGTTTATGTAATGTGTGCACCAGTGGCTGGAGTCTCAAGCAAAGCGGTGGATCTATGTATTAACAATCTTCGCACTGCTCTTTGTAACTTCATATGATGCGGATAAGACCGGTTCCCGCGCCGCCTTCCCTGTGCCCGCTTGAGATTTATTTGTTCATATTTTGCGATCATTGCTCCGCCCGGAAGTTTATTTAACCTTGCATCGCACGTACAATTCCTGTAACAATCACGTCGTTTTTATAATGAAATCCGGAGGAAAACCAAGTGAGAAGATATTTTCATACAATGGCCATTCTACTTTTTGCATGCGGCGCGATTATGCCGTTTTATGCACAAGCCGGACAATCATCCCGGCCGGCGATTTACCAGGCCATTATTAACGACAGCATTGACAGGGTCAAAGCCGCGATAGACAAAGGCGAGGCAAACGCGGTCTGGGAACAGGAAACCCCGCTGTGCTTTGCGCTCTCTTATGGCAAAAGATGGGATGTCGCCAAAGCGATCATTCAATCGTCCCGGGCGGACGTCAACAAGAGAGGCACCCGTGAGGATGGATTCGGCAATACGTGGGAACGTACGCCCCTGCTGATAGCCGCGGAAAACGGACAAACGGAAATCGTCGATCTTCTGCTGAAAAAAGGCGCCGATATCAATGCCAGGGATCGGACCAATGGCGCGCCGCTGTCCCAGGGGAATTCAGCGCTGATTCTGGCCGCCGCCATGAATCATCCGGATACCGTCCGGCTGCTTCTGGCCCAGGCCAAAAAACCCGATGTCCTTCTGAAGGAAAGAGAAGGCAAAACCGCCTTCTGGTTTGCTGTGGCCAATGAAAACCTGGAGATGGTCAAGCTTCTCTACAGCCACGGCTCAAAAATCAACCTGCCGGACAAAACAGGCGCATCGGTGCTGACCACCACCGTTTTACACAAGAGACATGACGTGCTGGATTTCCTAGTCAAAAATGGCGCGGACATTAACAAGGCGGACAACAACGGAACCACCCCGCTCATCGCGGCCATTGGCTGGAAGAATAAAGATCAGGCCGTGGTGTTGAAGTATCTGGAAAAGTTTCTCACCTTCAAACCCAAGGTGAACTATGCGGGCGGTGATTATTCAGCCCTGCATAACGCCACCCACTATGATTTTGTTGAGGCCATCGGACTCCTCCTGGACAATGGAGCAAATATCAACCTTTTATCCCCGGCCAGCGGCCGTACCGCGCTATATGTCGCCGCCATGTCAAAAAAAATCGATGCGGCCAAATACCTCATGTCGCGCGGGGCTAAAACGGAAATTCAGGACAAAGCCGGTTACACACCGCTGATCGCGGCCGTAATTGTCACGGATCCGGAAATGGTCCAGGTTCTGATGGAAGGAGGCGCCGTGACCGATGTAAAATCTCCGGCAAGTAATCTGACGCCGTTGGTTATGGCAGCCGGCAATCCCGACCCTTTTAAACACAAAAGCTACATCAGGATCATGACCATTTTATTGGACAATAAAGCGGATATTGATTTCCCGGCCTCCGACGGCCGAACCGCGTTAATTGCCGCGGCTATGTGCGCTGATCAAAAACAGGCTCTCGAAAAGGTTTCCTTGCTTTTGGAGAGAGGCGCGAAACCCGATATGGTAAAACACGGGGGAGAAACGGCTTTGATGCTGGCCGCAGGCCGTGGGCATGACGAAGTTGCCGAATTGCTGATTGAAAAGGGCGCCGATGTGAACCTGAGAAACGGCGCCGGTGAAACGGCCATGAGTTACGCGAAACGTTCCGGTAAAACCGCCATCATCACCCTTCTTGAATCGAAGGGCGCGAAACCCGATGCGCCCGTGGTCATGAAAAATGTCTCTGTCAAAGAGCTGGTCGGAACCTGGGAGGGTTTTCAGGATGGACTGCCGCAGGCGCGGTTCAAGCTTACCCTGAACAAAAATAATACATTTGATTTTGTTTCCCGATTGACGCCGGAAGTCCTGAAGACGCTTCCCAAAGGTTCCGTGAATCCGGTCATTGCCGCCCAGAAAGGGACTTACACCGTCAACAACGACATCCTGATCCTGAATCTGACCGGCGCCGCGCCGGTTTCCCGGAAGTGGAAACTGGAAAACAAGATGCTGATCCTCGACAACATTATCCGGTTGAAAAAGATGAAATAAACCTCCTTTATGTTTGCAGCGGATTAGTTGTTTTACGGCATGCAGGTCATAAAAAGAAGAAAGTTTTTGCCGTCTCGCGACATAGTAGTCGTGGACAAGAGAAAACTTATTATGTATAATTAACCCATGGAAATAATTCTGGGCACACAAATCGCGGTTCCTCTTTCTCAGGTGGCTTTGCTGCTGGGAATCAGCACGGTGACATTATTTTTTGGACGGATAAAAGTTGCCCTGATCATCAATTATTGTTTCACGCTTTACTGGGGCTTTTTTTTGAATCCCGGTTTCTTCTCCGACAATGGAGACCTTATCTTAAACAACTACACGTTTGCTTATTTCGGGTTTGGTCTGCTTATTGTTGTTCTGGCGGTTATCGGTTTTATGTTCAGCAAAGAATGAAACGGACAATCGCTGAAAGCTGATTGCTTTGATCAGGTGCTTCCCGCTGTACTGATTTTCCTGACCGGTCCGTTTAGACTTTATCTGGAGAGCTTTCCTCCGCAATCGGATTTGCCCATGCCTCGCCCTTCAGTTTCTTCTTTGATCAAATTGCCGCTTTCATCAAAAACCAGTGAGTAAAAAAAATCATTGTCGCCGCAGTTATATTTCCAGGCCTGACCCCGGTTGATGCATAATCCTGTTTCTCTATGGCGCTCAAGGCAGATGGATTCTTTGGATGTAGGGGCTCCGCAGGTGAAGAGCAGTTTTGTTTTGGAATCGCCAAGTGTGATGAGACCGGTTCCGCAGGAAAACGCCCATCCGCTGTCCGTTATCATCAACATGCTTGCCATAACACAGAACAAAAAAATGATGTGCTTTTTCATCTTTCCTCCTTTTCGCCCTTATTGCAAATGGCGAACTTCGTGCTCAGCGCCGTTTCAATCTTGATTTCAATATATTACATTATTTTTCAGGGTTGTTCAAGCACTCCGCCCACCGGCGGACAGTCTGAGGATTCGTGTGTTGTAAAGCCTTCGGCTTTTTATTGATTATTCGAGGACTTCTCTGTTATAAGAACTACCATGGAAGATACAGGATTCATGACCTTCATCAATGCTCATTCATGAAAAGGAGACGGGATCATGGCTGAAAAAAAGGGGTCTCTGATTTTCTTATCTCGCGGAGGCATTTTGATTCCGGCGTCTACCGGAAACATCCAGCTGGGAATTCCACCGGAAACAATAAAAGATACGATGAAGCTTAAGGGCGGCGTGCCTGATACGTATATTGTGCCCGGGGATATGTTTGATCTGCATTACGGGGTCGCGCTGGCCGAGATGGAATTTCCCGTCTATTACAATTTCTTTATCAAGAAGGAAAAAACAAGAATCATCTGCCATGAAGGCCAACGGAAAAGAATTGAAACGGTCATCTCGGAAGCCCTGTTCGGGCCGGAAACAATGGACTACGTTAATGAATATGCAGACGGAGAGAATACGCCGGGTTTTCCGGATCTGAGAGCGGAAATGAACCATTTCAGAAAGTCCATGGGCCCGGAGGGCAGCGTGGACCTGGAGGACTTGATAGACTTCTGCGTTCTGGATGATCACGGGAGAGCATCCTATAACGGGATTGATGTCCAGTTTGACAGCGATGATAATTTAAGAGTCTATGAAAAGGGAAAGGAGATCGCGTTTGTCGGCAGGGATGTGTCTGTTATGGTCCGTAAAGCGGCGGCTGCCCGTTCCAAACTCAATTTCCGGCCGCCCTTATTCGGCGTGACAACCCTTGGGGCCGGTCATGGCTTCGATCCTGAAGCGGATACATCAGGGCTGATCATCTGGGTAAGCCGGCGGGGGATTATGGTGGATCCTCCTGTTGATTCCACCGAGAAACTGCTGGCCTTAGGCGTCGGTCCAAAATGGATCGATAGTGTCATCCTGACGCACTGTCATGCGGATCACGATGCGGGAACGCTGCAGAAGATTCTTCATGAAGGAAAAATCAACCTGTACACAACGAGCACCATTTATAACAGCTTTATGAAAAAGGCCGGGGCTTTGACGGGTATTGAAGAGTCGCGGCTCAAGAGGCTGGTTCATTTTTACCCCGTCTGCATCGGGAAGCCCATGATCATCAGCGGGGGCAAATTCAATTTTAATTATACCCTTCATTCCATTCCGACCATTTCCATCCAGGCCTCTTTGTCCGGAAAGAGCATGGTATACAGTTCAGATACAATGAACGATCCGCAATATATTGAACAACTGTACGCGGAGGGTATTCTGACGAAAAGCCGCCGGGACTCTCTGGTGAATTTCCCCTGGGATCGGGATGTCATTTTTCACGAAGCGGGCATACCGCCTATCCATACGCCGCTTGACTTTCTTTGCAACCTGCCTGCGGACATCCGGAAGCGAATGTATCTGGTCCATGTAAATCCCGAGAGCATCCCCTGCGAAAGCAGTCTGCGTATCGCCCCCACAGGGTTGGCCAACACCATCGAACTGGACGTCAAGTCCATTCCGCATGATGAAGCTATTGAAATGCTGGACACCTTTTCCCGCGTAGAACTGTTTGAGAACCTGGCCTTTGAAAAGGCCAGGGAGTTTTTACTGGTTGCCGGGGTTGAACATTACAAGGCGTCCGACGTCATCTTCAGTAAAGGGGACAAAGGGGATAAGTTCTACGTGGTGATGAGCGGCATTGTGGATATTACTCTGGGCGGCAAGATGATCACGACATACGATGTCGGCGGCTATTTCGGGGAAAAGAGCCTGTTTCTGGATGAAAACCGCACGGCAACGGCAACCTCCCGAACGGATGTAAAACTGCTCACCATTCGGAAAGATGAAATGTTGAGCCTGATACGCGGAACGGAAAGTGAATACCTGCTGCATCAGATTGCTGATTTTCAGAATGTCAAACTGCGGAAAACCCTGAAAAATAATCCAATCCTCGGCAGTTTAACGGCAACGCAGAAAACCCGGCTTCACGGACTGATCAGACCTTTTGCTCATTCCTTCCATCCGGGAGATATTATCGCCGGTAAAAATTCGGCGGCGGGATTCACTTATCTTGTCGGTGAGGGAAGCGTCGATGTCTACCAGGGACGAGTATTGATTGACACGTTGATCAAAGGCGGTCTGTTTGGCGTGAAGGATCTCTTTGAAGGAAAAGATAAAAAAACATTTTCATTTGTCGCGAAAGAAGAGACATGCCTTTACTGCATCGAGCATGCCGACCTTAAACATTTTTTGGATACGAATCCCGGCGTCTATGTAAAAATGTATCATATTCCTTATTGATGCGGCAGGCGCGCTTTCATCATAGCCCGGACTTCACCCATAGAACCGGTGGCAACCGGTAAAAAAGAAGTATATACGTTTTATGTTTGTATTTTGCGCATGAGGGGGAATGGCAATGATGATTCCATCGGACATCAAGCGTTTGTTTCAGGACCATGGCACCGAGATGATTCTGGAAAAAGGAGACGTACTGTTTCGCCAGGGAGATGCCAGTGATGCGGTATACTACGTCATGAGCGGCAGTTTGACGGTATACGTGCGAGAAGGCAGCGCGGACCCCCACCTGCTCAACGGCGTCGGAGCAGGAGAACTGCTGGGCGAGTTGGGCGCCATTACCCAGCAACCCCGTTCAGCCACCCTGATTGCCTCATCGCAGGTCGTGCTTTCATACATTCCCACACTCAAATTCCGGGCTCTGCTGGCCGATTCCTTGCCTCTGGTTGAGAATATGACCTTGACCAGTCGCGAACATGTGATTTCCGCGGACCGGGCGCGGATTCAGTTCGGAAAAACCTATCAGCAGATGCAGAAGCGCCTTGCCAGTCTGGGCGAAGAAAAAGAACAGCTGCAGGAGCTGCTGCGCCTGCGTGAAGAGCTTGAGGCCATGGTGGTTCATGATTTGCGCAATCCGTTGAACACGGTCATGATGGTCCTAAGCCTGATGGAAAGCATGAAGGATCAGGTCAATGACCCGGATGCTTTCATGCACCTGTCCAAACTGGCCAGCGGCGCCGCATTGCGCATGAATCAACTGATTTCCACCCTGCTGGATATTGCCCGGTTGGAAGCCGGTAAATTGGTTTTGAATATCCAGGAATTTGACCTCTCGATCCTGTTGGCGGATGTGATCGATATACAGCAGCCGATTGTGAAAGGTGATGTTAAAATTGTTAATCAGACGACGCCGGGTTTGATCATCAAAGCCGACCGCGAAGTGTTGAGGCGTGTGGTGGCTAATTTATTGGACAATGCGTTTAAATTTGCGCCCCCTTCCAGCCAAATCGAAATCACGGCCCAATCGCTCAACAACCGGGCCGTCCGCATCAGCGTTATTGATGCCGGGCCGGGTGTTCCACCCGAGGAACGCGAACGCATTTTCGAAAAGTTCACGCAGGTGAAAGATGCGGTGCACGAGAGGCGCATTGGCACGGGGCTGGGGCTGACCTTCTGCCGCATGGCGGTGGAGGCGCACGGTGGTTCCATTTGGGTCGAGGACGGCCCTTCAGGTGCGGGAAGCTGTTTCAGCATCCAGCTCCCTCAGGAGTAAAAACGGATTCCGCTTTTTTGAATATATCCCTTACTTCAGCCCAGATACTTTGAAATATCGACATGATCGATTTGTTCCGGCCTGAGATAACGGCTGGCGTAGCGCAGGTAAACGCCCGAAGTCAGGAACAGGTCGAACAGATCGGGATCGATGTGTTTGTCCTTCTTGAAGAAGGAAAGGATTTTCACCGATTCGGAGAGCGTCTTAGCTTTTTTATACGGGCGGTCAGAAGCGGTGAGGGCTTCGAAAATATCGGCAATCGCCATGATGCGGGCCGGGATGGATAGATCGTCCTTCGTAAGCCCGAGAGGGTACCCGGAACCCGTCAGGGTTTCATGATGGCTGCCCGCGTATTCAGGAACTCTCGAAAGCTCCTTGGGAAAAGGCAGCGCCTCCAGCATGACGATAGTCTGGATAACGTGCTCATTGATCTTGAAACGTTCCTCTTCGGTGAGCGTGCCCTTCTCCACGCACAGGTTTTGTACCTCGCCAAAGTTATAAAGATGTTCCGGCACCTTCATCTTGAAGCCGTAGTGGGGATCGGGTACGTTGCCGACGCCCCGGGGGATGATGTGGCAGGGCTTATCGGCAAGCAGGTTTTCAACCGCAGGCAGCGCGGAGACAGGCATGCTTTCATATCGCTGTAATTCTTCGTGTGACAGGCCGAGGCGGTCGTCAAAATGGCGCGTCCAGGTCTGACCGGCAATCCTGTTAATCTGGTCGATCCGCTCCGGCGCCATGAACTCACCGCCCATGTTGCATTCCGCCAGGAATGCGAAATCGGCGATCAACTGCATGTGCCGTTCATGGAATTTCTGCGCAGTTGCAGCGGGATCGGCTCCATTTTGGATTGCCTTGAGAGATGTGATCTCGGCATCGCGCAACAAGACCTCGAATCGCGCGCGCACCTCATGGATTCGGTTGTAGATCATTTCGAGCTTGGTTGCTTTGTCGACCACGTATTCGGGGGTAGTGACTTTGCCGCAGTCATGCAGCCAGGCGCCGATCCGGAACTCCCGCCATTCTTCATCAGAATGAAAATCGAAACCGGCGAGCGGCCCCTCCCTGACACTGGACGCCTCCCGGGCCAGCATGACGGCCAGTTCCGGCACCCGTTCACAATGGCCGCCGGTATAAGGACTCTTCGCATCAATTGCACCCGCCACAAGTTTAATCATCGAATCGACCAGCGCACGCTGTGCCGCAAGCAGATTGCTGTTTTCCAGGGCGACCGCCGCCTGCGAGGCAAGTGCTTGCATAAACCCCACCAGTTCTTTCGGAAACGCGATGACTGCTCCGCTGCCCGGATCCAGGGCGTTCAGAAACTGCAACACGCCAATGACCTCTCCTTCGCGCGGAGACATGGGGATGGTCAGCATGGATAAGCTCCGGTATCCGGTCCGGTCATCGAAGTGGTGTGAGCCGCTCATATCAAACCGCTTTTCAGCGTAGACATCGTCGATGATAACGGTTTCGTTATGCAGTGCCACATAGGTCGCCACGTATTTCTCATTTGGCGCGCCCGTGCCCGGGTCCGTAAGCGGAATCTCCATCGAGGGCAGCAGGTCGTCCTTGGTGCGCAACGCAAAGACCAGTGTGTTATGATCGGTTTTCAGGTACATTGTTCCGGCATCACAGTTGCACAATTGCTTCCCGCTTTCCAGAATATGCCTGAGCAGTGTTTGCCAGTTGCGCTCCCGTGACAGCAGGATGCCGGTTTCCACCAGGCTGGCCAGTTTCTGTTCGGCCACCGTCAGGGCTTTGGTGTGTTGATCGAGCGTGCGCTTCATGGCCTTGTGGGCTTGCCCCAGAATGTTGACTTCATGGAGGATGGTAGGCCGGGGATCAACCTCGCCTGTGAAATCCAGATTTGCGATTTGCTCCGCGTCCGCGGCAAGGATGGAAAGAGAGCGTCCAATCCGGCGCGCGCCGATAACCGAGAGGGGGATCATGACCAGAAGAAGAGCGATCATCACGTAGATGACCTGGCTTCGCGCCTCAATGATCAAACCGCCGATGAGGACCAGGGCGGTGATCATCAGAACGATGCCCAGAAGAATCAAGATGACAAAGTTGTGAAAACGCAAACTCAGACCAGAGATGCGGGACATGCTGACTCCTTTCGACTGAATCAGTCGCGCAGGCTTACCCATGTTCCGGGGTTCGTGTTTTCCGCAATTGTTTTTATGCGGTATCAGCGAACCGTGATCTCCACGCGCCGGTTTTTCGGTTCCGGCGTGTTATCCGGTGTGGAGACAAGCAGATTTCTTTCGCCATGAGATGCAATCGTTATATGAACGTCGTCTTTCCTGATGCTTTCCGCTTTTTTAATTTCCGCCCTGATAATGTCCGCGACAATCTGCGCCCGTTCCAATCCGAGTTTCTCGTTGGCGTCGCCGTCTCCCATGGTGTCGGTGTGGCCGATCACCGATACATCGGGCGCCGGATGACTTTTGACTGCGGCTAGAATCGCCGGTTTCAGGGCGTCCGACTCGGCGGTCAGCTCCGTGCCGCCGGCCTTGAAGTAGAGCATGAAGCTAACCGGAAGCGGCGGCTGTGCGGCGATGGCGTCGCCGAAGTCCCGTTTGATCCTGTTTTCATCTACCGCGTAAGGCGTGCCTGCCTTACCATCAAGGTCAACGCCGGTGCGGGGCGTTGCAAGAAGGACCTCGGTTTTTGCATCGGTTGCGCCGTCCTTAACACCGCTTACCGCCAGTTTTCCTATCGTTCCATCCGCGTTGTCCATCAGAACGACATACGATTTCTGTGACGAGCAGCCCATCACAATAAGCAGGACGGCAAAAACGGCGAATCCGGTTCTTAAGTTGCGAATCATTATTGTTCCCTCCCGTCCGACGGCTCGACCTTGACCAGAAAATGTGTTCCGCGGCAACCGATCATGGCCGCCGGCGTCTTGACGGTCACGGCTTTCGGCTTGAGTTTGGCGATTACGCCCGACACCACCTGCATGGAGCCTTTCGACATGCTTGTCCCGAATTTCAGATTTCCTGTCCCCGGCGAATAGAGGTATTCATCCACCGTCAGTTCGGTATCCGGTCCGAAAGACATAACGGTGTTGTCCCTGAAAGTCACACCCATGGTTCCTTTGGAACCGGTCTTCAATGTGTTCCCCATTTTAACGGGCGTGCCGACCTGGGCCGTAACCGGCTTTCCGGAATCGATCACCGCCGCGCTGCCCGATACCGTTTTGACGAATCCGATTGTATCCTGTGCCCATGCAGCGGACACAGCCATAAGCAGCATTGTGATTACCATGATGAAGCGGATCATTATTTGTTCCTCCTGTTTTGCATTTGCGGTTCGGTGCGCCTTGCCTGATGCACGGCCGCTTTTCAGCGTTGATGATGCCGTTCCCCGGCACCCTGATGCGGTATCCGCCGGATTCTTCCGCCCGGATAGCCTCTCTATTTTTCATCAAAAATGATTATATCACCCTGTTCGCCCTTCTGCAACCGCTCCAGATGAAGACCGACCAGCGGATCCCGTGGTCTTTCCATAGCCAGCTGTTCGAAAGCTTTTCGGGCCAGCGGATCACTGTTCTTCAGCAGTTCAAAGGCCTTTTCGTAAGCGATGTCGCGCCGTGGTTCTGATCCCGTGATTGGTTCATAGACCATCAGGGGCTGTGTTTTACCCTTCAAAACCAGGGATCCCACGGGGCGAACAACAGCATCGGGGCAGCCTTGCAGGGTTGCCCCGGAAACGCAGATCAGGGTCCCCAGATGTTTGTTGACACTTTCGAGCCGGGATGCTGTGTTCACCGCGTCACCCAGCGCGCGATAGTCAAACATGGTTGAACCGCCGAAGTTTCCGACGATGACCTCGCCTGTGTGGATGCCGAGGCGGGTCTGCCCGAAGGGAATGCCTTTTGCGTTATATTCATTCGCATAGGACGTCGCAAAAGCGTGCATTTCCAGCGCGCACTGAAGCGCCCGCGCGCGGTGATCCGGCTGGATAACCGGCGCCGAGAACATAATGGCAACCGCGTCTCCCACAATCCGGTCCAGGGTGCCGCCGTGATGAAAGGCAATCGTAATCATCCGGTCGAGATAGGCGTTGAGGATCGCCACCGCATCCGCCGGGTCCATTTTTTCCATGAGAGCAGTAAAACTGGTGAGGTCCGTAAAAATGAAGCTGCACTCCTGACGCCGTCCCCCCAATTCCAGCTGGTCGGGGTGATCAACAAGATAATCAACGCGGTTGGGAGAGACATAGCGCGAAAAAGCCTCCCGGACCCAGCGCTGACGGCGCTCGCTGGTCATGTGGTGAATAACACTGCCCAGTATAAAGGTGATCAGAAGCGCCAGTCCCGGCGTGACAGGGTCCAAAAGCAGACCGTAACGGATAAATGCCGTCCAGGCGGCCCAGAAGGCGGCGAAAAGAACCAAAGCGGTGATGCCGGCCGAGACGAGGGCCGGCGTGGCAAGAGCAATGATCGCAAGGATCAGTCCTCCGAGCACAATAACCAGGGCTTCGATGGCCCCTGCCCATGACGGGCGCGTGAGATAGGTCCCCGAGAAAATCTGTTCCAGCGCCTGGGCATGCACCTCGACTCCCGGAATGATCATCCCCATCGGACTGAACCGGAGATCCATGAGCCCCTGCGCCGACGTGCCGATAAGCAGAATATGACCCTCCACCTGTTCCCGGGTCACCTTGCCGTCAAGAACTTTCCACGCCGGAATGTAACGATCCGGGACGGGGCGGGTATAGTGCACCCAGATTTCTCCCCGGGGTGTTGTCGGTACCGTCATGGCGCCAATCCGGACTTCCTGAAGGCCGGTTCCCTTTTGTTCCAGAGTCTTTAAAATGTAATTGCGCTGCCCCTGGGCTACTCTCAGGGATTCGGCGGCAAGCGACGGCATCACCTGATCGTGCAGTCTGATCATCAATGGTATGCGGCGGACGACGCCATCCGAATCCGGGATAAACGTCAGGGCTCCGCTTCCTTCGGCTGCGCCCGCGAGCGATGGAATCGATGTCAGCGCGCTGGAAAATGTGTGCAGGAAAGGAAGAGGAGATTCTCCTGAAAAGACCGTTCGAAAAGGACGCGGCGGGAGCGATCGTGCCGGATCGCCCTGCTCAGCCGCAAAGCCCAGTACAACCAGTCCCTGCGACACGGTTTCAGCCAGCACCTCATCATGATCGGGGATGTTTGCCAGCCGGCGGCGGACATCACCGGGCAGATTCCAGGTAGCGGACATCGATTTCGGCGATGTCCGGTCCGGTTCGGCAAAGACAATGTCCAGACTGATCGTAGCTGCACCATCCTTGCGGAGGCGCCGGATCAGTTCAGCGACCCGCGTGCGCGGCCAGGGCCACTGGCCCAGCCGCTTCAGACTTTCTTCGTCAACATCAATGATGCGCACCGGGGCAGGTTGATACAGCCGGGGATGCCAGCGCTGGTATTGATCGAAAACAGCGTTTCGCAGCACCTGCAGCGGCAGCGGTTCGAAGAGAAACATTGCGGCGCCAAAGACGACGGCGGCAAAAGGCGCCAGCATGCCAAGGGTGAGTTTGGGGAAGAACTTCATCGTTCCACCATCCTGTTTTGTGTAACAAGGACGCAGATGATACGATAGAAGACTATGGATGTCAACCATTACACGGCAGGTGTTGTGTGCGATCAACAGCGGGTTTGAAGCCGGCGTTCAACGATGCCAAATCAAGGAAGGAATTCAGCGACCTGGAAAGGGGAGAGCTGGCTGAACGCATCGACGCAATCCGGGCAAAGCTGTGTTCCCCGGACGTTCTTAATAATAATCATGGCCTCTTCATGACTCATGCCCCGGCGGTAGGGACGATCGCTGGTCAGGGCGTGATAAGTATCGGCCACCGCCGCTATTCTGGCCCAGAGCGGGATCTCCTCACCTTTAAGTCCGTCGGGATAGCCCTTGCCGTCAAATCGTTCGTGGTGGTGAAGAATGACGGGCAGAAGAGGCTGAAGGCTGGGGATGGCTCCCAGAATGGAGGCTCCGATTACGGGATGCTTCCGGATGATGCAGAATTCTTCTTCGGTCAGTTGATCGGGTTTCAGCAGGATGGCATCGGGGATGCCGATTTTGCCGATGTCATGGAGCTTGGCGGCGATGATCAGGGAATCGATAGTGTCCTCACCGGCGTCCATCTGCCGTCCGATTTGTGTTACAAGCCTGGCAACCGCTTCGGAATGACCCTTTGTGTAGGGATCGCGGGCTTCCAGCGCGGCAATGAGGCTGGTGATGCCGGCCAGCATTATTTTTTGTTCGGCATCGAGGCGCTCTTTTTCTTTGAGCAGAATCAGAAACTGATGCGAGAGCAGCCGCTCGACGGTGATCACGATTTGTTCCAGATTAAAGGGTTTGACCAGATAAGCGGACGCTCCCCAGGAAAGAAGGCGGCGCATGATGGCCCGGTCGCTGTTGGCGCTCATGATGACGAAGGGAATGACGGCCAGGTGGGGATCGGCATGAATGGCTTTGCAGAATTCAATCCCGTCCATTTCGGGCATGTTGATGTCGCTGATAATCAGGTCGGGCCGGTGTTCAGCAATGCGGATGAAAGCATGCTTCCCGTTTTCCGCGGTCATCACCTGGAAACCGGCTTCTTCAAGCGCTTTCGAGACCAGCTTGCGGATAGTCGGAGAATCATCCACCACTAAAATGCGGCGGCTGTGGGAAAAACTGAACTGCTTGAGCACATCTTCGATCGTGCTGTTTAAATGACCGGGGGCTTCCGACTTCGAAATGTAAGCGGCGGCGCCCACCTTAAATCCCTGTTCAATGTCCTTGTCCGCATCGAGTGAACTGAGGATGATGACGGGTATGCCCCGTGTGCGGACGTTGCTCTTCAGGCGCCGGCAAAGGCCGAAGCCGTCCAGCCTCGGCATTTCCACGTCGGTGATGATCAGATCGAAATCGGCAATCAGCGCCGCTTCCCAGGCCTGTTCTCCATCTTCCGCCTGGGTGACTCTGGCGCCGTAAGCCTCCATCTGCCTGTTCAGCGCTTTCCGGATGGTGGCACTGTCATCGACAATGAGAATGCGGGGTTGATCCAAAGATAGAGATCCTTTCTCCTGCTATTTGTCTATATCGCCCGTGATAATTTGCTGGTCAATGATGGACAAAAAATGAACCCGGTATCACCACAAGCCACCTGCCCGGTCATGCATCCCTCGCCGGTTTCTGATCAACTTCCTCGAATTTTCCTGTAAAAAATTATCCGTTTTTCCGGTGGTGCGTCATTATTAAAATGCGCTCAGGGCGTGGCCGCTTTTCTCCCCAGCTCAAAGGCCTCCTTGATGGCCTTTTCATTGTTGGTAATGTCCCCCTTGTTGGTGGCGGAGGCCATGACGGCGCCGAGCCAGGTTAATTTTGTCAACTCCGCGGTTGACTTGAAGCTGTGGACAATCGGGTCGGCCGTGTGCACGTTCGGGTCTCCGCAGACGGTGATCAGGCCGATGCGCTTGGCGCGCATTTTCGGATAGTAAATCTTCTGCCAGCGCCATTCTTCGTCAAAGAAAACGCACCACCGGTCCAAGTACGCTTTCATCTGTGCGGTCATTGACCAGAAGTAAACCGGGCAGCTGTGGATGACGGCGTAGGCGTCCAGAATTTTTTTCTGGATTTCCTGCATATCGTCCTTGACGGCGCAGACACCCATTTTGTTGCATTTTTTGCAGTCCTTGCAGCCGGAAATGTGCTTGCGATCGAGGATAATTTTTTCCACGGAATCCGCCCCGGCATCTTTAGCGCCGGCCAGCGCCTGGCTTAAAAGAACATCGCTGTTGCCGCCGATTCGCGGGCTTCCCAAAATGCCGAGTACGTTCATGATTACCCTCCTGAAGAATTTGAATTAAAAAAATTGTGGATACCGGTTTAAGTGTTCACACTAGATAACAATTTCGATATGTTTTGTAAACAATAAAAAATTGAAGAACTCTCTACTTAAATGTGCTACAAATTAATCGTCAGGTTCATACAAGTCTATAATTAACGGAAGTTTTCTGTAAACGGACTCCCTGTCCTTTTTTTCGGATGCGGCAAGGCACGATGGAGAATATCAGTTTCAGTATATTTTTATTGCGGTGTTAAAAATGACCGGACCTTCCCGTCAATGCAAAGACGATTTCACCATTATCGCTCATCGGGGCGCGTCGGCTTATTATCCGGAAAATACCCTTGTCTCGTTTGCGGCCGCGATCAGCATGGAAGCCGACATGGTGGAGCTCGATATCCAACTTACGGCGGACGGCGAGGTCGTTGTTTTTCATGATGAAAAAATAAACCGCTGCACAAACGGTAAGGGAGTGATTGCCGACTACACCTTTGCCCGTCTGAAAAAACTGGATGCCGGGAGCTGGTTCGATAAAAAATTTGCGGGTGTCCGCGTGCCTTCGCTTGCGGAAGTTCTGAAACTCTGTAAGAACAAAATTGCCGTTAACATTGAGATCAAAACCGAGGCGGTGGCAGATGCCGTTTCCGGCGGGATAGAAGAAGCCTGTCTGAAAATTGTCGATCAAACCGGGATGCGCGATCATGTCGTGTTTTCCAGTTTCGATCCCCGCGCCATTTGCCATCTCAAGCAAATCGACTGCCTGGCGCCTGTTGCCGTCCTGTTTGAAAAAAAATATTACGGGTCCTCGCTGCCTTCGCAGATTGTAGAATCACTGGGCGCCGATGCTTTCAACTGCTCCGTGCGGGAGCTTGGCGCAACATGGCTGGCCGACCTTGCGCAGCACGGCATCCCGGTGAATGTCTATACGGTCAATGATGCAAAGATAATGGCGCGGCTGCTGTCCCGGGGCGTCAGCGGCATTTTCACGAACAAGCCGGATATTTTGAAGTGTGTGCTGGAGGATTTTCTGTGGAAACGAACCATCAGCAACACCTGACCTCAAGAATCTCCCATGCCATGATCCGCAGCATCATGATCGCGCTGGATGTTATTTTCAAGGCTTCGGGCACGGACGTCCGCATGCACGGCACGGAAAATGTGCCGGATCAGCCGGTTGTTTACGTGGTCAACCATTTTACGCGCATGGAAACCATCATCATGCCGTATGTCATCAAGAAGCATATCAAGAAATATCCGCTCTCTCTGGCGGATTCCTCCTTCTTTATCGGGAAGCTTGGTGAAATCATGGATCGCGGCGGCGGAATTTCCACGTCTGATCCCAACCGGGACAAGATTCTGATTAATGCGCTGCTTACCGACAGCCACCCGGTGATTATTTTCCCCGAAGGACAGATGATCAAGGATAAAAAAATTATCGAAAAAGGCAAATATCTGATCAACACCGCCACCGGCCGCCGGCCGCCGCATACGGGCGCGGGGCGCATTGCGCTCCGGTCGCAGTTTATCCGTGAAAAACTGAGGCTGTTGCGTGAACGAAATGATGCGGAATCCATTGCCGCCATTGCCGCGCATTTCGGTTTTGATCCGGCGGACGTGGACAGGATTCTCGGCAGAGAAACATTCATTGTGCCGGTCAACATCACGTACTATCCGGTCCGCGCGAGGGACAACGCCATCAGCAGGCTGATCAACCGCTTTGTTCACGATATTTCCCTCCGCATGAAGGAAGAGATGCAGGTGGAAGGTTCGATGGTCATGGACGGCGTGGATATGGATATTAATATGGGAACCCCGATACCGGTAAAGAAATACCTGGCGGAAGGTGCCGGTATTCAGAAGATGCTGACGGATTCGGGGCTTTATCTGGACCCGGCTGAATTAAAACATGTTGTATCCTTCAAGAAGATTTATGTCGATATGATGTATGAATATATGCATGCCATCTATGAGATGACGACGGTCAATCATGACCATCTGGCTTCCTACATCATGATGAAGTACATAAAAAACAGTTTTGCCGAAAGCGACTTTAAAAACCGCATCTATCTGGCGGTGGACCATCTGCTGAAGACGGGCATTTCCAATTATCATCAAACGCTGAACCATCATCAAAACCATCTGCTGAGCGATGATGTTCACGAGAAATATGAAAATTTCATCAGAGACGCGATTGCCGATAATCTCCTGTCGCGTCAGGACGGCATCATCACGAGAAACCAGGAACGGTTCAGCAAGCCGCATGAGCTGCATACCATCCGCCAGGATAATATTATCGAGGTGCTCAAAAATGAAATTGAACCCCTGAAAAAACTGACCAACCGGCTGGATTACCTGATGCTGTTCCCTTCGGGATTGATCCGGCAGAAAATCAGAAAACAATTTCTGGAACTGGACCGGCAGATTTTTGAGACGGATTACTCGCGGCATTATGTGGAAAGCGAGAGCAAAGCGAAATCGATCGGCGAACCTTTTTTGCAGAAGCGTTTTTTCGGTACCCGGGGCGTCATTCTGGTCCACGGCTATATGGCCGCGCCGGAGGAAATTCAGCCGCTGGCGGAATTTCTGTATAAAAACGGCTACAGCGTTTACGGCGCCAGACTGCGGGGACATGGCACGTCTCCCGAGGATCTGGCGGCGCAGGAATGGCAGGAGTGGTATCAGTCCGTGAACCGGGCTTATATCATCATGAAGAACACCATGAAATCTTTCGCGATCATCGGATTTTCCACGGGCGCGGGCCTTGCGCTCCTGCAGGCGGCCAATAAGCCGGGATGCTTTGCCGGCGTTATTTCGATCAACGGTCCCGCCCGGCTGCAGGATTCATCGGCAAAGTATTCTCCCCTGGTTGTCGGGTGGAATAAATTCCTGTCCCTTTTGCACCTGCAGCGGGGCAAAAAAGAATATATCGTTAATGAACCCGAAAACCCTCATATCAATTACAGCCGTAATCCCGTGCGCGGTGTGTATGAACTGGAACGCCTGATGAAATATGTCAAATCCCGGCTCGGTGATGTTAAAAGTCCGGTTCTGGTGATTCAGGGGTCGGATGATCCCGTGGTTCATCCGGAAAGCGGGGCGGATATCTATGCGCGATTGGGCGCCGCCGATAAACAACTGGTACAGATTTCCGCCGATCATCACGGCATCCTGCGCGGCAAAGCGTCGGACGAGGTTAAGGAAAAGGTTCTGCTGTTTTTGAAAAGTGTTTTTAAATAAAAAATGCAGGGAACGGTCGCGATAACCTGAAGGTCACAAGACCGTTCCCTACGGAATATCTGGATGGGTAAGGGTAAGGAAATACCGATGGAAGAGAACACCGCCTTAAAAGAAAAAATGACTGCCGCGCCCCGCAGCCCCGGCGTTTATATTATGCAGGACGCGCAGGGGAAGGTGATTTATGTGGGCAAGGCTAATGATCTGAAAAGCCGCATTGCCTCGTATTTTACCGGCCGCGACACAAGGCCGATGGCGCCGTTTTTAATGGCGCGGGTGAACGATATTGAGTTCATCACGACCGCCACTGAAAAAGAGGCGCTGATTCTGGAAAATAATCTCATCAAGAAGCACCGTCCGCGCTACAATGTCATTTTGCGTGATGATAAAACCTATTATCATCTGTCTCTTGATCCATCTGAAAAATATCCCCGCCTGCAACTGGTGCGCAAAAGACTCAACAACACGGCGCTCTATTTTGGTCCTTATCCGTCAGGGCTGGCCGCGAAAGAAACCCTGCGCTTTGTTCAGCAGGTCTTTCCGCTGCGCACCTGCCGCAACCGGGATTTTCAACTCAGGCCCCGGCCTTGTCTGGAATATCAAATCGGACGATGCCTGGCGCCCTGTAAGGAGTTGATCGATGAAGCAGCCTACCGGAAACTGGCCGAAAGCGCCGTGGCTTTCCTGCAGGGGCGGCGCCGCGAGCTGATTTCCGATTTAAAAAAGCAAATGGAACAAGCGGCGCAGGATTTAAACTTTGAAGAAGCAGCGCGCCTGCGCGACCGCATTGGCGCACTCACGCAGGCGTTGGAGAAGCAAAATGTTGATTGGGGCGGTGAAGAGGATCAGGATGTGCTGGGCATCTATTCAGAAGGCGATACCTGTCAGCTCTGTATTTTATTTGTGCGCGCGGGCAAGCTGACGGGAAGCAAATCATTTACGCCTGTAAAAACAAAAGCGGATGCGGGTGAAGTGATTGCGTCGGCGCTGCAACAGTATTATGACGTCTCCAATATGCCGGAAGAGATCATCCTGCCTGCTCACCTGCCCGATGAAGATGTGATTGCCGAATGGCTGGCTGATAAAAAAGGAAAGAAAGTGCTGCTCACGGTTCCCCAGCGCGGTGCGAAAAAAGCCCTCTCCGACATGGCCTGTGCCAACGCCCGCGAGCTCTTTGTATCCGACCGGAAGAAAGAAGATCAGAAGACGGCCGCCCTGCAAATCCTTCAGGAAAAGTTGTCTCTGACCAAACTGCCGCGGCGAATGGAGTGCTACGACATTTCCAATATCAGCGGCAAAAATGCCGTGGGATCGATGGTAGTCCTTCAGGACGGCGAACCGGATAAATCGGGTTACCGGCGTTTTCGCATAAAAGCCGCAGACGAGCCGGACGATTACGGCATGATGCGCGAAGTGCTTACCCGGCGTTTTACCGGCAAGGATCCGCTGCCCGATCTGGTGGTGGTTGACGGCGGCAAGGGGCAGCTCAATGTCGCGCTTTCCGTCCTGAACGAATTGAAAATCAAGCTGGATGTGATCGGACTGGCGAAGGAAGAGCGAAGCTTTCTTGCAGCGAAAAACAAGCTCCGGGGGAAAGCAGCAAAGTCGGAGGACCGCGTTTATCTGCCCCGCCGCAAGGATGCCGTCTATCTGTCGTCCCGTCCCGCCGCGCTGGCGCTTTTGCAGCGGGTCCGCGATGAGGCGCACCGCTTTGCCGTAAGTTACCATCACAAGCTCAAACAAAGAAATGATTTGAGTTCGGTGCTTGATGCCATTCCCGATATCGGCCCGGCCCGCCGGACGCAGCTTCTGAAACACTTCGGCTCCGCAGCCGGGGTGCGCAAAGCGTCACTTGCGGATCTGCAAAACGTGCCGGGCATAGGCCCGGACCTGGCGGAAAAAATCCATGCGGCTTTATCCTTAAAATAAGGAACGGTTCTGCACGACTGATTATTTCCAGCAACCGGTGTCGTAATAGGATTTCTGCTGACAGGCGGTCATGCAATAGGTTGGATTGTTTAACCGCGGGTCGTATGTCACGGTGACATAAGAGCTCGGACACTGGTTTTCCGTGCATTGCTGGCTGAAGGTGCATGTCCCCAGAACCGTGCCGGATGAGTTGTTCTGGCGGACTTCAACCCGGTTCAATCTGCACATGCTGTCGAAACTCCAGCCGTGATCGACCCAGGCGCTGGGCGCGAAGGCATTGGGGAAAGACTTGGAAGCCTTGGCGCAGCCCGGTTGGTAGTAAAAGGTGATCCACACGGTTTTGCTGCTCCAGTTATAAATCGTCAGACCGGTGTCCCATGCCATTGCCGTCCATGGAAAACACACCGCAAGATAAATAACCAAACCTGAAAGAAAACGTTTTTGCATAGCGCCCCGCCTCTTCTATTTTTTTTGTTGCCGCGAAGTATAAACGAAGGAAAAATGCTGTCAAGTGCGAAGATGCTTTGTGTAATGGAATTTTGTTTGGACGCAGGGTGTGCGCTGATTCTGAATCATTTTCAGATCAGCTTTTGTCCTCCCATGGGATAAAAGCCTTTTTTCCGGCGCCAGTTTCTTATTCAGAAGAAAGGTTTGAAAGTCCGGAAGAACTTATTTTTTAATCACGCTGGTCGATTTTCCCATATTTTACCCATTGGGTATTTAGCCCTTATTATCACCAAAAGCCCCATCTCCCAAGTTAAAGAATGTTGATTATACAAGGATTTTTTCTTTTATTTCTTTTTGTTTTGCAGTATGGTGCCATAACACTTCATAAATTACCCATAGGGTATATTAATTGTTAGGCCTTATGAATAAACCAAAGTTATTTAGAAAAGTAGAAGAGAGAGAATTTTTCGCTCATCACATGTTATTACATGCTGCTGAATTAGAAATCTCATCTGCAGAAGAAAGTCAACTTGGCCGCTTCAATAAGTGTCTTGCCGCAATGGTAATGACAGCCATCGCTGTCGAATCCCTTCTGAATGCAGTAGGAAGCCGCATTGTAGAAGACTGGCCTTGCTTTGAGCGGCTTCGCCCCTACGAAAAAATCAATTTAATCGTAGATCAACTTAAACTTCAGCGTGACCCGGAGAAAGAGCCTTGGACTACCCTTACGTTCTTGAGTGGGTTTAGAAATGATATTGCTCATGCCAAACCAGAGCCAATTATCAAAGAAAGAATTTTGCCTGAGGTCGCATTAGCAAAGACGGCCTTTGATACACCCCACTCAACGCTCGAACGAAAAATCACTCTCGGTAATGCACGACGGGTTTTCTCTGCCGTCCATAAGCTTAAAGGTTTACTCACAGATGCAATGCCTGCAGATCTGAAGTTCGGTATTTATACGGACATGTGGTCTGGGAGCACTACCGAGCATGGGGCCTAACAATACGTTCAACCGGACAGTTTGCCGGCAAGCCGGCTCCGTTCTGCCTGTTAACTTGGCGTTAGGCTCTGTATGACCATGAAGGCAGAAGAAAACGTTTCGGCAGGAGGAAAAGATGAAAACTGGAAATATCAAACCTCAAGAGTTGCTGGAGTACGCAAAATCTTTACATGGGACGACATTGGAAACAACAGCGCAACACCGCAAATTTCTATTCAATGTGGATGATAAAGGATTTCACTATACGCCTACGAGCACAATGAAACCCCGGATTCAAGAGAACAAATACATTGAGCTTGTTATTGAGAGATTTAACAAGGAAGGATCATGGAGTCCACAAGACTATAAGGATATCACCATGAATGCTTCCTATCTTCTTGCAGTCATGAATAAATATGTAAATGCCTAAAGCAATGCACCCGATCGCTACGCTCCGGCTGATGTTGCCGTTGAGCCTGGAATAAAAGGGGACGATCCCCTTTTTTACGCGACATGCTTATGATGGCAACTCGTCCGCTCGAAGGCTGCTCACAAGCCCGGATGCGGCTGGAATCATTACTGGCAGCCAGTCGTGTCCCACGGCGCTCTGGTCAGAACGTCTAAACTCTTGGTAACGCCCGCCTGTTTGCATGTGCCGCGTCCCGAAATAATAGTCGTCATTTTACAGGTCGCATTGGCATCTTTACCCGCTGACTTGTAGAATGTTGAAATATACTTATCGCTGCCCTTGTAATCTATTTTCCCCCCGCTGACTTCCTGCCCGGTCCACTGAGCCAGTTCAGCCGTCGAAAGGGTGTAAGAAGCGTTCATTCCGGAACAGAGCTGTCCGGCAATTTTGTCCCCCAGAGGACTGGCGGATGCCTGGGTTGCAAAAGAAAGCATGAGCAACATAATGGGGAATGCAACATATTGGCGTGATATCTTCATTTTTGTTTTCCTCCCGGCAAGATAATTTGCTGAAACTTTTTAATCTCCATTGGCAGGACATCCGGCGGTTTTCCCGGAATGTCCATGGAAGCTTGTCTTTCACAGGATGAAACCTGCAACAGCTGGTTTCATTTTTCATGACAACCATGGTAATAGACGGAAGTAGGAATGCCATAAAATAAGCCATAATGCAATCAACTCATGCACCGGTCTGCGGACATTTTTCCCTTCCGGGCTGTTTAACAGACAGGATTCCCTGATCCGCCGGCAGTGAATGAGCGGAGCAGGTCTTGACGATATGATCATTCCGCATCGGGAAGGGCGCACGCCGGGTTTCAACAATGACCAACGCCATCGTTGTGAAAGGCGATGGTCTGCAAAATTATCATCTTCATGTCCCTATTTACTTTTCATCGGTCCTGTGGCTATAAAATAAAAACGATAACAGTTCAGGAAAGTGCTGCTTAATATGAGTCTGATAACAATATTTCTTCTGGCAGTTGGTCTGGGTGTGGATGCGTTTTCCGTGGCCATCGGCATCGGCGCTTCAAATACCAGGAAATCCTGGGCTCCGGTTTTACGGCTTGCCCTGGCTTTCGGTTTTTTTCAGTTTTTGATGCCGCTGATCGGCTGGCTGGCCGGTTCGACGGTGGTTGATCTGATCCGGGGTTTTGACCACTGGGTCGCTTTTGCGCTCCTGGTTGTGGTTGGCGGGAAGATGATTCGGGAAGGCTTTGAAAAAGAAAGCGATGAGGAAAAAGCCGATCAGACGCGCGGCTGGCCGCTCTTACTGCTTTCGATTGCGACCAGCATCGACGCGCTGGCGGTGGGATTCAGTTTTTCGCTCTTAAAAACACCTATCCTGTTTCCGGCCGTGATGATTGGTGTGGTTTGTTTTCTGATGACGGCGGTCGGGATGGTTTTCGGCAAGGGGCTGGCGCGGATCTTCGGCAGGAAAGTGGAAATCCTGGGCGGTCTGGTATTGATTGCAATCGGCGTGAAAATTTTAATTGAGCATTTGTAAGGAGCAACTGATTTGTGACGCCTCCACTGAATGAGTGACAGGAGCGGCATGAATCGGGATGGTCTCAAACCATCATAATCCAACAGGTGCAATGAACGGTATATTTAATGAGCCCAGGTGTTTCCAGACTTAATCGTGTGATGCCGAAAATCAATACGCTGCTTTTATGGATGCTCATCAGCGCATGCCTGCTTGCGGCGGCTGACGCGCAGGCCGGGCCGGCTGCAGCGGACGGCCGTCCCCGCATCGGTCTGGTCTTAAGCGGCGGAGGGGCGCGCGGAATGGCCCATGTCGGTGTTATTCAGGTTCTGGAAGAAATGAAAATTCCCATTTTCTGCATTGCCGGAACCAGCATGGGAGCGATTGTCGGCGGACTTTATGCGGCCGGCATGTCACCTGCCGATATGGAAAAATTTGTAACCAGTATGGAATGGAATGAGGCTTTCAAAGACAAGCCTCCTCCCAGCGACCTGGCCTTTCGCCGCAAGAGGGATGCAGCCGATTATCTGATTAATTTTGACCTGGGTTACAAAGACGGCAAGCTAACCATACCCAAAGGCCTGCTTCAGGGACAGAATCTGAACCTGATATTAAAATCGCTGCTTTTCCATACGGAGGGCATTAATGATTTTAGCAAACTGAATATTCCCTTCCGGGCCGTTGCCACGGATATTGAAACCGGTGATGCCGTCATTTTAGAAAAGGGAGAATTGGTCAAGGCTGTCCGCGCCAGCATGTCCATTCCCGGTGTTTTCGCCCCTGTGGAGATTGACGGCAGAATTCTGGTGGACGGCGGGGTTTCCAATAATTTGCCCATCGATATCGCCCGCCAGATGGGTGCGGATGTTGTGATTGTCGTCGATATCAGCACCGATCTGAGCCGCCGCGATCAACTGACGTCTTCAGTTGAAATCACGGCGCAATTAACATCCATCATGATTCAGCGCAATACTTACGCTCAAATCCGCACGATGCGTGAGGATGATATTCTGATCCGGCCGGAGCTTCGCGACATTACCAGCGGCGATTTTTTCAGGGCCGTCGAAGCGGTTGCCACGGGCCGGAAAAAAGCTGAGACGATGAAGCCGCAGCTTGCCCGTCTGGCCGTCGAAGACAGGGACTACCTTGCTTATCTGCAGATTCAAAGGAAAAAAATTCAGGAGATGCCGGTTATTGACGCTGTGGAAGTCGTCAATAAAACGTCGCTGCCCACCGGCCTGATTGCGGCTCATATCCACATGAAGCCGGGTGAAAAACTGGATTTGAACGAGTTGAAACAAAATATCGACCGCATCTACGGCATCGATACATTTGAAAATGTGGATTTCCGACTGAGAAAGAAGGACAAAACCTCCGACCTAGTCATCGAACCCGTGGAAAAATCGTGGGGGCCGGATTATTTCCGTTTCGGCCTAGGTCTGGAGGACAACTTCAAAGGATCCAGCAATTACGGGTTGACCATGCAGTTTACGAAAACGGCCATCAACAGCCGGGCCGGTGAATGGCGCAATGAACTGCGTATCGGAGAAACACCGCTCATTTTCACCGAGTTTTATCAACCGATTGATTATGCCCTGCATTATTTTGCCGCCGCCAACGTGCGATATGCCATAAGAAATATTAAAGAATACAATAAGGATGGCGAGGTTACTACGGAATACCGGGCTAACGCAATTCAGGGAGGCCTGGATGTCGGCCGCCAGTTCGGCAACTGGGGCGAATTGCGCCTGGGTCTTCGCCGGGAGTACGGCACGGTGAAAGTGCTGATCGGCAATCATCAGACGAGTGAGCAAGGCTCTTATGGCAGAGGCGGTGTTATCGCGTCCTTCGCTTACAGCACGTTGGATAATTATGTTTTACCTTTAAGTGGATCGGACGCCTATCTGATTTGGACCCATCATCTTTCGCAGCTGGGCTCCGACATCCAGAGCCAGACTCTGGGCGTCAAATGGATGAGTGCGTTTACCTGGAACAAATACACGTTTACGCCTTATATTGATATTCGCACGACGATCGATAATGACGATCTGCCTGTCCAGGACACATTCCCGCTGGGCGGCTTTCTTAATCTGTCAGGGTATTCATCAAATGAAATCTACGGTCGCCATACAGGCCTGGCCTGCCTGGTGGCCTACCGGGAGATAGGCGCAGCCGGGCTGGGAGCGCTCAAAATGCCTCTCTATGTCGGCATGTCCGCGGAAACGGGGAATGTCTGGAATAAACGATCGGATATCAAATTTGAATCGTTGATTCTGGCGGGCAGTGTTTTTCTGGGAACAAAGACCTTTCTCGGACCGATTTATCTTGCCTATGGCCAGGCTCAGCGCGGTCACTCGTCCATTTATCTTTATCTCGGTAAACGCTTTTAAAAGGAAAAAATATGAAATGGATTTTGCCCGGATGATGACCAAACACGACGCCTTAAAAAAATATTTCGGTTACGAGATATTCTATCCGCTGCAGTCGGAAATCATCGATCACGTTCGGGCCGGCAAAGACGCGCTGGTTTTGATGCCGACCGGCGGGGGAAAATCGGTCTGCTTTCAGATTCCGGCGCTGATCACGGAAGGCACGGCCATCGTGATTTCGCCGCTGATTGCTTTAATGAAGGATCAGGTGGATTCTCTGACCGCCAACGGCATTGCCGCGGCGTTTCTCAACAGCAGCCTGACCGACTCCGAGAGCGCGGAGATTACAGGTCAATGTCTGAAGGGCGGCATCAAGCTGCTTTATATTTCACCGGAGCGGCTGGCGGCTCCCTCAACCATCAGCCTTTTGCAAAAGCTCAGGCTTTCCCTTTTTGCTGTGGATGAGGCGCACTGCATTTCATCGTGGGGACATGATTTTCGTCCCGACTATTTGAAATTGTCTGTTTTACGGGAAAAGTTTCCGGCTGTTCCGCTCCTCGCGCTCACCGCCACGGCCGACCGGGTGATCCGCAGGGACATCCTCCGCCAGCTTGCCATTCCCGAGGAGCATCAGTTCATCGCGTCCTTCGACCGGCCGAATTTAAGCCTCGCGGTGTATTCGGGGCAGAAGCGTCTCGATCAGATTCTCCGCTTTCTGGCCAAAAGAAAAAATCAGCCGGGAATTATTTATTGCCTCAGCCGCAAGACAACGGAACGCGTGGCCGGAAGGCTTCAGGACCGCGGTTATCAGGCGGCGTATTATCACGCCGGCATGGATAATGACGAACGCAGCAAGATTCAGGACGGATTTATCCGCGACAAAATTCAGATCATCTGCGCCACCATCGCCTTTGGTCTGGGGATTGATAAATCTAATATCCGCTGGATCATTCATTACAGTCTGCCGAAAAATATTGAAAGCTATTATCAGGAAATCGGACGGGCCGGGCGCGACGGCGCCCCCGCCGACACCGTGTTGTTTTACAGCTACGCGGACGTCAAAACCCATTATGAAATGCTCAAGGATTTGCCGCAGGACCGGCAGGACCTGCTTTCAGCCAAGCTCGACCGCATGAAGCGCTACGCGGAAGCGGACGTCTGCCGCCGTCGGATTCTGCTCAGTTATTTCAATGAACAGCCGCAGGGCGACTGCGGCAACTGCGATGTGTGCAAAAATCCGCCGAAAAAATTCGACGGCACGATCATCGCCCAGAAGGCGCTGTCGGCTGTCGCCCGCTCGGGCGAAAAAATCAACATGACCACCCTGATCAATATTCTGCGCGGCTCGGCTAATCCGTTCATCAGAGAAAACGGCTACGACCGGATCAAAACATTCGGTGCCGGCCGCGATATCAAATACGGCGAATGGGCGGAATATATCTTTCAATTGCTGAATTCCGGCTTTGTTGATATTGCCTACGATGAAGGCTACGCGCTGAAATTAAACGACCTGAGCCGAAAAATTCTGAAGGCGGAAATGGATGTGCTCCTGACGCAGCCTCTGGAATTGGAAAAGAAGCTTTCAACCATCGCCGCGCCTCCCAAAAAACAAACCCCGGCCGACGGGCTTTTCGAGCGCCTACGCATGTTGAGAAAAACGCTCGCGGATGAAAATAATGTGCCGGCTTATGTTGTGTTTTCCGACAGAACGCTTCTGGAAATGGCCGATACGCGGCCGCAAGATGAAATCGAAATGCTGGGCGTGAGCGGCGTCGGGGAACATAAAATGAATAAATACGGAAAAATATTTCTCGAAGAGATCCGGCGCTACGCCCGTGAGGAAGACCGGGGGACGTCGATTAATTAAATCAGCCGTGGCGGGAACAATTATTTTTTTAACGGATATTTAAATTAAATGAGGTGGGTTATGCTAAAATCATCGACAGGTAGATCGTCAGTTCTGCTCGCTGTTTTAATATTTATTATCGCGCCGTTTTCTCTTTTCGCCCAGGAAAGTGCCTCGCTTGGCGTCCAGGTGCGAAGCATGCCTGAGGCTGAGATACAGGCCCGGGCTATGGCCGCTTTCGGCGGACGCAGAGCGGCAACAATGACCGGACTGATTGTTGTCAGCGTAACCAAAGACAGTCCCGCCGAAAAAATGGGTTTGAAAAACGGTGACCGAATCCTGAGCGCCGGTGGCAGAAAACTTATCCATGTCGCGGATCTGGCTAATTATGTTGCGGAAAGCAGACCGGGGCAAAGCATTTTTCTGGATGTATTACGCGACGGGCAAAAAATATTTTTGAACGGGAAATTGGGAGCGATGCCGCAAACGGCAAAAGCCGCAGTGGATAGAGTGCCGCTGACTAAAATATCCGACGACACCGAGATAATCGTGCAAAAGGGTAATACTTCGGGCGTCAGCCATGTTATTTTTTCACCGTCAGGTAAATTCCTTCTTTCCAGTGCCGTAGCCAAAACTCTCAACCTCTGGGATGTGGAGACAGGCAAAGAAATCAGATCATTTTCCGATGAGGATGACAATATCAATGTTTTTGCTTTTTCCCGTGACGAATCATTCTTCGTGACCGGCAGCTGGAAGGGGCTTGTAAAAATGCGCAATCTGGAAACAGGGGCAACACTCTGGACGGTCAAAGGTCACTCTGATTATATTCAAAGAGCCGTTTTTTCCGCGGACGGTAAAATCGTCGTGACGGGAAGCTCTGATAAAACAATCAAAATCTGGGATGCGGCAACAGGAGGGGAAATTCGCACTCTTGCGGGCAACGCTGAAGCAGTCACCGGTTTGGCTTTTTCTCCCGATGATAAAAATATTCTGTCTGCCTCCAAAGACGGAGTCATCAGGCTCTGGGATACGGCAACAGGCCGTGAAATCAGAACCTTTGCCGGCAAACCGGGTTGGATAAAGGCCGTTGCTCTTTCACCAGACGGCAAATATGTCATGGCGGGCAATGAAAAAACCGACATTGTGGTCTGGGAAACGGACACCGGCCGTGAAGTCAAATCATTTTCGATTAAACCGGATGAGGTATCGCGGGTGGTATTTTCGCCGGACACCCGCCGGGTATTGACGGTCGGCACGGATCGCGTCTTCCACCTTTGGGATGTATTGGCCGCCCGGGAAATTTTAAACTTCACCGGTCATTCAATTCTTATTTCGGACACCTCATTTTCCCGGGACGGCAAATATATTGTTTCCGGCAGCGAGGACCGCACGATTAAAATCTGGGATGCGGCAACGGGGATACAGCTGAAGACCCTCAGCGGCAAGGCTTCCTGGGTTTATGATGCGTCATTTTCACCCGCTGGCAAGCAGGTGCTGTCCGTCAGCGAAGACCGAAGCGTTAAACTCTGGGACATGGAGACAGGCAGGCAGACATCCGCCTTTCGCTTCCGGTGGACGATGGATTCCAAAGAAGAAAAGGAACGTTATGAATACTTGAAAAGCATCGTAAAGACGGCAATGTATTCCCGTGACGGCCATCGCGTGCTGTCGCGCGCCGAAGGTGAAAAAGGGGCCATTATTATCTGGAATGCCGCGGATGGAAAAGTGACGAAATTTTTCATTGACCGGAAATTTCTTCTTGGAAAGAACGCTTTACAATTTTCTCCCGACGAAAAATTAATTATCTCGGGCGGCGGTGACAAATTAGTTAAGATCTGGGATGTCGCTTCAGGAAAGGAGTTAAAGCGATTTGCCGGACATGAAGGCGACATTAACGCCGTCTCTTTTTCACCGGACGGCCAATACGCTCTCTCGACGGGCGGACAAGTATGGAGCCATAAGGACGGCGTCATCAGACTGTGGGATGTGGCGACCGGAAAAGAAATAAGAAAATTTGCAGGCCACACAGGCGCGGTATGGTCTGCCGCTTTTTCGCCGGATGGCAAACAAATCGTATCGGGCAGCTCTGATCGAACAATCCGTCTGTGGGATACCGCTGCCGGTAGAGAGATTAAAATGTTTTCCGGTCATACCGGAGGCGTCAGTTCGGTTGTCTTCTCCAGGGAGGGTAAAATGATATTGTCCTCCTGCGGGGATTATTCAATCAAGCTCTGGGATGTCGCCTCGGGGAAGGAAATCAGGACATTTTCCGGCCATACGGCATGGGTTAACAGGGCTTTATTTTCTCCCGATGGAAAGAAAATCATATCGGCCGGTTTTGATGCAACAACCCGGATCTGGGATGTTGCATCAGGCAGCGAACTGGCAAAATTTATCGGTTTTCAGGACGGCGAATGGGTCGTCATCACGCCTGAAGGCTATTACAATTCTTCGCCCAATGGTCATAAACACTTGAGTTTGCGTATGGGGAACAGCATCTTCGGCATCGATCAGTTTTATGATGTGTTTTATCGGCCGGATATTGTAGCCGCAAAGTTGAGAGGTGAAAACGTCAGCCAGCTGATCACGCTGACGATTGCTGAAGCTGTGAAAAATCCTCCTCCGGAAGTTCAATTTGCCGACGCGGGTCTGCCGGACAACGAACCGCGCGTCAAGGTTTGCTATCAGATAAACAATACGGGCGGAGGCATCGGCGAAGTGCGGGTATTTCATAACGGCAAGCTGGTTCAATCAGACGGCTTTTACCGGGATACCGCTAAAACAGCCCAAAAGATGCAGGTGGCCTCTTTAGACAGCAAGGCGATATACGCGGAAATGCGCAGTATCAAAATAAAGGAAAAAACAAAACAAAGCCCGGTTAAAAGCAACCCGAAAGGTAATTTTTACGAATCCTGCCGTGAAATTGAAGTTGTGCCCGACGAGAATGAAATCAGCGTCACGGCCTTTAACGGCAATAACACCGTGCAAAGCAGAATGAAACAGATCAGTTTTCGTTCATCGCTGCCAAAGCAGGAGCCTCACCTTTATCTGATCGCCGTGGGCATCGATGATTACAAAGACCGGAGCATTAACCTGAAATACGCCCGCAAGGATGCAAACGATATAAGCAGTATGATCGTCAGGCAGTCCGCCGGTTTGTATCGGCCCGAAAATATTCATGCGGAGCTTCTGGCCGATCGTGACGCGACAAAAACAAGGATCATCGGCAAAATTGATGAGATGGCGCGCCTGATCAAACCCGGCGACGGCTTTATATTATTTGTGGCCGGGCACGGTGTGCTGCTGCAAAATCAGTATTACATGCTGACGCATGACTATCAGGGTGATTTAAACGATGCGGGCCTGATCAGTTCCAATGAAATTGTCGAGATGTCCAAGAAGATAAAATCTCTGAATCAACTTCTGATTTTCGATACCTGCCATGCCGGCGGGGTTGATTACATTGTCAGCGGCCTGTATGATGCCCGCATCTCTGTTCTGGCGAAAAAAATGGGTCTTCATATCTACGCTTCAGCAAACGACAAACAGTCAGCGCTGGACGGCTATAAAGGAAACGGTCTTTTTACTCACGTCTTGCTGGGCGGATTGAACAACAACAGGGAAGCCGACAGGAACAAGGACGGGAAAGTCACGGTAGTGGGGCTGGGCGACTATTCAAAGATTAAAACCGCGGAAATATCCAAACAGATCGGCCATGAGCAGATACCGCTTATTATCAACTTTGGCAAGGACAGCCCGATATATAAATTGCAGTGAATCTTTCCATGGGTGATCGATCAGGACTATTCATCAAAGTGAGCCGGAATATTTTATGGCCGTCGTAATGACAACCCCCTTAAGGCATCTGCCTTAAGGGGGTTGTTTGCATGTATTTGATAGGGAATATTATTATTAATGCCGCGTTTTGGTCCTGAAGCCCGTAAACCTCCGTCTTTTCGCTTTTGCCGCGATGAACCATTAAAAACGTTGAACAAAATATGGAAATATAAAAATCCGGGAACTTTTTCAGCTGTTCCTTTGTCTAAATTTCAAAATCTCGAAAATTGCGGTTAATTTTACAAAGGAGGCAGCAGATGAGAAAAGTTAAACATGGATTGCTTGTTTTAATGGCTTTGGGTTTTGTGTTGATCTGGTCACAGGCGTTTGGTCAGCCGGGAGAATCGGATGACCGGACATTATCCCCGTATTTCTTTGTTAACAGTGACAACCCGGATACGGACCGTTTGCCCCTGAAATCCACGCGGGCGTCGGTCAATATTTCCGGGGTCATTGCCGATGTTCTGGTGACGCAGGTGTATAAAAACGACGGTAAAAAACCGCTGGAGGCCGTCTATGTTTTTCCGGCTTCCACGAGGGCCGCCGTTTATGCCATGAAGATGACCGTCGGCAAAAGGGTGGTTGAGGCAAAAATCAAAAAACGCGACGAGGCGCGCCGCGAATATGAACAGGCGCGCGACGCGGGAAAGAACGCCTCGCT
This sequence comes from Deltaproteobacteria bacterium HGW-Deltaproteobacteria-6, assembly GCA_002840435.1. Classification (NCBI taxonomy): domain Bacteria; class Deltaproteobacteria; species Deltaproteobacteria bacterium HGW-Deltaproteobacteria-6. The sequence continues at coordinate 148,680 of PHAT01000002.1, forward strand.
TCTGGAACAGCAGAGACCTAATGTTTTTCAGATGAACGTCGCCAATATCATGCCCGGCGATGAAATCAAAGTGGAGCTCCGATACACGGAGCTGCTGGTTCCGACGGATCGCATCTACGAATTTGTTTATCCCGCCGTTGTGGGGCCGCGCTATTCCAATGCAAAAGCGGGCAGTGTGCCACCCTCCGAGTTCTGGGTGGAAAATCCCTATCTGCGCCAGGGCGAACTCCCCTCAACCACGTTTGACATGACCGCAACCATCAACGCCGGGATGCCCGTTAAAGATCTAACCTGCTCATCCCATAAAGTAAGCACGGCTTATGAGAGCGCGTCAAAGGCGAAGGTGTCATTGGATAAGTCCGAAGCCCATGGAGGAAACCGGGACTATGTTCTGCGATACCGGTTGGACGGGAATAAAATTCAAACAGGGCTTTTGCTGAGCCACGGAGAGAAAGAAAATTTCTTTGTCCTCATGATGCAGCCGCCGAAAAGGGTCACGAGCGCGAATATTCCGGGGCGTGAGTATATCTTCATTGTGGATGTCTCCGGTTCGATGCATGGGTTTCCGCTTTCCATTTCCAAAAAGCTTCTGTCCAATCTGATCGGCAATCTGCGGGAAACGGACAAATTCAATGTTCTGCTGTTTTCCGGCGGCAATTCTGTCATGGCCGAAGCATCTCTGCCGGCAACATCCGCCAATATTCAAAGAGCTATTTCGCTGATTGACCGCCAGCAGGGCGGCGGCGGAACGGAGTTGCTGCCCGCGCTTAAGCGCGCCCTGTCGCTCAAAAAAGAGGATGGTTTTGCCCGAAGTGTGATTATTGTCACGGACGGTTATGTGAGCGTGGAAGAAGAAGCCTTCGACCTGATCCGCAATAACCTGGATCATGCCAATATGTTTGCCTTTGGCATCGGTTCCAGCGTCAACCGGCACATTATCGAAGGCATGGCGCATGTCGGCATGGGCGAACCGTTTATCATCACCAAACCGGATGCGGCCCAGGGGCAGGCCGAACGGTTTCGTAAAATGGTTCAGTCCCCCGTGCTGACAGAGGTGAAAGTCGGTTTCCAGGGGTTTGATGTTTATGATGTGGAGCCCGTTTCCATTCCCGATGTGCTGGCCCAGCGGCCGGTTCTGGTGTTCGGTAAATGGCGCGGCAAGCCGCAGGGATCGATCCAATTAACCGGCATAACCGGGGATGGCAAATATTCAGAGGCAATCTCTGCTTCGGATTACAAACCGTCTAAAGACAATGCCGCCCTCAAATATCTCTGGGCGCGGCATCGCATCACGATTTTGTCCGACTACAACAAGCTGCGCAATGACGGCAAGCGCGTGCAGGAAGTCACCGAACTGGGGCTGAACTACAATATGCTGACGGCTTATACCTCGTTTGTAGCAGTGGACAACGACGTGCGGAATCCGGACGGCAGGCTCACAACCGTCCGGCAGCCCCTGCCGCTGCCTGACGGCGTGTCGGACCATGCGGTTGGCGGCCATGGCAATTATGCCGCGTCTCCCGCCCTGTATAAAAGCCGGGAGATGAGCGGCAAGGCGGAAAACCGTTTGGCCATGGACAAGCCGGCTCTGCACGACATTCAGTCTCCGCAGAAAAAAGACAAGGAAAAGAAGATCATTCTTGTCGATGCGGTTGCCGGGAAGGGGCTGGAGAAAGATGAAATTCTGAAAGTTGTCCGGAGCAATTTAAATGAACTTGAAAAGTGCCTGACGGGTAAAAATTTATCCGGATTAATTAAACTTGATCTGACGATCAATACGGACGGAACGGTTAATACCGCTGAGATTGCCGCGGTAATAAAAGATGCAAAACTGCGCCAGTGCATTATTGATCGTCTCCTGCAATGGCGCTTCCCGTCAACGGCAAAAGGCCGGGTGGTGAAGGCGACGATCACTCTCAAAATTTGATGCGGGTGTTTGCAAAAAAAAGCAGGGAGCGGTTTAGATCGCTCCCTGCCTTCCAGTCCGAGTGCGCAAGCGGCTTGTTTCCTTTATCGGATACAAACGCTCAGAACTTCCATCATGTCGGTCTCCCCTGCCATAACCTTCGACACGCCGCATTGGAGCAGGGTTTCCATGCCTTCAGCCATTGCCGTTTTACGAAGGGCGGCAATGGATTTGCGGTTGGTAATCATTTGCTTGATATTGTCGGAGGCGATGAGCAGTTCAAACAGCCCCATTCTGCCGCGATACCCCATATCATTGCATTCCTTGCAGCCTTTTGCCCGGTAGAGTTTGAAATCGTCATGATAGGGAATGTTGAGCGCGGCGAAGGCCTTTTCACCGTAATGATGGGCGAGCTCCGCAAATTCCTGCGCGGTCGGATGATAGGCCTCTTTGCATTTGCTGCAGAGGCGCCGCACGAGTCTCTGGGCGAGGACGCAAAGCAGGGAATCGGCGAAGGCAAAGGGATCGATGCCCATATCGAGCAGGCGCACGATGGTTTCAGGGGCATTATTGGTGTGGAGCGTGCTGATCACCAGATGGCCGGTTGTGGAAGCTTCTATTCCCATTTTTGCCGTTTCGTAATCCCGCATTTCCCCGACCATGATGACGTCGGGATCGGCGCGCAGAAAGGATCGCATGGCCGCCGCGAAATCCAGGCCGATTTTATGATGGATCTGCAGCTGCCTTATGCCGTGCTGGGTAATTTCCACGGGATCTTCCGCCGTCCAGATCTTGACGTTGGGTTTGTTGATGACCTGAAGCGCCGCATGGGCGGTTGTTGTCTTTCCAGAGCCTGTCGGTCCGACCAGAAGAATAAGACCATAAGGCTTGGTCAGCTGGGCTTTGAAGCGATGGTGAACATTTTCAGGCATCCAGAGTTCGTCGAGGGTCATGATTTCGCCCCTCGTGAGCAGGCGCAGGACGACGTCTTCCACATACCCGTGTGTCGGCAGCGTGGCAACCCGAAGTTCTATTTCATCAGCGCCCGGCACCTTGTATTTGATCTTTCCGTCCTGGGGAAGACGTTTTTCCGTAATATCGAGGTCGGCCATGATTTTAATGCGGGAGACGATGGCCGCCCTGTATTCATAGGGGAAATTCTTATAGTGGATGCATTCACCGTCGATCCGGAAACGGATATTAACCAGTTTATCCTTGGCGTCCGGTTCAATATGAATGTCGGAAGCGCGCTTGTCATAAGCTTCATTGATGGCATCATTGATCAGTTTCACAATACTGACATCCGCCTCAGTAACGCCATTGGCGGCTTCCTTTTTGGCATCATCGTCCGTATAGGCATCTTTATCTTCCGGTTCGCCGACATCGTAAAAATATTCAATGAATTTTCCTATGTCCTGTTTTGTGGCTGAAATGTATTCCACAGCCTTGGTTTTCAGGATGTTTTCAATGATATCCCTTTTGATGATGTTGCTGGGATTATCGACGATTACGGCTATCTTTTCTCCGCGTAATTCCAGAGGCACCCATAGTTCGCGTCTTAAATATTCATAACGCAGATTCTTCAGCAGGCCTTCCGGAACGGGATATTCCCTGCTGAATTCAATGGAATTTCCGGCCGCCGGGGAAACTGATTTTGCCTTGGCTTCATATTTGGGATGAATGTTTTTTGGAGCGGCATTATCTTCCCGGTCAGCTTTAGCTTTGTTATTCATAAGATGGATTCCTGTAAAAAATCGATAATTTTATGTTCTGATTATAGGAGAACAGGCTCTGAAGGTCAATTCTTAAAAAAAGCATTTTTGCGATGATTAAATGACTTCAATGCCTTCTATTTGAAACTTTGCGCCTGAAATGAGCGTGTAATTCGGGGTGAAACAGTCCGGGCAGAGAATATCCTCGCCGGCGTAGCGATCCCGATCGATTTCAAAATCCTTGTCACAGTCCCGGCAGTGACAGACGATGGGGTCCGGGATAATCAGAATTTCGGCATTTTCGGCAATGGTTCCCTTGCTGATGTAATTGAAGTAGTGTTGAATCCATTCTTTTTTGATATCCCGGAGCGCGCCCAGCCTGAGCGCAATGGTTACAACCTTTTGCGAATTCGTCTTTCGGGCATACCGGAGTGCCGTGTCCAGGATATTTTTTGTCAGGGGGAGCTCGTGCATGAGGATTTGCTCTGCTTCCTGTTATGCTTTAGCTGCCGCTAGCCTGAGTTTATCGATCTGCGCTTTTTCCAGTCCCATGAGCTCCTGATTGTCAAAAAACTTTTCTTCCTGAGGCAGGGTCAGCAGGTGATCGGGTTTTCGCTCCAGAATCAGGGAATCGGTGGGGCAGGTGGTCACACAGAGGCCGCAGCCGACACAGTTATCCCTGTTCAATACCGTCTTGTCATCCGCGTTGACGGTCATCGCCTTTACGGGACAGCGTTCGACGCATTGTCCGCAGTCAATACAGCTTTCTTCATCCTTGACGCATTTGTAGTTGCCCCAGGAATCATAGCCCGTGCCATGATGAATCTTGGCCGCCATCAGAAAACCGCAATGGCACTTGGAACAGTTGCAAAAACCGGAGCATTCCTTGGCATGAGCCATCTGCACAAACAGTCCTGCGGGGTCGTCATGGTGCAGAATTTCGAGGGCCTGTTCGATGGTGATCACGCGCGGGTTGGCGATTTTTGTCTCCAGGAGGTATTGGGCCATTGAGCCGAAAGCGATACAGACGTTCATCTCATCCGTACACGGGCAGTGCCTTTTGGCAAACGTAGCGACCTTTCTGCAGGCGCAGTCGCTCGCGACAATCAATGTCTGTTTTTTGATAATGGCTTCAATGTCGTCATCCGGGAGAAGTTTTCCGTCCTTTACCGTATCGGCACGGACCGGAACGATTCTCGCGATCGGAATATGATAGTCCATCAGCACTTTCCCGTAGGCTTCCGCGTAATACTGCCCCATGTTGATGGCATCTTTCTGATCAATGCTGTCTACATTGAATTCCCAGATGCCATGGATAAAGGGCACGATCCGGTATTTTTTTTCGTCACCCTCGCGTTCCCAATACATCAGGCCTCTCTGCGACATGGATTCCAGTTTTTCGGTCGCGTCTTCGACGCTCATGCCCAGGTCGCAGGCCACCTGCTCGGGCGATTGCAGACCCCGCTTAAACTTGATGAAGATTTCCGCGTCTTCTTCCGTGAAGACTTTTTTCAGGAATACCAGCTCAGACCCTTTTTCGGTTTTGGGATAACCTTTGGTCATCCCGTCTAATTTCTGCCTCAATTTTTCATAGACATCTTCCATTTTTCTTTTCCTCACTTTGTCCGTCAACGTGTCTGCGCCACGTAAAGATTTTATGCAGCCTGATGCTCTTTAACATGTCCCGTGCAGGACGGCTACCCTTAAATTAAGTCCAGATATTTCAAAATCAGTTCAATGCATTTATCAACGCCTGTTTTACTCGTATTGATAGAAAGGTCATATCGTCTGGCGTCCGTCCATTTCTGCCCCGTAACGGTTTGATGATAGATGGCTCTTTCTTTATCGCTTTGGGCGATCATGCTTCCGGCGGCTTCTTCTGATACGGCATACAGCGTCTGGATGCGGTTTTTGCGGAAGGGGATGTCGCCATGCAAAAACAAGCTGACATGATTCGGATGTTCACGAAGGATATAAGCGCCGCAACGGCCAATAATCACCGCCGAACGTTCTTTGGCAATCCTCGCTATGATTTCACTTTCAGTTTTAAATAAGGCATGGTCTGACGGGGGCATGATATGCGGTTTTACATAGGTATCCGGCGCAACGGCATATGATCGGATGAACGACTGCCAGAAGGAAAGTTTCTTTTCGTCGCGCGATTTCAAATCCTCTTCCAATACCGAAAACTGTTTGGCTGCCTGATTGATGATTTCACGGTCTGCATAAAAAATATTCAGACTTTTGGCCAGCTGCTGCCCCACGTAGCCTCCTCCACAGCCTAATTGACGGCTGATGGTAATTGCAAAGGGTGACGTAATTTTCACTTTTCATGCCTCCTGATTTACGAAATTTGTTTATCATGACCATTCTACGGTTCCTGAACAACATGTCTGAACGCGACTATTCAGATGACGCCTTTCTTCCATATAAAAAGTAATAAAGAGGAATCGTTGCCAGGATCATGATGGACATGATCAGGTACAAGCCGCGGTATCCGGTGAAGGGCACCAATGAACCGAGTAAATACGGTCCTACGCCGAATCCTAAATCTACAAAAATGAAAAATGTGGATGTGGCCAGGCCCAGCCGATGAGGCGGCAGACCTTTAATGGAAATGGCCTGAGCGGAGGATATGAAATTTCCATAGCCCAGGCCGATGATCACTCCCGCCAGGAGCAAAGCAATGCCCTGATTGGCCAGACTGAATAAAAGCATCCCGGCGGCGTAAATGAAAAGGGAGGGGTAGACGACGAAATCAGCTCCTTTTATGTCCAATAAACGTCCGGACACGGGCCGCGAGAAAAAAACCGTTATGGCGTATACCAGAAAATAGAAGCTTGCCGCTTCCACCAGATGAATCTGCTTGGCATACAGGGGGATAAAAGTTAATAAGCCGGAATAACTGAACCCTATGATTAAAATAATAATCGATATCGGGACGGCTTTAAATTCCAGAAAATTGGAAAGGCGAAACCCTTTTACAGCCCTGTCCTGGCCATACTCCGGTGATTCATAAGCCGGTTGAGCAACGACAAAAGACAGCGCAAAACTGCCGGCGGCTAATATCGACGTCACAACAAATATCATCTTAAAATCCACGCCGTGAATTAAAAACATTCCCATAAAAGGACCCAATGCCACGGCCAGTATTGCGCCCATACTGTAGCAGCCGATGCCCTCTCCGCGCCTGCTGTCCGGAATAATCTGGGCGACGATGGTCCCCGTGGCGGTGCTGGCCGCCCCGAAAGCTATTCCATGTAAAAGCCTGATGATGATCAACAGGGATAAATGAATTGCCGCGAAATATAATACGGAAGTGATAATAAAAAATATGGTGCTGATGATGAGCACTTTTTTACTGCCCGTATCTTCTATAATCCGCCCGGTCCCCAATCGGCCTATTAATGCGCCAATGATAAAAATGCCCGCGACAAGCCCCGCGATGTTTGTGGAAGCCTGAAATTTATCCACGGCATAAGACGCGATCGTGACCATCAATAAGAAGTGCGTCAGGAATACCAGGAAATTAATCACGGACACCGTGACGAAATCCTTTGTCCATAGCCTTTCCTTATCCATGTTCTCCGCCTTTAAAAATCCCCGTTGCCCATCCGGCCCGGAGGGCTTTGCTGACAGCTTTTTTACCGCTCCCGGAAACGGGAGGCAACTTGTTTTTATTTTCCGTTTAATTTGTGAGCGGGAATAACGGGATTGTCAATCAGAATCTGACTGTCAGAAAAAAGCCCATATAATTCAAGCCAATATATGAGGCGCTTCCCCGGGCATCCAAAAAATGCTTGCAAAATAATTCACCATTCTTTAAAAGACAAGCCAGTCAGCAACTGGCGTTGTGGGTGGAAATAACCATCAGGAAGCTTCCTTCTTTTGCCGTGCGCCTGGGCAAAGAAAAAATATTTAAAAATATTTAAAGGAGGAGCCCATGGTTACGAAAAAGCAAAACCCGTCCATCAAGAACACATCTTTAAAGAAGCAAAATCACTCTTTTGAAAATTGCAGCAACAGCAATTGGGAAAGCCTCAGGCAAAACGATCCGGATGTTTTTCAGGCCATTGCAGGTGAAGAACAGAGAGAACGCAAAGGGATCGAATTGATTCCGTCGGAAAACTATACCTATCCGGAAGTGCTGGCGGCCAACGGTTCCATTTTTACAAACAAGTATTCCGAAGGATATCCCGGCAAGCGCTACTACGGCGGACAGGAATTTACCGACCAGATTGAACGGCTGGCCATTGAGCGGGCCAAAAAAGTGTTCCGCTGCGAGCATGCCAATGTTCAGGCGCTCTCGGGATCACCGATGAATCAGGCGGTCTATCTGGCTTTTCTGAAACCGGGAGATACCATTCTGGGGATGGATCTTTCCCACGGCGGACACCTGACACATGGCGCTCCCGTTTCCCATATGGGGAAATTATTCAATTTCGTCCGCTATAAAACAAACCCTGACAATTCAGGGAAAATCGATTTTGACGCTTTAATGAAAACCGCCCTGGAAACGAAGCCGAAAATCGTCTTGTGCGGTTACACATCCTATCCCAGAGACTATAACTATGACAATTTTAAGAGGGTGGCCGATGCAGTCGGCGCCATTACCATGGCGGATATCTCTCACATCGGCGGACTGGTCGCGGCGGACGTGATGAAAAATCCCTTTGACTCCGGATTTGATATCGTTACGACAACAACGCACAAAAGCCTGCGGGGCCCCAGAGGCGCATTGATCATGTGTAAATCGAAATACGCAGGTGTGATTGACAAGTCGGTGTTTCCGGGGCTTCAGGGCGGGCCGCATATGCAGACTATCGCGGCCATTGCCGTTACGCTGGGCAAGGCGCTGGAGCCTGAGTTCAAGGTGTACGCAACGCAGATTTTGCGGAACGCCAGAGTGCTTGCCCAGACGCTGATCAAAAACGGCGTCAAGTTGATTACTAACGGAACGGACAATCACATGATGGTGATCGATACGGTCAAAAGTTTTGGCATCGACGGAAAACAGGCGGAAATTATTCTGGACAGCGTCTCCATCACCACCAACAAGCAGATTATTCCGGACGATCCAAACCCGCCGCTTCGACCCAGCGGCATCCGGCTGGGAACGCCGGCGGCAACCACCCGCGGTATGAAAGAGGCGGAGATGATTCAAATTGGCAGCTGGATTGCCACGCTGCTGAAAAATTATCAGGATGAAGCATTGAACGGGAGGATGAAGCAGGACGTGGAAGAATTCTGCATGAGATTTCCGGTTCCCGGATTGATCTTATCCTAGACGATTACTCCGTGGCGGCGTTGCGGACCGCGCCGCCATGGAGACCTGTCCTGTTATTTTGTGTTGATCATTTTATTATACAGTTTAACGTAAGGGCCGTCTTCGCGCCATGCATGGCAGGTGTTGATCAGGTATTTCAGCATAAACCCGGCGTGATCGGAACGGGAGGCAGGAGGCTTCTGCGACTGGTGTGCCGCAAATCCCTGCACGGCAGCCGGAGCCATGGCCAAAAGGAGCTCCAGTAAATGGGTGCAGCCTTTATTGCCTCCGGCTATTTTTTTTACTTTTGACGTGAATCCCCGGGTAATTGTCAGGCCCCTGATGGGAGCAAGGCATTCGATGGTTTCCCGGCATGCCTCTCTGGGCACGGCGATCAGATCAACATCAATATCCTCAATCATTAAACTGGAACAGTTAATCAAAAGACGGATGCCCATGTGATGAATGACGCCGCGCGGAAACGTTTCGCCGGTTACCGCATGCGTTTCCTGATAACGGTCGTCTTTCAGGAGGCCTTCGACGATGATTCTCTGTCCATCGTATTCATACGTCGATACTTCAATCTTCCGGGTATGTATTTTTCTCCCTTTTGATTCCCAAACGGTCTGCATTTCATGCTCCTTGTTAAGGCAGGATGTGCCGGTTATAAATACTTCAGCCAGTGATAAGCTTTTCGGTTGCCCGGGTATTGTTCATCATGCTCATGATCATAGGCTTCTTTTTCAAAGGCGATATTTCTATAGGCGCTTCCCCTCCCGAACAATCGAATCAGCCATTCTGCTGCATACCACAGATAAAAGAAGACATAGAGCATTTCTTTCATCTGAAGCGTGTGGATGACTTCGTGGTTGATTGTTTCGGGGGCTATCGGCGAGCCCTTCGGGGCCAATAAAATACCGAAGAGATTGACGGCCGCATATTTATGCAGGGGTATAATCTTTGTATAAATGATTTTCATTTTTCTTTGATGACGTTGTTGGTCAGTGTTCCGATCTTTTCGATTTCAACGCTGACCGTATCGCCGTCTTTGAGGAACAATGGCGGCTGGCGCGTGAAGCCCACGCCTTCCGGTGTGCCGGTCAGGATGATGGTGCCCGGCAGCAGCGTCATCGAACGGCTCAGGTTGCTGATAATCGTCTGAATATTAAAAATCATATCCGAGGTTCGGGCATGCTGAACAACCTTGCCGTTGATGAGGCAGCGGATGCCCAGGTCGTTCGGATTCGGAATTTCATCTTTGGTGACGATCCAGGGACCCAGCGGACAGAAGGTGTCAAAGCTCTTTCCCCTGGCCCACTGTCCTTTTTGCTTGTCGAATTGCCAGTCGCGGGCGCTCACATCATTGGCGCAGGTGTATCCCAGTACATAGTCCATAGCGTGGGCAGGGGAGATGTTTTTTACTTTCTTCCCGATGATGACGGCCAGCTCCGCTTCGTAATCCACCCGGTCAGGTCCGGCCGAAGGCAGCATAATGGGGGAACCGGATCCGGTGGTACTGCTTACCGCTTTGATAAACAGAATCGGCTGGTCGGGATAGGACATGGCCGTCTCATCGCCGTGTTTTTTATAATTGATACCCAGCGCCAGAATGTTGATCGGCATAATGGGGGAAAGCCATTGGCTGATCCTGGCTTTCCGGTCAGTGATTTTGTAAGAGCTGGAAATATCGCCTTCAATGATGCAGGCAAAGTTCGGACGGTCCGTCGAGTAAACTCCGGTGAGCACGTCTTTGTGTTCGGAAACAAAACGGATTATTTTCATGTCACAAAAGCTCCTTGTTCAGGATTTCAATTTTCGAAAAATGCTTTGCGCTTCGGTTTTTACCATGCCCCCGGGGTGAATTCAACTGTTTGTCGCCATGGATAATAGGTCTTGTCATCCGGGAGGCTTTTCCTGTATAAAAAGTAAAAGTGGTTTGAAAACATTCAGTATACGCTTGACTGAAAGATGTTGGCCGAACGCGATTGTTTCCTGAAAATAGGTTTTGCCGGATGGATATTCTGGACTATATCAGCACCTGGTCGGTTCTCAAATGGGTGATTCTTGTTTTGATTGCCGGGTTTATCGGCCAGTTCGGCAAAATGATGGCCGAAGCCATTATCGCCCGTGTGCGCCTTCGCCGCGTCAAACAGCAACAAGTGCTGGATGATGAGCAGCCTCGTGAGACGCCGACGGTTTTGCCTGTTGATGCTCCTCCCGCGGCGTTACCCCCAAAGTCCGTTTTGCCCGCGGAAGCTTCTGATAAGAAAGCGCTCAAGGCAATGGCTAAAGTCCGTAAAAAAGAAGCAAAAAAGAAAACAACATAGGAACTGTTTATATAGGTCGGTGTTCTGTCATTTCGACGGCCGGAAAAATCTTTTCGAAGATCTTAAAGATTTCTCAGTCATTTTATTCCTTATCCTGATGGGCAGGAGTCGAAACGGCATCAATGATTACAGATGGAGCGGTGGCCTGATCTTCGGGTGCGGCATGTTTTTTACTGCCCGCATAAAGCTCATATTCCAGCAGGCGGCATTCAATTTCGCCGTTGTAAAAGGCCAGCCTTCTCTTGGTGCGAAGGCCCACTTTTTTAATCATGTCCAGATTGCCGGTGAAAATATAACCGCGATAGCCGCGGGTAATGCTTTTAAACCAGTCACCGCAGCCCTCGTAAAGCGCCTCCAGGCGTTGCAGGGTGCTTGGACCGTTGCTTTTATGAGCCATGTCGGCGGCCTTGCGGAGAATGACTTTCTGCCCCGGTGCGATCTCTTTCCGGCGTTCGGGATGCAGCGTTTTGATTTTTAAAGGTTCCATCCGCTCGCCGTATGGCGGATTCATGACGATAACACCGCCGCCTCCCGGTGTCGGTGTTTTTTCAAATGAGCAGGTCATAAATTCAATCAGGTGGTCAACGCCCGCCGTTTTTGCGTTCTGGCCGGCCGCCTGCACGGCTGCCGGATCGATATCCGTGGCGAGAATTTTCGAGGGCAATTGCCTGCTGGATGCGTTGCGGGCTTTTTTGCGCAGTTCCTGCCATTGTTCATGGGGAAAATCTTTAATATACATGAATCCGTAGTTGTTCCGTCCCAGGCCCGGCGCACGATTGAGGGCGATCAGGGCCGCCTCGATAGCCAGTGTGCCGCTGCCGCACATCGGATTGACAAAAGGCGTTCTGCCTCGCCATCCTGTGGCCAGAATCAATGCCGCCGCCAGTGTCTCCTGCATCGGCGCAGCGAGCGGGATCTTGCGATACCCGCGCATGGAAAGGCGGTCACCGGAGGTGTCGATATAAACCATTGCCTGATCATTTCGCCAGTAAACATGAACGACGGCCTTGTCTTTTGCCGGTCCGGAATCGGGCCTTACGCCGCTTTTTTCGCGGATGCGATCGACAATGGCATCCTTGGCCTTGAGGTTGGCAAAGCGCGTATCGGTGATCAGCGGATTATCCACCACGGATGTGACGCAGACATAAGCGTTGGGGCCGGAATCGTGTAAAAATATCTCCCAGGGAATGGCGTTGATGCGTTCATAAAGAGCGCTGGGGGAGATGACCTTGAAGATTTGCAGTTGATACAGAACGCGCTGGGCCGTGCGCAAATGAATATTCAATATCATGGTATCGGCAAGCGTTCCTTCCGTGGAAATCGCGGTGTCGATTTCATGTAGGACGGGAAATCCCAATGCTTCAATTTCCGCCTTCAGATAAGGCGCAACGCCTTTCGGACAGGTCACCAGTATTCTGTTTTTCTTTTGCCAGATGCTCATAGACGGGGCTTTAGCACAGCGCTGAGGACTTCGCAATGATTATAAAGCGCGTTGATCTAAGCGGCATTCATTGCCGGCTTTGATTCCAAAAACGGCGGCAGGGGGCATTGAAGCGCGAGCGCGACAACGCGCAGAAGTTCCCCTTCTTCAAACGTGACGGTTTTATCCGCAAACGCGCAGTGCGCGCAGGCGTCCATGACCGATTCCTTGATTTTGAAGGACGCATCGCCCAAACGGGTAAGCGCGGTGTTTACTCTGGTGTAGAAGGTGCTTTCTTCATAAATAAAAACGGGCTTGCGGGCCGCCAGTTCCGGAATCCTGCTGAGACCCGCCTGAAAGGCCTGCTCCGCTTTGACCTTGTCTTCGGCGTGTCCGGCCCGGGCCAATGCCCCAAGCAGTACGACGATGTCCAGGCCTATCTTGGAATACGTGAAAATCGTCACGCTTTTAAAAAGCTCTTCGGAAGGGTTTAAATGTTTTTCAAGAATCCATTGAATGGACAATTCCATAAGCGTCAACCTGCCGTCGGCGTTGACCAGCGATTGCAGAATCAGCAGGAAATTTCTTTTTTCCATGCTGGTCATTGCCGACAAGGACGGCATGGCTAATTCCAGAAGGGGCAGTTTAATCCTGCTTTGCAGGCCGGATAATTGATTGCTCAACTGAAAGACCCTGTCAATGTTTCCCTGCAAAACCAGCGCTCTGCCCAGCGCCGTCATCTGTTGATTGCGCACGGATGCATCATTGTCCATGAGCAGCGCGTAAATCATGCAGGCGGCTCCCTGCGGTGTTTCAACAAGCTGACGGATGTCTTCCGGTATGGACGTCATCAGGGCCCGGCTCTGTCCAAGATGGTCCGGTGTGGGGTTGCCGATGGAAGCTGACACGAAGGCGGACATCGCCGCCGCAAGCGGTGCGGCGGGCCGCTGATAGAACCCGGTGCCGCCGAATGGCTCTGTGTACAGGGGTTTGGGCCCGGACTGACCGTCAATGATCTTTACAAACTTGCCGTCAAAAGACGGGTCCAGAAGCCGGATGCGTGTGACCAGCGGCGGATGGGTATCCAGAAAGGAAAACCACGAGGCGGGATGACTTTCGCCGAAGAATAAGTGACTGGCCTGCCGTGCCTCGGGCGCATTGATGCGCGCGCCGAAGGCGGAGCCGCCGATTTTTTTGAGCGCACCGGCGAGCCCCAGCGGGTTGCGGGTAAACTGCACGGCTGACGCGTCCGCCAGCAACTCCTGCTGCCGGGAGATGGCGCATTGCATCAGTCTGCCCAGGAAGGAACCGGCGTAACCGATGATGACCAGAAAAATACCCGCGGCTATGGCCGGGAGTCCCGCCCGAAAAGAAACTCTTCCGAAGGAAAGAAATTTCTGGCCGGCAATGCCCAGGAAAAGAATGCCGAAAAGGATGCCGATCAGCTGCACATTGAGGCGCATGTCTCCGTTCAGGATATGGCTGAATTCGTGGGCGACGACGCCCTGCAATTCGTCGCGGGTCAGTTTATCCAGAGCTCCTTTGGTGACGGTCACCGCCGCGTCGCTGAATTCCAGACCGGCGGCAAAGGCGTTGATGTTGTTTTCGGAATCCAGAACAAAGATTTGCGGGACGGGGATGCCTGCGGCTATCGCCATCTCCTCCACCACGTTAATCAGACGGCGCTCTGCCGGAGTCGTTGCGTTCCCGCCGATGCGGCGGGCGCCCAGCATTTCCGCCACGGCGGAACCGCCTTTTTGCAGAGCGTGCATTTTGTACAGGCTGGCTGCGAGAATGATGATGACAATCAGCATGGACATAAAAATAAAAAACGCGGGATCAAAAAACGTAAAAGTGGCGAGCTTGCGATGGTAGCGGGATGCCTCGCCGCTGTTCAACGACGTGTAGGCGTGGGTGCTGACGTATAAATACCAGGCCAGACGAATGGCCAGGGTGGTGACCCCGACAATAATGGATACCGCAAAAACAAACAGGATCATCTGATTCCTGCAGCTTTTACGGGCATGCTGCTGCCTGGCAAAAAAATTAGTCGAACGATCAGCGCTCATTTTAAGAAATCAATCGTGTCGGTTTATGGATTTTCAGGTAAAAGACACTTTGGGCGCCGTCCGTTCTTCGGCTTTTTCCACGACTTCCAGGAGGGCGGCCTTCTTAAATTCAAAGGTTGAGGAGATCACGTTGTTGGGAAACTGTTCCCGCTGGGTATTGTAATCGGTTATGGCATCATTGTATGCCTGCCTGGCAAAGCTAACTTTGTTTTCCGTGGAGGTCAGCTCTTCCATCAGATCGCTGATGGTTTTATTGGCTTTTAAATCCGGGTAGGATTCCACCACTGCCAGCAGTTTGGAAAGCACGCCGGCAAGCGACCCTTCCGCCCGGGACAGTCCCGCCATGGCCTGCGCGTTGCCCGGAGAAGCCGCCGCGAGTTTGCTTGCGTCCAGCGCCGTGTTGCGCGCCTGAATGACGGCTTCCAGCGTGCCGCGTTCATGGGCCAGATACCCTTTGGCTGTTTCCACCAGATTGGGAATCAGATCATAGCGGCGCTTCAACTGGATGTCGATCTGGGTGAAGGCGTTGAGGTAAAGATTGCGCAGCGCAATCAGGTTGTTGTAAATTCCGACAAAATAAAAAGCGACGGCGGCGATGATAACGACTAAAACGATCAATGGAATCATTTTACCCTCCTTATTTACGGGCGCGTCCCCGCGCAAAATTGATGGATGAGATTCTTTACTACGCGGTACAGTTTTTGTTTTTCCTGATATCGCCGGTAATCACCAGATTGTCACGATGAATCACTTCATCATAGTCTTTGTGCCCCAGGACGGAAAAAATCTGCGATGTTTTCAATCCCAGAATTTTGCGGATGTCGGCCGCGCTGTAATTGACCAGCCCCTTGGCCAGCAGCGTTCCTTCGCTGTCCACGCAATTGACGGGATCACCCGTGGCAAACTTTCCTTCCACGGCGGTAATACCGGAGGGCAGCAGGCTTTTGCCCTTGTCCAGCAGGGCTTTTTTCGCGCCGTCATCGACGATCAGCCGGCCGCAGGGACGCAAGGTAAAAGCGATCCAGTATTTTTTGCTGTTGAGCCGGGACGTTTGCGGCAAAAACAGTGTGCCGACTTCACGCCCCGCCAGAATGTCCGAAAGAACTTTTTTTCTTTTGCCGGGCGCGATAATGCAGGGGATGCCGATGGACGTGACTTTTTTGGCGGCGATAATCTTGCTTTTCATGCCGCCCGTGCCGACGGAAGACGTTTCATCCGTGGCTCCCGCCTCAATGGCGTCGGTGATTTCGCGGACGATGGGAATCAGTTTTGCTTTTTTGGATTGCGACGGATTGCAGTCGTAAAGCCCGTCGGTCGCCGTCAGGTTGATGAATAAATCCGCCTCAATCACATTGGCAATCATCGCGGCAAGGTTGTCGTTGTCGCCGAACTTGATTTCATCGACGGCAACGGAATCGTTTTCATTGATAATGGGCGTCACATGCCATTCCATCAATGTGGAAAGCGTGTTGCGGATATTCAGGTATCTTTGCCTGTCGGTCAGGTCCGCAAGCGTGAGCAGAATCTGCGCGACGTAAAGGTTGTTTTTTTCAAACGCTTTGGAGTAGACACGCATCAGTCTTCCCTGGCCGACGGCCGCCGCCGCCTGCTTTTCGGGAATGCTTTTGAGTTTGCCCTGGATGTTCAGACGGTGCTTGCCCGAGGCGATCGCTCCGGAGGTGACGAGGATTATCGAAAAGCCCCGGCGCGTCAGGTCGCACATTTCCTGGGCCAGGGAATCGATGATTTTCAGATCCAGACCGTCTCTGCCTGTGAGCACCGCAGAGCCGATTTTAATGAGAATTTTTTTTGCGGATGCGAACGTTTCCAGACGAATGTTATTCATGGTTTTTCAAGTCTTGTTTAAGACGGTCACAATCTTTCTTAAAATGTCCTGCAAGCCAACGCCAGTCGCGGCGGAAAACGGATGAAGTATTATCCCTTTTTTCGAAAATTGCGCAACTGATTTTTTGACTTTTTCCTTTACCTGCGGCAGATCGATTTTGTTGAGTGCGACAATCTGGGCCTTTTCCAGTAATTGCGGATTGTAGAGTTTCAGCTCTTTGATGATGGCGTTATAATTTTTCAGCGCATTGGTGTTGGGCTCTTCGGAAATGTCGATCAGATGCAGCAACACCGACGTTCTCTCCACATGACGGAGAAACTGAATGCCCATGCCCATGCCTTCATGCGCCCCGGCAATCAGGCCGGGAATATCAGCCACGACAAAGCTCGGGCTGTCCGCGTATTTGACCACGCCCAGATGCGGTGTGAGGGTGGTAAAAGGATAGTCGGCAATTTTGGGACGGGCCGCCGAAACCCGCGAGATAAACGTGGACTTGCCTGCGTTGGGGAACCCGACGAGTCCCACGTCGGCCAGCAGTTTGAGTTCCATTTTGAGCCAGCGTTCCTCGCCTTCCATGCCTTCCTGGGCGAAACGCGGCGTCTGGTGCGTGGACGTCTTGAAATGGGCGTTGCCCTTGCCGCCGATGCCGCCTTTGGCGACGATAAAGGTTTGCCCCAGTTCCGCGAGATCGGCCAGGATCTCACCGGTTTCGAAATCTTTCACAACGGTTCCGGGCGGAACAATCACTTCCAGATCTTCAGCACTGCGGCCGGTGCGGTTATTGCCGGACCCGTGCCCGCCGTTTTTGGCGATTTGATGCTGCTGGTACTTTAAATCCAGCAGGGTGTGGTGGCTTTTGTCTGCGCGAAAAATCACATCGCCGCCTTTGCCGCCGTCGCCGCCGTCCGGGCCGCCTTTGGCGATAAACTTCTCCCGTCGGAAACTGATGCTGCCCGGGCCGCCATGTCCCGCCTTCACAAATATCTTTGCTTCGTCAACAAATTTCATAATGCGTGTACCTTTTTATTTAACTATATGACAGATCGCGTAAATTATCTATCCAAAGTATAAAGCGACCTGCGACGTCCCCGCAGGCGCATCTTGTCAATAGGTTGAGGGGGGCAGTGGAACTGACAACAAAGTTATACTGGAGAAGAGGGAATTTACGTAAAAAATAAAAAGGCGCTTAAGTAAGCGCCTTTGAATATCCTGAAACCGATTCGTTTTCTCTATGAGGCGTAAACGCTGACCTTTTTCCGGGTTTTATCCAGTCTCTCATATTTCACGACGCCGTTGATCAGCGCGAAAAGTGTGAAATCCTTGCCCAGGCCTACGTTGTTGCCCGGATGAATTTTTGTACCGACCTGCCGCACGATAATGGATCCCGCGTGAATTTGTTCACCGCCATATACTTTGACGCCGCGTCGCTGCGAATTGGAGTCTCTACCGTTGCGGGAGCTTCCCTGACCTTTTTTATGTGCCATGATGTCCTCCGCTTATATCGAAATCTTATTTATTTTCATGCTGGTTAATGCCTGACGGTGTCCGGTCTTCTTGCGATAACCCTTACGTTTCTTCATTTTGCCGATAATCAGCTTGGGGCCTTTGGTCTGGGCGACGACTTCGCCTGTGACTTTGGCGCCTTCCACGAAAGGCTTGCCGATTTTGACGGAGTTTTCATCCGATACCATCAGAACTTCATTAAAGACAATCTCGGTCCCTTTTTCGCCAGCCAGTTTTTCAACAGACAGAACATCGCCTTCGCTGACCTTATGTTGTTTTGCACCTGTTTTTATGATTGCGTACATATACTTATCCTTAGTTAACGTTAAGATCGAAGCTTATAGACAAATTACGACTATTTGTCAATAAAATTCAGCCATATTAAAAATATTTTCCCCGGGTGGCCTGGAGGCATGGTAAGCTGTTGATATTAAATAAAATGTAGTGATGGGAGTCTTTCCCGGAATGAAGCATGCCGCTGATCGATGATGCCGGGCGGACTTCAAAATATTTCCAAAACGACTGGTTGGCTGTTCATGATATCCGTGCAATGCCGAATGCCGGATCGAGCCTGTTGCGGTGTCGCAACGTGCAGATTTTCATCGAGGACCTGTTTATTGTCCGGGAAGCGGATAAATCCGCTTGCATAAATCAGACTCCGAAATGTAGTATGACCGGCAAATCATTTTGGGAAGTTCACAAGCTAAGGCGGATGGGTGCGAAGAAATTTTATATATCTGATTATTGTTATCCATATTATTCTGCTCTATCCGTCTTCCGGTAATACCGGCGAGCCGCAGCGACGGGTGGTCGAAGAATTGCTGATCGCGGAAGGGCTTGATCCATGCCAGGCGCACAGCATCATGCAGGATCACCGTGTATCCGTCCGACCGGATATCATCATCAAAAATCTTTTCTATTCCAGTCCGAAAGGAACGGCCGGAAAGCCCGGCGTCATGGAGGTTAATCCCCGGCAGATTAAACAGGGGAAAGCTTTTATGAAAGAGCGTGCCGTCGTGTTATCTGCGGTGGAGAAGCGTTTTGGCACATCCCCCCGGATTATCACGGCCATTCTGACGATCGAGTCCCGGCTGGGAACCCATCCGATGTCCTATGGCGTGGTTAACGCTTACGCCAATCTGGCCTTTATGCTGGACCCGGGATATTGGAAAGAAGTGCAGGACCGTTACGCGGCGGTTTATCCCCAGCTGCTTGAAGAGGCCACCATTGCCCGGGCCAAACGAAAAGCGAAATGGGCGGCAGGCGAACTGGCCTATCTGGTGCACATTGCCAATCACCTGAATATCGATCCTTTGAGTATTTCGGGATCATTTGCCGGAGCGATGGGGCCGGCGCAGTTTATTCCGTCATCTTTCTGGATTTTCGGCATCGATGCCGACGGCGACGGCACCGCCAGTCCTTTTAATATGACAGACGCGAATCTCAGTATGGGAAATTACCTCAGAAAATACGGCTGGCGGGAGGATGCCTCCCTTGAGCAAAAACGCAAGGCGATCTGGTATTATAACCACAGTGATGTGTATGTGAATACGGTCATGATGATCTATGAACAACTGGGGCGCTGAAATGCGCCCCGGTTGTTCAAATTCTTTTCTTTTACCATGGATCAACAAAAGAATGACAAGCATCCTCTTGCTTCCACGCGGGGGCGGATTTCAACCCCTGCATGATCCACTTGCGAGTGTCGGCCGGATCGATAACCGCGTCAATTTCCAGATGGGCGGCCATGTTAATGGCTTTGCCTCTTTCGTATAACTGGCCGACCAGGAACTCGTAGAGTTCTTCGCGTTTTTGAGGATCTTCAATGGCGGCCAGTTCTTTTTTGAACCCCGCCTTGACCGCGCCCTCCAGTCCCATCCCGCCGAATTCTCCCGAGGGCCAGGCGGCCGTGAAGAACGATGCGTGGAATCCTCCCCTGGCCATGGCCATCGCGCCCAGGCCGTAGCCTCTGCGCAGCACAATGGTAAAGTAGGGTACGGTGATGTGCGAACCGACCACAAACATGCGGCAAACATGGCGAACCTGCGCGCGCTTTTCGATTTCCGGTCCGACCATGAAACCCGGTGTGTCGCATAAAGACAGAATCGGCAGGCCGTGTGCGTTGCAAAGCTGCATCAGGCGGGCAGCCTTGTCTGCGCCTTCGGCTTCGATGGCGCCGGCTGTGACCATGGAATTGTTGGCGATGATGCCGAACGGCCGGCCTTCAATGCGGATGAGGCCCGTGACCATGCTGGGGCCGAATTTAGGCCTGATTTCCAGAAAAGAGTCGGTGTCCGCCAGAGCTTTGATCAGCGTCTTGACATTGTATGCCCGCTTGCGGCTTTCCGGAACCATGGTGCGCAGTTTGAGCGGGTCAGAGGCTTTCCACGATGATGTTGCACCCTGAAAATAGGAAAGATATTTTTTGGCCGTGGCGACTGCTTCCACATCGTCTTCCACTTCAATATCAACGACGCCGTTTTGTGTCTGGACATCCATCGGGCCGACTTCCTCCGGTTTGAAGACGCCCAGGCCGCCCCCTTCGATCATGACCGGTCCGCCCATGCCGATGCTGGAATTCTTGGCGGCAATAATGATGTCACAGCAGCCCAGAAGGGCCGCATTGCCCGCGAAGCAAAACCCGGAGACAATACCGACGACCGGCACGTACCCGCTCAGCCTTGCAAATGCTCCGAAGGTGGTCAAGTCCAGTCCGGCCACCATGACGCCTTCCGCGTCGACGTCACCGGGCCTTCCGCCGCCGCCTTCCGCGAAGAAAACAACCGGCAGCCGTTGTTCATGGGCCAGATGCAGCATGCGGTCTTTTTTCTTGTGGTTGAAGTACCCCTGCGTGCCCGCCAGAACGGTATAGTCATAGGCCAGCACCATGCAGCGGGCCTTGTCATCACCAAACTGTGCGGCGTTTATGGACCCGATGCCCGCGATCATGCCGTCCGTCGGGGTTTTGGCAATCAGGTCATCCACTGAACGCCGTCCGCGCTGTGCGGCAATGGCCAGAGCGCCGTATTCAATGAAGCTGCCGGCATCGCAAAGGTCCATCACGTTGCCCCGGGCGGTGCGCTGTTTTTTTTCTTTTCTCTTTGCGACAATGGCAGGGCGATTCTCGTCCAGACCGAAGGAATGTCTGTGGATCACCTCGGCAAGGTCGGGCCGAATGACGCTGTTGTCGGTTTTTGGTTGTCCGGCCGGCAGGTTTTTGGCCGGCGCCGCTTCGTTCTTATTTTTCTCTGTTTCCATGTGCATTGTACTCCCATGTTTGTTGAAGTATATTTATTCCGGCACGGAGTCGTCCGGTTCTTCAGCTTTCGAAATGAAGGAAGCTTATTGATCAATGCTTATAATTTTTTTCTTCGTATTTCCATATTTTTCCCGGCAAAACTGCCGGGGATTTTGCGCTGTCATCCAGATAGGATAGAAGTTCAATCCCCGGCAGGAGAACTTAAAGTGATTATTGATTTACCGGCTGCCGCCGAAGCAGGAAACGCGGGGCTTTCCTTTCTCTGATGGTCTATTCGGTCTTTGCGCCGGCGTTCAGTCCGTATTTTTCAAAAATATAGTCGTTATCTTCGCCGATGTTTGCGGAAATCCATTTCACCCGTAAGGGTGTTTTGGTCATCTTCCCGGTTGTCGGCAGTGTCACGACACCAAATGAAGGATGGGAAATTTTCGGGAAAGTTTCGCGCGCTTCCCAGTGCTCTTCCTTGAGGACTTCATCGGGCGTCAGCATTTTTGTTGTAACGGGAAGACCGCCCCCCCGCCATTTGGAACCGGCTGCTTTAACACTGTAGGCGGCGAATTTTTCGTTGATCTGCCGGAAGGTATATTTTCCGACGGCGTTTTCGACGATATGGTTGAGCTCTTTGACTTTTTCAATGTCGTCCGTGATCCGGTCGAGCAGGGTTTTCCAGTCCTCTTCAATCTTCCACTGGCCCAGAAGTTTCAGAGCCGCCCGGAAGTCCTGGTCACGGAAGCAGGCGATGGCCACGTAACCGTCCTGGCATTTGAAAAATCCGTAGGGACAAAGGCCGTAATCAAGCGTGCCGTAGCGCAGCCTCGGTTTCTTCCAGATATAGCCGATGGTCGGCGGGAAACCGACGCACGACGCATAAGCATCCGCTGTCGCAATGTCGATCATTTGCCCTTCGCCCGTCCGGCGTTTGAAGAAGGACGCCGTAAGTCCTCCGCAGGCCGCTCCAACCGCGGACGTATAACCGGCGGCATAAAATCCGGCGCGAGTCGGCCAGTTATAAGGCTCCGGCGCATCCGGGAGATCTCCGATGAGCGCGGCAAGACCGGACTCGGCCTGCGAGGTCAGATCCGTCCAGGGCATCTCGGCCATTTCTCTGCCTTTGGCCGTGTAATGCCCGTAGGGCGAAATGGCGATGTAAATCAGGCCGGGATTGAGTTCGCGCAGTTGACGGTATCCGATTCCCCACGCGTCCATCTGTCCGGGGACATAGGTTTCAATGAGCATATCCGCACGCGCAGCTAATCGCCTGAGATTGTCCTGGCCTTCGGGACTTTCCAGATCCAGCGTGATCTGGCGTTTGTTGCGGCTTTCCATCAGATAGGGGATTCCCACCCCGCTGACGTTGGCCCCGAACGGGCTCATGGCACGAGACGGGTCTCCTTCGGGAGGTTCAACCTTAATGACTTCGGCCCCGGCTTCAGCCAGAAAACTGGCGGCGACGTTTCCGGAAAAATTGGCGTAGCTCAGATCGAGGACCATCATATCATCGAGCGCTTCCGGCTTTCCCTCGGACGTTTTCAACAGCGTCAGAATATTTTTCCAGTCGGACAGTTTGGAGGCGCCTTTTTTTTGCAGGTATCTTGAATAAACTCGCTCTTTAATGGTCCTCACCCCCTTCGTAATTAAAAATTTTATCCTTGGCCAGATCGTGATAAATCGGCGGTCTCTGGCCGACCCGATAATCCCAGGTTCCCACAACCCTTTCTTTTTCGAGGGCCTTGATCTGATCCTCCGTCAATCCCAGAATTTTCTTGAAGACATAGCGGTTGTGATAACCCAGCGGCCGGGTCAGCCACTTGATCCGGCCGGGCGTCTTGCTTAGCATGGCGATGGGACCCTCCACGAGCAGTTTTTTATACATGTCGTCTTCAAAGAGAATGGCGCTGCCTCTCTCTCTGCGCCACGGATCCTCGCTGATCTGCACATCGTCCATGACTTCGGATGCGGCAAAGCGATGCTTGCGGGCCAGTTCGGTGATTGCGGATGCATCTGTGGTGCCGGCCCATTCTTCAAGCACTTTGTTTAACGTCAGCGCATTTTCTTTTTTAAGCCTGTCTGCGGCTTTTTTATATGCTTCATTGCGGGCCAGGTCATCACGGCCCAGCGCTTTGCACAGGGACTGGAACTGCTTATCCGTGGCAATGGCGACGGCCAGGAATTTTCCGTCACGCGTCTTGAATATCCCCGAGGGGGAAGTGGTCGGGTCCATATTGCCGGTGCGCCCCAGGTTTTCTCCGGTCGCGTCATGGTAAGTGAAATGGCTGAGCGTCCTCATCAGGATTTCCGCCTGACAGCCGTCGATATACTGTCCCTCTCCCGATCGTTCCCGGTAATTGAGCGCGATGAGGATGAGCATGGCCGCGTAATAGGCCGGGAAAAAATCACCGAAGAAATCGGGAACTTTAAAATATTTATCCGTATCCGGATGACCGGTGACGGACAGGACGCCGCTTGCGCCCTGAGCCAGCAGATCCCAGCCCGGCGCATACCGCCGCGGGCCGAATTGCCCGTAGGTGCTGAGGCTGGCGTAAATGACTTTTGGATTAGTCTTGCTGACCTGGGAATAGCCGATGCCCCAAGCCTCCACGGTTCCGGAGGTGAAATTTTCGATGATGACGTCGGCTTTTTCGGCAAGCTGAAGGATCAGATCCTTGCCCTTCGGTTTCTTGACGTCAATGCCGACAAAATATTTGCCCGGATTGATGAAATGCCACAGGGGATTGGAGTGTTTCCAGTATTTGCCCCAGTAGGTTCCGCCCCGCCAGTAGTCGCCCTGATGGGGAACTTCCACCTTGATCACTTCGGCGCCGTACTGCCCCAGAAACTTTGCCGCCGTCGGGCCAAAGATCATATGGGACAGGTCAAGAACCCGGATGCCTTTGAGCGCTTCCGCTTTTTTGCCGATATCCTCCCGGGCAAAAAGCTTGTCTGTAAAATTAAAATAATCTTCTGTCATGGTTACATTCCTATATAAGCTTTTTTAACCAGTTCGCTGTTCAGCAGAAATTCACTGGTTCCCGTGAGCACGATATGACCATCCTGCATCACATAACCCCGGTTGGCGATTTCCAGGGCATACAACGCATTTTGTTCCGACAGAAGCACGGTAATGCCTTCGTCGGGGAACGTTTTGATCACGTCGTAAATCTGCGACATGATGAGCGGACTCAGTCCCAGGGAGGGCTCATCGATCATCAGGAGTTTTGGCCGGGCCATTAATCCCCGCGCAATGACCAGCATCTGCTGCTCTCCACCGCTCATCAGGCTTGCCCGCTGATTGGTGCGCTCATTCAGGATGGGGAACAGGGTATAGACCTTTTCCAGCATTTCCCTGCGCTTTTTCCAGGCTTTTTTCGTGCTGGCGCCCATCAACAGATTTTCTTTGACGCTCAGGTAAGGGAAAATTTTTCTTCCCTCGGGGATCTGGGATATACCGAGATTGACAATCCGGTCGGAAGACAGATGCTGAATGGGTTCCCCCAGAAAGGAAATGGTTCCCGATTTGGCGGGCAGCACCCCGGAGATGTTGTTGAGCAGGGTTGTTTTTCCCGCCCCGTTGGCGCCGAGAAGCGCGACAAGTTCGCCTTCCCGGATTTCCAGATTCACATCGTGAAGGACGGGGATCACGCCATAGGCCGCATTCAGATCTTTAATGTTGAGCATATTTCGCTCCTAGGTAGGCCTCGATAATTTTGGGGTCCGAGGTGACTTCTTTGGGCGGACCTTCCGCGATCTTTTTGCCGTATTGAAGAACAACCACCCGCTGGGTCGCGTTCATGATGATTTTCATGACGTGTTCGATCCACAGGATGGTAAAGGCAAACTGTTCCTGAGCGCTCCAGATCATATCCAGCGCGTGTGACGCTTCCGTGGGATTGAGGCCCGCCATGACTTCGTCCAGAAGCAGGAGCTTCGGCGTCGTGGCCAGAGCACGGGCAAGCTCCAGCATGCGCAGTTCATAAAGATTCAGATCGCGCGCCAGCGTGTCGCGCTTGGAGAAGAGCCCCACGAATTCCAGATAGTAGGAGGCCTCCAGAGCCGCATCGGGAACGCTCATGTTGGGGCGATATTTTCCGTTTAAGACGCCGACCATCACTCCGGCCAGGGCGGTCATGGACTCAAAGGGTTGGGGAATCTGATAGGTTCGGGAGATGCCCAGCTTGCAGATTTTATGGCTGGGAAGGCCTGTGATATCCGTTCCGTCGAAACGGATAGACCCCTGGTCCGGCGTGTAAATACCGCAGATCAGGTTGAGCATCGTCGTCTTCCCGGCGCCGTTGGGCCCGATCAAACCAACGACCTCCCCCT
Organism: Deltaproteobacteria bacterium HGW-Deltaproteobacteria-6; assembly: GCA_002840435.1. Classification (NCBI taxonomy): domain Bacteria; class Deltaproteobacteria; species Deltaproteobacteria bacterium HGW-Deltaproteobacteria-6. The sequence continues at coordinate 174,308 of PHAT01000002.1, forward strand.
CGGCGACATTGAAACTGACGTCGCTCACGGCGGCAAGCCCTCCGAAATTTTTTGATACAGTTGTTATCTCCAGCACAGCGCTATTCTCTCCTTACATGCAGTTTTGGAAAATAATCCCGGGGGCGTCTTTTTTTATAGAGACCCCACAGTCCTTCTCCGCGCGGTAGAAAAACAATCAGGGCAATCAGAATCAAAGGGAACACGAAATAGTTTACAGGACCGAGCCCCCTCAACGAATCTTCGACGATGGAAATCAGGTAGGCTCCGGGGATGGCGCCATAGAGGAAAGCTCTTCCCCCGACGATGACGATGATCAGAATTTTGGTCATGAATTCCAGAGGGAGATACGTCACGCCGGCGAAGGTACGGAAGGTATGGACGATAAACCAGCCCACGATTCCGGTCAGGATGGACGGCGCCACATAGAAAAAAACTTTGTAGGCGTTTACGTTCACCCCCATCATGCGGGCCACATTTTCATTTTCGTTGACCGCCGCCATGCTGATGCCGATCCGGGACCGCACCGTGCGATCACAGAACAGAAGATATATCAGCATTAAAAAAAGGGATAAATAGTAATAAGCGATATAATTCCAGGAAACTTTTTCAAATGTCAAAAGCGGGCTCATTCCCACAAGGCCCACTTCCCCGCGAAAGAGGTCTCCCCAGATGTAGGTGACATCCAGGAAGGTCAGCGGCAGAATCAGGGTGATGAGGGAAAAATATAGTCCTTTGGCGATCAGGGTGGTCGGGCTCAAAATGAGCGAGATGACCGCGCAGACGGTAATCGTTGCCGCAAGCGTCATCGCCGGACTCCAGCCGAAATGGAGATTCAGAAGCGCGGCGGTATAGCCGCCGATTCCCAGATAGAGCTGCGGACCGAAATTCACCCGCCCCGTCCCCAGCATTTGCAGAGCCAGCGGAATGGCCAGGGCCGCATAAAGATTGGCTGTGGTGATCATCGTCAGGATGTTGGGATAGGAATAAACGAAGACCGGCAGAATGAGCAGGATGCTGATCCCGATGGTCGGATTTCGCCAGTAGCGCGGTTCAATCACCCATTCCGTTTTCTTGTCTCGAAAGCGCACGACGATGCGATCGCGGCGTAATTCAAAATTTACCATAAGGTTTCTCCTGCAAAAATACCACCGCGCCGATAAATCATCACAACCAGAGTAACAATCAAGGCGGCAAGCCCCATGAAACGGGACACAAAGATGAAGCTGACCGAGGCATGAATGAATCCGATCAGGTAAGAAGCAACAATACTTCCCTTGAGATTGCCTAAACCTCCGAGAATGGAAATCAGCATGGCGGTCATGAGCAGCGATGCGCCCATGAACGGATCAACCCCCCAGAAAGGCGCGATCACAATCAGGCAGATGGTGGGAGGGATCACCGAGAGGATCATGGCCAGATAGTACATCCGGTTGACATTTGCCCCCATGAGCATGGCAGCGGGCAGGTTCTGGCTGATGGCCCGAATGATCAGGCCGATTCTTGTTTTCATAAACCAGACCACATAGACGGCCGTCACCAGAATTCCTGTCAGCGCCGCAATAACCATCTGGTAGGCGATGGTGACGGAGCCTACGGACAGAACATCATCGATGATGGTTGAAGGAATACTGACGCCGGCTGTGACCGGATACAGATAGTTGGCCAGATGGGCGACGGCGAGAAAAATGAGGATGGAAAGGGTCAGGAGAATTTCCTCCTCTTCCAGATAGCGCTGAAAGACGCCTTTGTAGAAGACAAGCAGGGCAAAGGCGCACTGGACCAGCATCATGAGCAGGATGCTGGGCACCAGCCCCAGATGTGCTTCCTCCATAAAAGCCCAGGTCACATAAGCGGCTAAAACAAAGACGACGCCGTATCCCAGATGGAAGATGCGGAGCACCCCGCAGATGAGCGAGAAGCCCAGCGATATCAAAAGATAGATGGAACCCCAGATGACGGTGTAAATGATAATCTGCAGAAGAATATTACTCATAGGGTCTGCGCCACCCCCTTTTGTTGTCTGAAGCTGTCTGATTTGACGTTACTGATTTTAAAAAAATGCATGCAACACCGGATCGTCCCAAAGGAAAAAAATCAATAAACTTGTGTATCGGGGAATCCGCGCGCAAGATGAGCGCGGATTCCCCGCACGTTTTATTTCCGCAAATCTTTCGGTGCTTTGTATTCAGCCATTTTATATTTCAGAGGATAGATGACTTTCATTTCACCTGCCTGCCACTGGACGATGGGCGTCACATACTTGGGAGGGGGAAGGTTGTAGTGGAATTTTGCATTCCAGCCGATGGTGCCCAGAACGGCCACTTCTTCGACCTGTTCCAGCTGCTTAATCAGATTGTCGATGTTTCCCGTTCCTCCGGCTTTTTCGATGGCTTTCTTGAAACCGTAAATGGTGTCGTAAGTGGTATGGGAACCGAAAATGGGGCCGACTTTATAATTTTTAACCAGATTATCCATGAACGGAATCGTTTTGGGCGTAATGGGGACTCTGACCAGAGAGGAGCCAACCATGACGCCGTTTACTTTGCCTTCGGTCATTTTCCAGATCGGGGGCATTCCGGCGAGTCCTCCCCAGATAAATACGGGGATGTTCCGGGCGCTGGATTGAGACCACTGTTTGATAAAGGCCGGCTGATCAATGTAACCGACGACGCAATCGATGAGATCGGCTCCGGATTTGGCGATCTCTTCAAAGATGGGGTTAAACATTTTCTGATCGAGGGACGTGGTTGTCTGATAAACAACATTGACCCCCTTCTTTTTGTAAATATCAGGCAGGGATGGTGAAACATTGGGGATGCCCATACGCAAAGGCTTGGTCCATTCCATGTCTTCATAAAGGATGGCTACTTTTTTGGCTTTAATCTGATTTTTGAAGCAGTCGATGTTGTCCGGCGCCAGAATCTTCAGGTAGTTGGTCGAGATGGCATAGTACGTCTGGAATCCGAACCGGTATTTTTTATAGTTGTCGCGTACGCGATGCCAGATGTCATCTCCGGAACCGATTGTGCTGAAGAAGATGTGCGGATATTCGGGAAACAATTCCGCGCCGATCTCCATGCCGGCCACGCCCATTTCCACCTTTTCCCCGATGAAAACAGCGAGCACGCGGTCGCTCATCACCAGTTTCTTGTAAATTTCCACACATTTGGGGATTTCACCTTTGGTGTCTTCAACGATGAGTTTGATTTGCCGTCCCCCAATGCCGCCTGCTTTATTGATTTCATCAACAGCCATGGTAGCGGCGCCTTTGGCGCTGAGCGAGAAGGGCGCGGACATATTTCCCATGAAGCCGATTTTAATCGGTCCCTTGGTATCCGGGCTGGCAGCCCATGCTCCTGTGGTGATTAGCAGAAAAACTAAAACCATTCCGGCAAACAGATGTATCTTTTTCATCGTGCTCCCTCCCTGTTTTTTAAATTTTTCTTGACAAGAAACCCACTTGGTAAGACTCTATAACGGTCATTATATAAAATAAGATCTCACGGTGTCAATGAAAAATAACTGTTCGGTCATGGCGGGGACGTTGTGAACTTTGAAAATGGTGTAATAATATCAACATGGGATGAATGTTTTTTTTATTCTCTTCTGAAGGATGGTCTGATGAAGCATCCGGGACCGGCCCTGCTTTTTTCGAGCCGGTCCTTTGTTCCTGTGTGTTTGCATTCAGTTACCGTATGAATGGTTTTATAAGATTGACAAATTAATCCGTTTGTCAATATATGCGGAAAATGACGGGAAACGATTTTTATCAGAAAAAAATATAACCGGAAACAGGTTGAGGAGAAAAATGGCCGGAAAAAAGGGCAGGCCGGTAAGAAAAAATGTCGAGTCTGAATCCCGGCAGCAGATTCTGGACGTGGCTCTCGTGTTGTTTGCCAAGAGAGGATATGCCGCGACAACGGTGCGGGAAATTGTGGATGCGGCGGGCATCACCGCTCCTTCTCTTTATTATTATTTCGGCAGCAAGGAAGGCCTTTACCTGGAGTTGATGCAGATACATTGTGCTCTGATCGATTCGGCGCTGGAGCTGCATTTGCACACATCCGAAAGCGCCAGGTACCGTTTGAAAGATCTGGTGGACAAGATTTTTCTTCATGTCATTAATGACAAGGATTTTTTCCGGCTGATGTTTACGATTTACTACGGTCCGTCTCAGGGCGCGCCTTATTGCGATTTCATTTCCTATCATGTCAAATTTCACGCGGCGATTAAAAAGATCATCGAAGACGGCATCGCGTCAAAGGAGTTTCAACCCGGCAACACGGGGCACATGACCTGGGTTGTCCGCGGTGTGGTTCAATTGGCCATGGAGGAGCAAATCAAAGACGACCGGGAAAAAATAGACCGGCCCGGTGTGCAAAAGATTTTGGATTTGATTCTGGACCGTTTCGAACGACCGCTGTCCGTAAATTCTAAAGAAGCAGGATAACGTAAAAGTCATCTTTATAAGGGAAAGCAGTATGTACGAGTACACAAAAATATTCCGAGGAGGCCGAAAAGTATGGATTTGAAAATTAAAGATAAAATTGCCATCGTGACGGGCGGGGGAAACGGTATCGGTGAAGCCGTCTCTTTATGCCTGGCCTCGGAAGGGGTGAAGGTGGTTGTGGCGGATTTAAATATCGAAGCCGCGCAAAAAGTCGCTCGCGCGATAAAAGCAGGTGGCGGCGATGCTCTAACCGTTGCCGGCGATGCGACAAAGCCGGAAGATGTGGATGCCCTGATGCAAAAGGCAATGGATGCGTACGGCGCAATCGACATCCTGGTCAATAATGTGGGTGGCGGATCAGGCATTGCCCTGATTGCGAAATCCGCGATCGAAGATTGGGACCGGACCATAGAGATCAACCTGAAAAGCGCTTATCTCTGCTGCCGCGCCGCGGCCAGGGTCATGATTCCCAGAAAGCAGGGCAGGATCATCAATATGTCCTCCGTCTCGGGCAGGCAGGGCGAACAGCTTCTGGGGGCGTACTGTGCGGCGAAATTCGGCGTGATTGGATTTACGCAAACGCTGGCCAAGGAATTGGCCCGCCATAATATTACCGTCAATGCCGTTTGTCCCGGCTATGTTTATACACCGGGCTGGGAGACGCTTGCGCAGGCGGTGAAAGACATCCAGCCCGCATATGCGGATAAGAGCCTTAATGAAATATTCGACGCCAGGGTTAAAGAAGTCACCCCGCTCCGCCGTCCCCAGGATGCTGGTGAGATTGCCGCTCTGGTGGCCTATCTGGCGTCTTACGAAGCCCGCAGCATCACGGGCCAGGCTGTGAGTATAGACGGCGGCATTGTGATGAGATAATTCCATTCCTAAATCAAGCGCTATCTTTGTTGGCGTTGTCGTCGGCTTCCTCAGCGTATGTACAATACGCCTCGTTGCCTCCTCCTAGCCGCCGCGATATCATCATTGATTTAGAAATGGAATAAAGGCGGCATTAAGCCGCTGTTCAATAATCACTGTAACATTTCTTAACGGCCCCTAATCGGGAATCAGGGCAATACCTTCCTGGCGGAATGCTTCTATTTCTTCGGGCCGGCAGCCGATTTCTTCCAGAATGGATTTTGAGTCCTGGCCCAGAGCAGGCGACGGCCAGGCAGGTTCAGCCGGTGTTTCCGAAAATTTCAGGGGAACACCAATGCCCTTGATCTTGCCGGAAACGGGATGGGCCTGTTCATGAATCATCCGCCGCGCCTTTATCTGCGGGTCTTTTTCTATCTCTGAAATATCCAGCACAGGGGTCAGGCAGACATCCAGTGTTTTTGCCGCAATCATCCATTCATCCCTTGTTTTTGTCCGGAAAAGATCCGCGATTTCCCTGCGCAGACTTTCAGCCTCTTCCCCCATGACCAGATGCTTTTCGATCCATTCCGGGTGACCGGTCATTTCGCAGAAAATTTTCCAGAACTTGGTCTCCAAAATGCCCAGAGCGATATGTTTGCCGTCGGCGCAGGAATACACGCCGTAGCAGGCCAGACCTCCGGAAAGGGGCGGCTCTCCCGGCGCAAAGGAAATTCGGGTTGCCTGATAATGCGCCATCTGCAAAGTCATCAACGGCAGAACGCCATCCAGCATGGACACGTCTACCTGCTGACCTTTGCCGGTTTTTTCTCTGGCCCACAGAGCGGAAAGGCAGGCGATGACGGACATGTAGGCGCCGCCCGCCACATCGCCTAACTGGGGCCCCGGAATCACGGGGCCTGTCCCGCACGCGCCGGTTGCCGCAAGGATTCCGGCATATCCCATAAAATTGATATCGTGTCCGGCGTCATTGGCGTAAGGTCCGTCCTGCCCGTATCCGGTAATGGAAACATAGATGATGTCGGGTTTTGCCAGGCAGGCATCTTTGTAGCCAATGCCCAGTTCAGCAAGCACTCCCGGCCGGAACTGCTCAATAACAATATCGGCTGTTTTGATGAGCGACAAAAAAATACCGGCGCCTTTTTTGGTTTTAAGATTCAGGGCCAGGCTGCGCTTAGATCGGTTGACGGCGATAAAGCCTGCGGACTCGGATTCGATATAGGGAGGATAGTATCGCATATAATCCGGCGCATTGATATCCTCGATCTTGATGACATCAGCGCCCATATCGGCGAGCATCATGGTGCCGAGCGGCCCCGGGTAGAGCCGGGTAAGATCCAGAATGCGAATTCCCTGCAAAGGACCGTTTTGAGGTTTTCTTGCCATGGCTTGATTTCTCCTCCCGTCGCCGGAATTTTCGATTGAAATTCCCGTCACGACTTTTTTAGTTTAAATAACTTCAATTGTGGACGTCAGGATAGACGCAACACCGCAGGTAACACTGGTGTTAGCATTCGTAGCGCCTGCTTTCCCTTTCTGCCCTCATCAGCGGCTCCTCAGGATGGAGGATAGTATGAAAATGTTTAAATGAAATTGTCCTGTGATTCAAGTGCTAAGAATTATTATTTCTAATTGTAATTTTCGCGGGTTCGGTTTAATGATCTTAAAACGTAAGGGTGATCCACTTGATGACCTGTGCCGTGATGGAGAAAACCAATGAGCAAAATAGGCGATCTTTTATTTGTCAGAAAACATCATGTTTGCCCCCGCTGGCTGTGCTTTACATTTGACAACTGGGTCCGCAAACGTTTGCAAAATCCCGATCAGATCATTAAAGATTATATCAGACAGGGCGACACTGTGCTGGACGTTGGTCCCGGCATCGGCTTTTTTACCATTCCCATGGCCCGCCTGGTGGGAGATAACGGACAGGTTGTCGCGGTGGATATCCAGGAAGAAATGCTTGCTGCCATATCCAGGCGGGCCATACATGCGGGAGTTGCAAACCGGGTTCGTCTGCAACTGGCCAGTCCGGATTCTCTGAATGTTACGGATCGGGCCGATTTTGTTCTGGCCTTTTGGATGGCGCACGAGGTCCCCGACCAGGCCGGATTTTTTGCGCAATTATATGCTGTCCTGAAAGACGACGGGAAATTTCTTCTGGCGGAACCAAAACTTCATGTTTCCAAAGCACAATTTGATGCCGAGCTCGATTACGCGCAAAAGGCCGGGTTTAAACTTCTCACCAGACCGGCCGTCCCCATGAGCCTGGCTGTCGTGCTGGTAAAACAATAATTATAACCCGGCGTATGCCGGGCGAAGTGCCTAGTGCAGTGTTCCAATGAACAGCTTTATAATAATGTCATTTCGAACGAAGTGAGAAATCTTAAGGAATCTGGCACAAAGTAAAGATATCTCCCTCCGGTCGATATGACAATACTTTACTGTTACACTACACGGGTCTGACGCTCTTAAGCCATCTCAAGATTTTTTTGTCAGAAATTTCTTGACAAGGTGGGGCTGTACGTCGATATAAACCGCAGGTTTTTAATTTCTGCAACACAGGATGGAACTATGCTGAGACATTACATTAATTATTTTATTCCTGCATCCATAAATCAACAGGAAGACGAATACCGACGCACCTTCCAGCTGACAGCCTTCACGCAGCTGTCGGTGATTTTCTTCCTTCCCAACGTTATCAAATGGTACAAAATGGGTCATACGGAACTGGCTGTCAGCATCTTTTGCGTGATGGTTTTCTGTGCGCTGATCTGTCCATTCATTCTGAAATTCAGCGGTTCGCTTAAAATCATGGGAAATTGCATCATGGCGGCGCTGGCCTGGCATTTTTCCGTTCTGCCCGCCGTGACGGGCGGTATTTTATCCTCATCGCTTGCCTGGAATATTATCCTGCCGATTTTTGCGGTAACCTTTGTCGGGTTTGCCAGCTTCATCTTTTGGTCCGCTTTCATGTTTCTGGAGGTTCTGGTTTTTCTGGGGATTCATCTGACCGGCTATACGCTTCCCGTCATTGCTCTGACGCAGGCGCAGATGGTCCAGGCTCAGATCGCCAATGTTCTGGGTCCGTTTCTAACGATGGTCATTACCCTGACGTTCGGCGACCGTGGTTTGAAGAGCGCGCTTATGGCGCAAAAAGCGGCGGCCCGGGCTCACGGGCGGGCGGAACTGGAGCAGCAGAAATTAAGAGAAAAATCCGATGAACTGGCGCGTCAACTGGAATCTGTGTTTGTCCAGGTTCGCGAACACACGGAGCGGCTGGCCCGGGACATCGTGGAAAAAATGGCCGGTCTGACCCGGGAAGCGGCTCAAAACGCGATGGAAGCCAATGATCTGATCAGTCAGACGGGCGATGTCGTAGATCAGACCAATGTCTCCATGAAAGCATTGACGTCGCAGATGGCGGACATTACGCGAACCAGCGAAGAGACATCCAAGATCATCAGGACGATTGACGAGATTGCATTTCAAACCAATCTGCTGGCCCTCAACGCGGCGGTGGAGGCGGCTCGCGCGGGAGAGGCGGGTGCGGGATTTGCCGTGGTGGCCGATGAAGTTCGGAACCTGGCCATGCGTTCCGCAGAGGCGGCCAAAAATACATCAGGCCTGATTGAAGATATTATTTCGCATATCCGGCAGGGGTCATCACTGGTATCGGAAACGAACGACCGTTTCGCGAAAGTTTCCGAAAATGTGACAAAATCCGTCAGTCTGGTGGATGGCATCGCCCGGTCTTCATCCACGCAAAGTCAGGGCATCGAAGAAATCAAAAGAGTTACGTCAACCATTAACGATTTGGTTGCGCAAAAGACCGGTTGATTCCGGCCGGACCGGAATTTTACCGCTGAACTGAAAGAATAAAGGATCCGAATGCTGAAGGTACGCGTATGCCGTTGATAAAAAAACGTGTGTGGGCATGGACAGGTTTCATGCTGCTGCTGCCTTTCGGAATCGCAGCGGCCGCCGGATATGACACTGGTGTGCAGGCAAAGGTCATCCTCGAGACGGAGACGATGAGCAATGGCCAGCTTATTGATTATCAGGATACCGATCATCCCAGGGTAACCGTCATGGTCGTGGATATTGCTCCGGGGGCCGAGACGGGCTGGCACAGCCATCCGATAGCTGTTTACGCTTATGTCATGGCCGGGACGCTTTCGGTGCAGATAGAGGGCGGGAAAACATCCGAGTTTAAAGAAGGCGAGGCCATTATTGAGGTCGTTAAGCTTAATCACAATGGCATCAATCATGGGAAAGTTCCGGTTAAACTGGTTGTCTTTTATCTCGGCGCAAAAGACACTCCCAATGTGATCAAGGCGGATAAACCCTGATTTCGTCGTTCGTCAATCGTATCTCGTATTTCGCATTTCGTGAAGGATTGAGAGCGCTGGTGACAAACTAAAGATCACCAGTTGTTTCCTGTTGACGAGATACGAACGATGCCTCACGTATAACGATCTTATTCGCCGATGATTTTGACAAGCACTCTTTTCTTTCTGCCGCCGTCAAACTCCCCGTAGAAAATCTGTTCCCACGGTCCGAAATCCAGTTTGCCGCGGGTCACGGCAACAACCACCTCTCGTCCCATGATCTGTCTTTTTAAATGAGCGTCTCCATTATCCTCTCCGGTGCGGTTATGGAGATAATGAGATAACGGTTCATGCGGTGCCAGCTTTTCCAACCATTTTTCATAGTCCTGGTGGAGGCCTGATTCGTCGTCGTTGATGAATACCGACGCGGTGATGTGCATCGCGTTTATAAGTATTAAACCCTCTGCAATTCCGCTTTCCTGCAAACAGGCTTCAACCTGATGCGTGATATTAATGAAGGCTCTCCGTTCGGGAATGTTAAACCATAATTCTTCACGGTAGGATTTCATGGGTTAAACCTCATGGTGAAAATGTATTTAACTTTACATCGTTACCGCCTTATGCTATGAGGCAAAAAAATATGCAAGATTATCTTTTTTCAGGAGTTAGAAAATATGTCCGGCCATTCTAAATGGAGCACCATCAAAAGGAAAAAAGGGGCGATTGACGCCAAACGCGGTAAAATATTTACCAAAATTATTAAAGAAATCACTCTGGCGGCACGTTTGGGCGGCGGCGACATGGAAGGGAATTCCCGTTTGAGACAGGCGGTCATGGCGGCCAAGGAAGAAAACATGCCCAAGGATAACATCGATCGGGCCATCAAAAAGGGCACCGGCGGCGGTGAGGGTGCGGCGGCTTATGAAGAAATCACCTATGAAGGCTACGGTCCCGGTGGCGCGGCGGTTATTGTCGATGTCATGACGGATAATAAAAACAGGACTGTTGCGGAAATCCGCCACATCTTCTCCAAACATGGCGGCAATCTGGGTGAAAACGGCTGTGTGGCCTGGATATTCTCAAAAAAAGGGAGCATCGTCATTGATAAAAAACTTATCGGTGAAGACGAACTCATGGAACTGGCGCTGGAGGCCGGAGCGGAAGATGTGAAGGCGGAAGGCAATGAATATGAGGTAATCACGGAGCCGGCGGCTTTTGAAGCCGTAAAAAAGGCGATAGACGATAAAGGCATCAAACATCTGGAAGCGTCCATCAGCAAGATTCCTTCCAATACTGTAAAACTGGAAGCGGGCAAGGCGGAGTCCATGCTGAAATTAATGGAGAAGCTGGAAGACAATGATGACGTCCAGAATGTTTACTCCAACTTTGATATTGATGAAGATGTTATGGAAAAGTTGAGTTAAAAAACCAATTTTTCACGAAAGTAGATATTTTGCGAATTTTAGGCATCGATCCCGGAAGCATTGTGACCGGTTATGGGGTGATTGATAAAAGCGGCAATTATCTGCGTCATGTTATTCACGGTGAAATTAAACCTCCTAAAGCCTCGCTTTTGTCTGACGTCTTAATGGATATTGCAAGCAAGCTCAGGGCGGTCATTGCCGGAACAAGCCCGCAGGCGGTTTGTCTGGAAAATATTTTCTATGGTAAAAATGTCCGCAGTTTGATCCGGCAGGCCCAGGTTCGGGGCGTGGTGATTTTTACCTGCGCCGATTGCGGTATTCCCGTTTTTGAATATTCTCCGCTGGAAATTAAAAAGGCTGTTGTCGGCTATGGCCGGGCTGAAAAACGTCAGGTGCAGATGATGGTGAAGGCTATTTTAAAACTCGATGCCCTGCCGCCCGCGGATGCCGCAGATGCCCTGGCCGCAGCCATCTGCCAGGCCAACTTTGTAAAGGAGCAGCCCATTTGATATGATCGCACTGCTATCCGGTAAAATTGCTTACAAGGGCATTTCGCATATTGTGGTGGACACACAGGGCGTCGGTTATCGTGTTTTTATACCGCTCACGACTTTTTATGAGCTTCCCGAAGCAGGCGAGGCGGTCACCCTGCATATTCATACGTCCGTTAAAGAGGATGCGATCAATCTGTTCGGTTTTTACACGCTCCAGGAGCGTGAACTTTTCCAGCTGATGATTTCCGTCAGCGGGATCGGGCCGAAAGTGGCCATGAATATTCTTTCCGGTATTTCTTCCACGGAATTGCTCGAAGCGATATCGGGCGGTAATCTGGCTAAGTTGATTACCATTCCCGGCATCGGCCGGAAAATGGCTGAACGCTTGATTCTGGAACTCAAAGAAAAAGCCGTTAAAAAGATGATGGCGGATCAGATTCCGGTTACGGATGCCCGGCAAAAGCAAAATGATATGATCCGGGAAGATGTTCTTTCCGCGCTGGTTAATTTGGGTTATAAAGCCAATGCCGCCAGAGACGCGCTCGACAAGGTCGTGCGCGATGCGGAGGGAGAGCCGGCAATGGATCAGCTTTTGAAAAAAGCATTAAACATTCTTGCCGGTTGAGGCCGGCAGGAAAAGGTAGAAACCTATGGATGCCCATCTGAAAAACCCTTTAATCGATCCGGTTTGCGCCGAAGACGAAAGCCATCTGGAGAATTCTCTACGGCCGCCCAAACTTATCGATTATGTCGGACAGGACAAGGTGAAAAGCAATCTGTCGATTTTTATTGAAGCGGCCAGAAAGCGGCGTGAGTCGCTGGATCATGTGCTTTTATACGGCCCGCCGGGTTTAGGCAAAACCACGCTGGCCTATATTATTGCCAGAGAATTGGATGTGGACATCAAGGTGACTTCCGGGCCGGTGATTGAACGTCCGGGGGATCTGGCGGCGATTTTAACGAATATGCACGAGCACGAGGTGCTCTTTATCGATGAAATTCATAGACTATCTCATGTGGTTGAAGAAATTCTGTATCCGGCCATGGAAGATTTTCACATTGATATTTTAATTGGACAGGGGCCGTCGGCCCGGTCGATGAAACTCGACATTCCCAAATTCACACTGGTAGGCGCGACAACGCGCGCGGGATCCCTGACCTCGCCGCTTCGCGACCGTTTCGGTATGCACTTCCGGCTCGAATTCTATACACCGCAGGAACTGTCTGTGATTATTCAGCGGTCAGCCTCTATCCTGGGGGTAAAACTTATCGGCACAGGCGCTGATGAGTTGGCCGGGCGGGCGCGAGGAACGCCTCGTATTGCTAATCGGCTGCTCAAACGTGTTCGTGACTATGCGGAAGTAAAAGGAAACGGAATCATTGACGGGAAAATCGCCCGCGAAGCACTGGACGCTTTTGAAGTCGATCAGAAAGGTTTTGATCAGATGGATCGCAAACTGCTTCTGGCGTTGATTGAAAAATTCAATGGAGGGCCGGTCGGTGTGGAGAGCCTTGCGGCGGCGATTGGTGAAGAGAGAGTGACGATTGAAGATGTTTACGAGCCTTACCTGATCCAGGAGGGATATCTGCAAAGGACGGCGCGCGGCCGGATAGCCTGTTCCAAAGCCTATAACCATTTTGGTCTGAAAGCGTCCGGCGCTCAAAAAGAGCTGTTCTGATTCAGGGGATTATTTTATGAAACTGCTCATGCATATTTGCTGCGGACCCTGCACGATCTATCCGCTCAAGGAATTGAGGACGCACGGTCATGATGTGACTGGCCTGTTTTACAATCCCAATATTCATCCTTATCTGGAATATTCACGTCGTAAGCAAACCCTTCAGGACTATGCGGAGAAAATTCTTTTAAATGTCACCTGGCCGGAGGGTTATCTTCTGGAAGAATTCTTAAATCAGGTGGCCTCCCGCCCCAAAGACCGATGTGTTTATTGTCTGACGGATCGTTTGAAGTTTACGGCCGAACAGGCCAGGAAAGAAAATTATGATGCTTTTACTTCCACACTGCTCTACAGCCGCTATCAAAAACATGATTTGATCCACGAGATTGGTGAGACGCTGGCGCATAAACTGGGAATCCATTTTCACTATCAGGATTTCCGCAGTGGCTGGAATGAAGGCGTTAAGATTTCCAAGGAGTTAGAGATGTATCGCCAGCCATATTGCGGTTGTATCTATAGCGAAAAGGAAAGATTCTGTAAAGAAATCAATATATTTTAGGTCGTGGTCGCGGCCGGGGCCGGGTGTGTCGTTTTGGCCACAGAAAGGCTGAAAAGCGAGGGGCCGATTCGTGAACGTAATTTAAAATAATAATATATACATGATGTTGCCATGATAATTCCCTGCGGCTTAATTTGGTACGGTTATTGCTGAATTAGGAATTCAGTCTTTAAATAAAGGTTCAATATGCATTTGCAACGTACACTGAAAAAAGAAATACTTTGCACCAGTATCGGTTTACATACCGGCCGCAAAGTTAATATGAAGATTAAACCGGCGCCGGTTGATACCGGTATCGTTTTTATCCGAAAGGATCTGCCGGACGCCAGACCGATTATCGCCAATTTCGAGATGGTTTGTGATACCACCATGGCCACTACTCTGGGTTCTGGTGGTGTTACGGTCTCTACCGTAGAACATCTTCTGTCGGCATTCAGCGGTATGGGGCTCGATAATGCCTTGATTGAAATCGACTCTTTTGAAGTACCCATTATGGACGGCAGTTCCCGTCCTTTTGTCAACATGCTCAAGGAAGTGGGCACACGACCGCAGGGAAAATCAAAAAAAATGCTGCTCATTAAAAAACCTGTCTTCGTGAAAGAAGGAGATGTCAGCGCCATGCTCCTGCCTTCTGAAGAATTTAAAATAACCTATGAAATTGATTTTGCTCACCAGGCCATCGGCAGACAATCCTACAGTTTCATATTTACCGATAAAAACTATGAAGGTAAGATTTGCGACGCCAGAACTTTCGGGTTTTTGAAAGAAGTTGAATTTTTACAGGCCAGGGGCCTGGGGTTGGGCGGATCGCTGGACAACGCGATTATTCTCGACGATGAAAAAATTATCAACAAAAACGGTCTGCGGATGCCTGATGAATTTGTCAAACACAAAATACTGGACGCCATCGGCGATTTATTTTTGCTGGGAATGCCGATCATCGGTCACTTTGTGGCGCACAAATCGGGGCACCGGCTGAATAATCTTTTATTGCGGGAACTCATGCAACATGAGAGCAATTGGGAAATTATCGAGGAATATGATCGAACGCAATCAACGAAATTTACGTCCTGCAGGATTCCATCATTCACCATTCTGGATGCCGCGCAAATCTAATCGTTTTGCGCTGAATCATCAACAGACTTGTCCCGTCTAAATTAACCTTGATTTTTATTGGCAGGTTACCTAGTATACCCCATTAAAAAAATTGGCAGCGGCTTAGTATCTTTGCGGTCATTTGCCGTATGAAGTTAACTATACTGATTATTGATGTCGATGGCTGTTTGCCGGATGCAAAACTCAATTCTTCTCATCGAAAGAAAATGGTTTGTATGAAAAATAATAAAGACCGATTCGGGAAGGCGATTTGTGCCTGTTTGATGATGATACTGATCACGGTTGCCGGTCCGTTATCGGTTCAGGCGGATATGGCGCCCAGGATGACGGATATTTTAATCACCAATAATACGGGAAATGTGCTTTTGTATGCACGTTTGGTGGATTGTTTTAAAAAAGAAATGGAAACAGCCATCCTGGCCGGTGTGCCCGCTGTCTTTACGATTCAGCTGGATGTCTATCAGGAAAGATCTTATCTGTGGAATAAACATGTTGTCAGTAAGGAGATTCGCCGTATTATCAAGTATGACAATTTGAAAAAAATATTTTCGATTACCACGAACAGTGACAGTCAGCCGGTGATTCTCCAGGATTTTGAAAGCGCGCAAAAAGCCATGGCGGATTTGAATGGAATTTCCGTGATCCCCATTTCTTATTTGTCCAAAGGCCATAATTACAATGCCCGGATCAAAGTTAAAATCGATAAGGTGCGGTTGCCTTTCAATATGGAATATGTCTTGTTCTTTGTGTCACTGTGGGATTTTGAGACGCCTTTGTATAAGATAAGATTTTCCTATTAATCATCAGTTTCGATATTGGCGGGAAAGTTGATCAAATCAGCTCATGAAGATTAAAAAGAACTCCAGAAGAGACTATCTTGATGAAAAAGAATTAAGAAAGCGCCGGCGCGAAAGCATTCTCATGCTGATTGTCGGTTGCCTGGCGATCGTTTTTACGATCCTGGCCAGTCAGTTGTCTTCCCGGAAAGAGCTGCCGATATCAGCCAATATTCTGGTTTACGGCCTGACCAGCATCAATATTATCCTGATCCTGCTTTTGCTTTTTCTTATTCTCCGCAATATTTTTAAGTTATTTTCCGAGCGCCGCAAGGGGCTTATCGGCTCCAAGCTGCGCACCAAGCTGGTTGCCGCGTTTGTCGGCCTGTCGCTCGTTCCGACCATATTACTTTTTTTGTTTGCCATTAATTTTCTTTCCTACTCTATTGAGTTCTGGTTCAATATCAAAATCGGCGATGCTTTGAACCGATCTCTGGAAGTCGCTCAGATCTATTACACGCAGGGGGAGGAACTGGCCAAATTCAATGCCCGTCAAATCAGCGCGGATATCACCAAAAACCGTCTTTATGAAACGGGAAGGGACGATTACCTTAACAGTTTGCTCTCTATGCGTCAGAAAAATTACAAAGTCGGAAGGGTGGAAGCTTATTTTGATTTTAAAGGCGAAAGCATCGTTTTTGCCGACGCTGAAAATTCCTCATCGAACCCCATTTATCTGTCGCCAAAAATGCTGGAGGATATTTATTCCGGGAAGGAAATATCCACGGTCACCCCCATCAGCACAGGGGAGGTCATTGTCGGTGTCGCGCCGGTTTTCTCCTATGCTGTCCCGACGGAAGTCATCGGCCGTGTTTCCGTCAGTTACAGCGTCCCGCAGGGATTTGTCGATAAACTACGGGGTATTGCCAATGCCTCCGAACAATACGGACAGATCAAAGTGTTGAAAAATCCGATCAAGTTTAATTATGTTGTAACCCTGTCGATTGTAACCCTGGTCATAATTTTTCTGGCGACATGGTTTGGTCTGTCACTTGCCAAAACCATTACAAATCCTATTCAGGACCTTGTCCTGGCGACTAATAGAATTACTCAGGGGGATCTGACAAGCCGCATCGAGATCGAGGCGGATGACGAAATCGGACTTCTCGTCAAATCATTCAATTCCATGACGGATGACCTGCAGAAAAGCAAAGCAGGCCTGATCGAGGCCAATATTTCTCTGGAAGAGCGGCGAAAATACATTACCGCCGTTTTACGCAATGTTTCGGCCGGGATTATTTCGGTTGATAAAAACGGCATGATCACGACGATTAACCGCGCCGCGGAAGCCATGTTTGAGATAGACGCCTCCCAGTTTCTTTTCCGGAATTATCGAAAACTTTTACTGGAGGAGCATCTTGCGCTGGTCGATTCCTTCTTACTGGAAATGAAGGAGAACAATGAGCGAATACTGGAAAAGCAGCTGGAGATGATGCTGCGGGACAAGGCGCTGACGGTGCTTTTGACTTTGACGACGATTGAGGATGAAGAAGGCAACGATTCAGGCATCGTTGTCGTGTTTGAAGATTTGACGGAATTGCAGAAGGCGGAACGCGCCGCGGCCTGGCGGGAAGTGGCCAGACGCATGGCGCATGAAATTAAAAATCCGCTCACGCCCGTGCAGCTTTCCGCTCAGAGGCTTCAGCGCAAGTACGGTGATAAATTGGGGGAGGACGGGTCGGTTTTCAAGGAATGCACGCAGACCATCATCGATCAGGTGGAAGTGCTTAAAAATCTGGTTAATGAATTTTCCCGTTACGCGCGGATGCCCGTGACGACGCTTGCCCCTAATGATTTGAATGTCGTAGTGTCCGATGCGGTGACGCTTTTTGTGGATGCGCATAAGGACATTCAGTTTGAATACAGTCCGGCGGAAGGATTGCCGAAGTTTAATTTGGATGCCGAACAAATCAATCGCGTCATGATCAATCTACTG
This sequence comes from Deltaproteobacteria bacterium HGW-Deltaproteobacteria-6, assembly GCA_002840435.1. Taxonomy (NCBI): domain Bacteria; class Deltaproteobacteria; species Deltaproteobacteria bacterium HGW-Deltaproteobacteria-6. Next base: position 192,003 of record PHAT01000002.1, read on the forward strand.
GATAATGCCGTGGCCTCACTCCATAAAACAGCAGGCCATATCGGTGTGATCATCCGGTATGACGAGACGCATAAAAAAGTAACCGTAGCCGTGGCGGACGACGGCGCCGGCGTGCCGGCCAGTTACAAGCGTAAAGTATTCGAGCCGTATTTTTCAACCAAAAAGTCCGGAACGGGGCTTGGATTGGCTATTGTCAGCTCCATCATTTCGGATCACAAAGGTCAGGTCAGCGTCAGTGACAACTATCCGACGGGAACGATCGTATCTTTTCAGTTGCCTGTTTCCGAAGTATAATTTATAAGTAAAAGCGAAGTTGAGTATAAATTATGAATGAAACTATTCTGGTCGTAGATGATGAAGTTGAGATTTGCCGGTCGTTGAGGGGCATTCTGGAGGACGAAGGCTATCAGGTGCTGGTGGCGGGCAGCGGCGAAGAGGCGATTAAGGTTGTCGCCGAAGAAATGCCGCAGCTGGTCCTGCTGGATATCTGGCTGCCGGGTATTGACGGATTGGAAGCGCTCAAAGCCATTCATGCCGCTCATCCGAATGTTTTAATCATCATGATGTCCGGCCACGGCACTATTGAAACAGCGGTGAAGGCAACCAAACTCGGTGCGTTTGACTTCATTGAAAAACCCCTGTCGCTGGACAAAGTGATTATTCTGGTAAACAACGCGTTGAACGTGGTTCGCCTGGAAGAAGAAAACATTCTTTTAAAGCAAAAGGTATCGCATCAGTATGAGTTAACCGGAAACAGTCAGGTTATTAACGATCTTAAGGAGATGATCAGTATTGTTGCGCCGACCAATGCGTGGATTCTGATTATGGGTGAAAACGGCACGGGAAAAGAACTGGTGGCGCGTTCCATCCATCATTTAAGCCGCCGGTCGCACAAACCTATTGTGGAAGTCAACTGTGCGGCGATACCCGAGGAACTGATCGAGAGCGAATTATTCGGACACGAAAAAGGCGCCTTTACCGGCGCGACCGAAAAAAAGCGCGGTAAATTTGATCTGGCCCACGAAGGAACTATCTTTCTTGATGAAGTTGCCGACATGAGTCTCAAAGCGCAGGCAAAAATTTTGCGGATCCTGCAGGAGAAGAAATTCGAGAGAGTCGGTGGAAATAAAGTTATCGATATGGATGTACGGGTTTTGGCCGCGACGAATAAAGATCTGGAAAAAGAAATGGATGCGGGCCGCTTCCGGCAGGATCTCTATTATCGTCTGCACGTTATTCCTCTGCATGTACCGCCGCTCAGAGACAGAAAGGAAGATATTCCTTATCTGACGCAGCGTTTTCTTCAGGACTTTGCCGCGAAAGAGGGTCAGCAGCCGAAAACCCTGACGGTTGGCGCTTTAAAAAAATTAATGGAACATGACTGGCCCGGCAATGTCCGTGAACTGAAAAATATTATTGAAAGATTAATTATTATGACGCCGTCCAATGAAATCAACACGGATGATATTCCTGAACTCAATGTAAGAACGGAGCAGGGTTCCGGAACACCGGAGTCATCCATGGCCAGCGATTCTTTAAGGGACGCCAGACTGGATTTCGAAAGACAGTTTATTATAAAAAAACTGGAAGAATACGACGGCAATATTTCCAGAACAGCCGAAGCCATCGGTCTGGAACGCAGCAACCTGCATAAAAAGCTTAAAAGCCTGAAGGTGGTGACGAAAGAAACAGGCTGAAGGCTGAAGGCCAAAAGGTAAGGGGTAAGACATTGCATGCAACGTCTTACCCCTTTATGTTTTTTATTTCAGATGAAGTGCGAAGCACATCCCTGTAACCTTCGGCCTTCAGCCTTCAGTCTTATTCATCTGCTTTGTCATATCGGAAATGGAAAATTTATTAAAGGGCAGGAAGGCCGTGCCCAGGGCGACTATTACGAAAATTGACAGGAAGTGATAAACAAGGGCGAAGGAAAAAGCTTCCGGTTTGGCAATGTTAAACAGGCTCAATCCCAGAATACAGGCGTAATGCCAGTTGCCGATAAAACCCGGCGCCGTCGGAATCGCGATGCCCGCAACCAGGATGACCATGATAATGAAGGCTGCCAGAACCGGCAGGTCAAAACCGAAGGCCAGAAGCAGAGAATAAATCGCGGCAACATCCGTAAGCCAGACCACGGCGGACAGGAACAATAGGTACATAAGTCTCTTTACGTCGGCAATGACCAGAAAACCATCAATGAAATGATGGATGACGTTATTCACTTTTTGCGCGAGCTTTCCGGGCAACAGACGTAAAATCCGGTCAATGATTTTAACGGCATTATCTCTGCGCCAGACTAATCCGACAACAACGGCAATCATCAGCAGGGTCAGCATAAAAAAAATGATGCCGGATTTGATCATCCAGGACGGCAAATCATTGAGCATAAGAACAACAATGGTAATGGTCAGTATGGACAGACTGTCCAGCACCCTTTCCACAACGACTGTGCCGAGCGCCGAAGACATTTTGATAGAACTTTTTTTCGCGATCAGATAGGGCCTGGCCAGTTCGCCAATGCGCGCAGGTATTGCTGTAATAGCCAGAAACCCGACGCAGGTTACGGAAAAGAGGTTAAACTGAGAGATCTTTTCCATCGGCTGCAGAATAACCCCCCATCGGTAGGATCGCAATATCTGCATGAAAATGATAAAGAAAAGAGATAATGCCACATAACCCAGATGGATTTTCTTCAGGTGAGAAAAGGTTTCATTAAAATTGATTCCCCGAACAGAGAAGTAGATCAGCACAATGCCGAGCACAATGCCGAAAATGAGTTTCTTATTCATGAGAATGCTTAGCCGGGCCTTTATTTTATTTGTAGAAAATTAATTCTTGGCCAGGTTTTCGGCAATTTTATCGTGGAGACGCTGGGACGACAGCTTATCTCCAACCAGGCCCACACGGATAGAGACGTTGGTCTGATCTTTTGTCCGATAGGTAACTTCGATCTTTACCTTTTCATCATTGATGACCGTCGTGATTTTTCCCTGGGCGATTTCTTTTACAGGCCGGACTTCCATGCCGCGCATATCAGCGACCATTTTTTCACAAGCACTCCAGGTTTTATCGAAAGAAGCAGCGTAGTCTGTTTTAAGCTCGCCATCGATATAGAGAAACGTGCCGGTGCCCGCGCTGACCGCTGCTCCGCCTACCGCCAGAACCGCGCAACCGGAAAAAAGAAAAAGAGCGGATAATAGAATAAAAAATGAATATAAATTCCTTTTCATATTTGCCCCTCCAAACCATTTGAGTTTGTCTTTTTAAACATATTGTTCAATGGATTGCAACCCTATTATGTCAGGATATCACTATCTGAGCTTTTCAAATTCCCGGAGAAGATCTTCCTGCTTTCTTGTCAACTCCGTTGGAATCTGCACAAAGACTTCAATGATCTGATCTCCCCGGCCATATCCCTGCAAATGAGGGATCCCTTTGCCTTTAAGACGGAATGTACGGCCTGTCTGGGTGCCTCTGGGGATTTTGATTTTCTCGGTTTCTTTTAACGTGGGCACTTCAAGGGTTGCACCCAATGCAGCCTGAACAAAAGAGATGGGAACACGGCAGATAATATCATCGCCTGAGCGATCAAAGAAATCATGATCTTCCACATGCAAGAAGACATACAGATCGCCGCTGGGACCGCCCTGGTCTCCTGCTTCGCCTTCACCGCGAAGACGCAGCCGTGAACCGGTTTCCACGCCGGCGGGAATTTTTAATTCGACTGTTTTGCGCTGCTGCTCTTTGCCCGTGCCGCGGCAGTTATTACAGGGTTTGGTTATAAATTTGCCATGACCGTGACAATGGGGACAGGTGGAACTGATGGTGAAAAAACCGCTCGATTGAACGACTTGACCTCTTCCATGGCAGGTTGGGCAGGTCGAAGGCGAGCTGCCGGCCGCTGCGCCTGATCCCTGACATTCATGGCAGGTGTAAAGCTTTTCCAGATCGATGGTCGTCGTCAGACCAAAGGCCGCATTGAGAAAAGATATTTTCAGGTCGTAACGCAAATCAGCGCCGGCACGGGCCGTTTGCCTCGTCCTTCCGCGACCGCGCTGATGGCCGAACCCGAATACATCTTCAAAAATATCGCCAAAATTGGAGAAAACATCATCAAAACCGCTGAACCCCTGGAAACCGGTGTTGCTTAAACCGGCGTGGCCGTAATGATCGTAGATTTCCCTTTTCTGTTTGTCGCTTAAGACTTCATAGGCTTCGGCGGCTTCCTTGAATTTTTCTTCCGCCTGCTTGTCTCCCGGGTTTTTGTCGGGATGACACTGCATGGCTATCTTCCGGTAATTTTTTTTGAGTTCTTCATCCGAGGCTGTTTTCCCGACACCCAGAATTTCGTAATAATCCTTTTTGGTCATGCGCTTTGTTTTACTTCCTCCGCTTTTATCTTAATCATCAGCGCGTTTAATAATTCCGCGTTGTTGGTTTTTTCCAGCGCATGCTTTGCAAATAAATATTTTTTAAGTTCGGTTGCCTTTTGCGCGATATCTTCCCAGTCGGCGTCTCGAAGTTCAATACCCTGCGCCTTGGCTGCGCTCTGGAAAAGAAACGTGTCGCCGCTTTTAAGTGCAAGATCTTTAATCTTTTGCACGCCGGCTGTATGGCCGGCTTTGGCATAGAAGTCCAGCGCATCGGAGAGCGCTCCTCCTTCCAGATATAAATCCCCGTAGCTGACAAGTGAATCAGCGGATGTCTTGTCTATGTATAATATTTTTTGTTTTAGTCGGTAATCCGGCAGTTTTCTTATACTCAAGGAATTCCTCCTGAAAAAATAACATCATGCGGATAAGCACGTGGTAATGTAATAATGGTTTGGTTTCTGTCAATGGTCAAAATATTATTTTACAAGGCGGGAGAATGCCTCTTCATATTTTGCCCTGGTTTTTTCGATAATGTCCGGCGGTAATTCGGGTGCGGGCGGTTTCTGGTTCCAGCGAATGGAAAGCAGATAATCGCGTAAAAACTGTTTATCAAAACTTCTCTGTGACCGGCCTTCTTCGTATTCATCGGCCGGCCAGAAGCGGGACGAATCGGGTGTAAGTAATTCATCGATCAGAATCAATTCCTGGCCAAGCAAACCGAATTCCATCTTGGTGTCCGCGATGATAATGCCGGCTTTCAAAGCGATTGCTGCCGCCCGTTCGTAAATCGCCAGGGATATTTTGATAACCTTAGCGGTGAGCTCCGCCCCGATAATGTCTTCCATCTCGGAATGGGTGATTGGCGAGTCGTGATCGCCTTCCGGCGCTTTCGTCGTCGGCGTAAAAATGGTTTGAGGCAGGCGGCAGGATTCCTTCAAGCCTTCCGGTAGTTTGATTCCGGAAACAGTCTGACTGTGGCGGTAATCATTCCAGCCCGAGCCGGATAAATATCCGCGCACGATACACTCCACCGGCAGGGGGGTCGCCTTTTTAACCAGCATGCTGCGGCCCTTGAGCGTTTCGAAATAGGGCGCACACTCCGGCGGAAAGTCCGCGGCGTCCGTTGATATAATATGGTTGCCGATAATATCCTCCATTTGTTTAAACCAGAATGCGGACATTTTGTTGAGGATCACGCCTTTGCCCGGAATCGGATTGGGCATAATGACGTCGAAGGCCGAGATCCGGTCGGTGGCCACGAGGAGCAGATAGTCTTTAACGGCATAAAGGTCACGCACCTTGCCTCGATTGAGGAATTTTAGTTTCGGAAAATTCGTCTGTGAAATACTTTTAGTCATAGGTCGTCTGCTCCTTTAGCGAACTGAGGGGTTATGCTTTTTTTCATGGCCAATGGTGGACGTCGGTGTCCGGCCGTAATTGTGGCCTGGCATGACTTTGGTTTCATCAGGCAAAGTAAAAAGCTTTGTCTTGATTGCGTTATACATGGTTTGCCAGGAACCGCCGGGCAAATCGGTGCGGCCGACGGCTTCTACAAAGAGAGTGTCGCCGGTAAAAATATAACCGGGCGTGTAAAGGCACATGCCGCCGGGGGAGTGGCCGGGCGTGTGAATGACCTTCAGATCGACATTGCCGACGGAAATCATCTGGCCGTCCCGGACCAGAATATCGGGAGCCGGCGACTGTGCTGCCCCGAACATACGCAGCATTGCTGCAGGTGTGGAGGTGAGCATGATGGCGTCATCTTCATGAACAATGATTTGAGCGCCGGTAAGCTTCTTCATCCCGGCGTTCCCGCCAATGTGATCCACATGGCCGTGTGTGTTAACGATGTAGTTAATGCGCAAATTGTTTTTTGCGGCCTTTGCAAGTATTTCGTGAGTGTTGTCGGCCGGGTCAATGACCAGCGCGTCGCCGGTAACGGAATCCCCGACCAGGTAGGCGAAAACCGCCATGTGGCCGACCTGCATCTGTTCTACAAACATAAACGCTCCTTTATAAATTATGGGAGCGTAAGCTAGCATGATTGTGCCGAATTCGTCAATTTAAATCCGGTGGCGTAAAACGGCACCAAAAAAACCATCCGTATGATGGCGATGAGGGTAAGTCCTTAAAAAACCACGGCTATCCATGAGGCTGCCAGGGATGGCGGCAGGGGGTGCTATAACGGCAAAATGCGGATGATCCGTCAAAAAAGGCCGGATCACTTCTTCGTTTTCATGAGGGAGTATGGAACAAGTGCAATAAATCAGATGACCGCCCTTTTTAACAGCGCTTGCAGCATTGTGTAATATCCTGATCTGGGCTTTCGACAACGTATTCAAGTCGGAGGTCGTGAGCCGCCATTTGATTTCCGGGTTGCGTCGGAGCGTACCGGTGCCGGAGCAAGGCGCATCCACCAGAACATGATCAAATTTTTCGATGAATTCAGCGGACAGAGGCCGGTTCAGGTCAGCCTGCAGGGGTTCAATGATTGAAATTCCCATTCTTGATGCATCTTTTTTCAATTGTGCTATTTTCCCCGCATCCCGATCCAGGGCTACAATCCGGCCTTCGTTTTTCATGAGGGCCGCCAGATGTCCCGTCTTACCGCCGCTGCCCGCACAAACATCCAGAATGTTTTGACCGCAAAGAGGGCTGACCAGATAGGAAACCAGTTGAGCTGCCTCGTCCTGAAGACGTAAAAGGCCCTCTTTAAAGAAGGTCGTTTTTTGAACAGGTCTTGGAGGATCGGGAAGGTTGATGCCGTCGGGTGAAAATTGGGTCGGCGTGCAAATGAAATCTTCAGCTTTCAGCTTGTTTTCCAGTTCTTCCCTTGAAATTTTCAAAGAATTGGCGCGGAGTGTCAAAGGCGGCAATTCATTATCGGCTTTACACAACGATAGTGTTTCTTCTGCGCCAAAAATATCGAGCCATATTTTAACTAGCCACAGCGGATGGGAATAGAATGCAGCAATATGTTCAGCCGGATTTTTCTCTAAAGAGGGAAAGGAAATTTTTTCCGTGTTGCGCAGGTAGTTTCTCAAAACGGCGTTTGTCAATCCGTCGGCAGCCGGAGCGGCCTTTTTAGCTATTTTGACGGCTTCATCCACCACGGCAAAGGCCGGCAGCCGTTCGCTGAATTTGATCTGATAAAGTCCCGTGCGCAGGATATTTCTAACGACTTCCTCCATTTTGGCATAATTGCCGCGATAGAGCTGGGTAATGATCCAGTCCAGATGGCCCTGCATGCGCAGAACGCCGTACACCAGATGCGTGAGCAGACGTCCGTCCGCCGTACCGGAAAGCTTCTGTTGCTCCAGTGTTGCATCCAGCAAATCTCCGGCAAAGATCTGACTTTGCGAAACTGAATTTAAAATGTCCACGGCCTGATGGCGAATTGTTTTCTTCATATTGAACCTTAAAACTGATGGTTAACGGCCTGATGGATTATAGCACAAATGCGCGTGGCCTTTCGTTCATACCTCGGGCAGATACCGGGTAAACTGCCGGTTTCGGCACTTCTTGCTCCACTTCAGCCTAACACACTTCCCTGTTTCAGTTTATACCCGCGCAGAAATTCATGAACAGGCATTCTTTTTTTTCCGGCCAGTTGGACATCTTTTAAAATCACATAACCGTCGGCTGCTGCAACGGGCAGGCCTGTGGGTGAAGGGGGGCCGATGGCGCCGGGGGGCAGGTCTGCTAAACCCGGCTGACCTTCAGCCGTAAATATTTTCAGAGTTTGTCCGTCCAGAGATGAATAAGCCGCAGGCGTCGGGCTCAGGCCGCGGATGAGATTGACAACATTAAATATCTTGTCGTGCCAGTTGATGTTGCCTGTTTCTTTGGTCAGTCGGGGGGCGAGGGTGACACAGGAGGCATCCTGCTTTTGTCTTTGAGCCGTACCGGCAGCCACCTGCTCAATGGTTTTGATGAGCAGCTGCGCACCGAGATTTGCCAGTCGGTCATGAAGTTCGCCGTAGTTTTCTGCGGCGTCGAGCGGTGTTTCGTCCTGCATCAGGATGTCGCCCGAATCCATGCCTTCATCCATCATCATAATCGTCACACCGGTTTTGGTTTCACCGCGGATAATGCTCCAGTTCAGCGGCGCCGCACCACGGTATCTGGGTAAAAGCGACGGGTGAATATTGAGGCACCCCATCTTGGGAAAATCGATGATCACTTTGGGGAGGATCTGGCCAAAGGCTGATACGACGATCATGTCGGGATTGAGCGAATAAAGCGTTTCCAGAAAATCCTGATTTTTAACCTTAGTTGGCTGCAAGACCGGCAGTCCCAGTTTCTGTGCCAGCAGTTTTATTGGCGGGGCCACTTCTTTTTGTCCCCGTCCCGCGGGACGGTCCGGCTGTGTGGTAACCGCAATGATCGGGTAATGATGGTTATGCAGTATTTCCAGGGCGGGCAGAGCGAAAGCCGGTGTCCCCATGAAGAGAATGCGTGGTTTGTTTATCATGATACGTCCTTGTCATGTCCATTCGCGTTTATTGAAGGATAGCGCGGGCAACCAACGTCAGCCAAAGACCGGAATCGTGTGCCGCAAGGGAAGCACGTGTGAAATTATGCATCTCTCCTGACCGGTCATGACCGCCTGTTTTGTGGTCGTCACAGGCGGATGGGCATTCGTTTTCGTAATCTATATGGAAATAACAGGAATGTGTCAAGAATTACCCGTGACCGGTGGTTTTGTGACAATTTCCTATTGTCAATTTGCATTTCATGATTTATATTAAAATCAAAGAGATCTTTCTAGGTACCTATCAAACGGAAAGGAGATAAAGCATGAAGACCTACGCCATTAAGTATGTGGAACTGGCCGAAAAACACGCAGGGAGGATGGCCAAAAGATGGACGATGGATGTGCAAAACAATGCCCGGACAAAAAGGTATAAGGAACTTGATGAAGAGACCATTATGAATCAGGGGGTAAAATTTTATCACAATTTCAGTAAAATGTTTGCCGAAGAAAAGATCAGTGAAGGCACATTAAAATATTTTCGCACTTATGCTCAGGAAAGTTTCGCCCTGAAAATCTCCATGGACGAAGCGGTGTATGCACTTATTCTTTTGAGGAGGCACATCTGGTTATATGCTGAGTTCCAGACGATCTTCAGTTCCGGCATTGACCAGCGGCAGGCGCTGGATACTTTAAGCCGCACCATCCTGCTTTTTGATTATGCTATCTATGAAGTAACCAAGGAATATCAGGAATTGATGAAAAAGGAAAAAGGCAAGAAATAATTTCCGTTTCCCTATACGGCCTTATCATTGGAGAGAGGAGAACATAATATGGTAGAATCGATTAAGCTGCTGGATGTACTGGAAGCCAATATTGATGAAATAGCGGGGCATTGGGCCGCCGATGTCAAGAAGAACAAAAGAACCACCCATTATCAGGACATTCCTGACGAGAAGCTGGTGTTGCAGGCTATTAAATTCTACAGCCAGTTAAGAAATATGCTGGTTGCCCCCAATCGTTATGACAAGGCGCAGGAATTCTTCATGCACTACGCGAGAACCTGTTACGAAATGGGCGTTCCGCTGCATGAATCCATTTACGCCTTAAACATGATGCGCCGTCATATGTGGCTTTATGCGGAATTTCAGGCGATTTTTATCAACGCCATCGAGCACAATCAGGCGATCGACTCCGTGATGAGAATCATGCTGCTCATCGATTATGCCGTCTATGAGATCACACAATATTATCAGGATCGCATTCGTCTGGAAACAAAACAGAAAGCATAGCGTCAGGCAAGACGTTTCAGCAAAATAACATCGGTAAAACGGCAGCGGGTGATTAACGCTGCCGTTTTAGCATCTCCATCACGAAGGATTTGAATTATTATCAAGCGAATCAAAAATAAGATATCGGGACTGCCGCGGGATTTCCGGTTGTTTCTGGCTGCCACATTCGTTTTTGGATTTTCGCAAAGCATTGTCGATTCCACCTTCAATAATTTCCTTAATGAGACATTTTTTATCAGCGACTGGCAGCGGGGCTTCCTGGAATTGCCCCGGGAGCTGCCGGGTTTTCTGGTTATCTTTTTTGCCGCGCTTTTCTTTTTTCTGTGTTCGCGCAGACTGGCGTTTCTGGCCAATCTGTTATGCGCCTTCGGCATATTGCTGATCGGTTTTGCGTCACCCGGTTTTTCCGTGATGCTCATCTGGCTGTTTATTTTCAGCGTCGGCCAGCACTTGTTCATTCCGCTCAATCAGAGCATCGGCATGGAACTGGCTGATAAAGGCCAGGAGGGCAAAAGGCTGGGGCAGTTTTCCGCTGTGGCCAATCTGGCCATGATCCTGGGCAGCTTTGCGATTTTTGTGGGATTTAAATTCTTTCATCTCACCTTTCAGCTGTCCTACGCGGTTGCCTTTGCGGGATTTCTGACCGTGGCCGTTCTTTTATATCAGATGCAGAAAGATCAGCCGTACGCCGCCGCGACGAAATTTCAGCTGCGCAGGGAATACAAACTGTTTTACTGGCTCAATATTTTATACGGGACGCGCAAACAGATTTTTCTGACCTTTGCGCCCTGGGTGCTGGTGACGGTTTTTCATCAAAAAACACAGATGCTGGCGACCCTGTTGACCATCGGCGGCGCAATCGGCATTTTTTTCAAGCCGGTTCTGGGACGGGCGATTGACAAGCTGGGCGAAAGATTCATCCTCACGTCGGAAGCGGTATTGCTGGTATTTGTCTGTATCGGTTACGGGTATTCGCTGGTATTATTTTCAGAAACGACGGCTTTGATTGTAGCGTCCGCCTGCTTTATCGTGGATCAGCTCCTGATGTCCGTTGGCATGGCGCGGGCAACTTACCTGCTGAAAATCGCCGTCCGGCCTGAGGATGTTACCCAGACCCTGACCATGGGTGTGACCATCGATCATATCTTTTCCATCTCCGTCGCGCTTCTGGGAGGCTTTATCTGGGTGACCTGGGGATATCAATTTGTCTTTTTACTGGGTGCGGCCATTGCCGTTTTGAACTTCTTTTCGGCATTGAGAGTTCGGACGAGATGATGTAGATTATTGAATCGAATGGGCAGAAGAGTCATTTAGCATGATCTTGCAGGAAGCCGAATACGCTATGAAGTTGCCATGGGGCATAACCTGATGACCTGACCACCTAAAGGTGGCGCGAGGTCACGCGGGGTCCGAGCGCCGGAATCCAGGATGTTTTTAAAAAAGTTCCAGAACCCGGCTTTTGCCGGATGACGATCTGGGCTTTTTCATCAGTAAAATAAATCAAAAATAAAGGAAACAGGACTTATGGAAAAATACCTTGTAAAGATCATTTACATTGTGCTGGTTATCGTATTTCTGTTTTTGAGTAAAAAAATTGCCGATGCCATTACCCGGTTTGATGATGATGCGCAAATAAGTCAGAATGAAAATCTGGCGATTGCGCTCAGGCGCTTCGGCATTTTTGTAGGGATTTGTATCGCCTTGCAGGCGCTGAACATTGGCGCCTCGACTTACCGGGACATCGGTCTCTTCGCAATCTACGCTCTCATTGTGGTGCTCATCTTTTTTGCCGCTCATTTCATCAACGATTTTATTATCATTCCCAGTGCCTGTAATAATGAGCTGGTCAAAGCCGGCAATGTCCCGACAGGCCTTATCGAAGCGGGCGCGTTTATCGCCACCGGTATTCTGGTCAATGGGGCTTTCTCCGGAGAGGAGGGCGGTATCTTAAGCGCGGCGGCTTTTTTCTTTTTGGGACAGGTCGTCATGATTGCGGCGATTTACATCCACGAAAAAATATATCGCTTTCATGTCACCCGGTGTGTGCAGGATAATAACCTGAGCGCCGGCGTGGCGGTGGCCGGACTCCTCGTGGCCTACAGTATCATTTTACGCGCCAGCATTGCCGGAGATTTTACCGGATGGGTTCCGAGTCTTACGGCATTTGCCGTAAGCGCCGTTACAGGAATGATCGCTCTGATTATTTTTGAGAGGATTGCCGCGTTGATTTTTCTTCCTAAAACGTCGATTGGCGATGCCATCCGGGACGGCAATACCGCGGCCGTTGTTTTAGTACAGGCCATTACGATCGGGCTGTCACTCATGATCAGCCAGCTTATTTGACGAGGGTCGGAAGCAAATCATGAAAAAAAATACAACCGGCAAAATAATTATCGGCGGCATATTTTTTCTGGCCAACAGCCTGATCATCGGCTGCGATTCGGCGGATGATCAGGTGATGCAGGGTGGAACGCGCTCTTTCGGAGACAATGCCGGCAGCGGGGCTGCCTACCAGCAAAGCGGTGTCATGACCATGGTGGAAGAGATCGCTCCTGACGAATTCCGGATCGACAAAGAATATCCCAGTAAAACAACCGGCGTGGTCGTTTCGCGTCTGGACGGAACCAAAGAAGTGATCCCCGAAGAAAAACTGCCGGCGATCATGGAGCAGCAAAATAAGGAGAAGGGCATGGGGCTGGGATCCGTGCTGGCCGCGGGTATGGTCGGTTACATGATGGGGAAAAATTCTTCGCTCAGCCCTTATGTCTATAAGGATGACAATCTTTACAAACAAAGCTTGCTGAATCGGCAACTTTTCTACCGGCAGCAGGAAGAAGAGGACAAGCGGCGGGGCTATACAGGCGGCTACTGGTCGGGCGGCCGTTATTACAACCCTTCACGTTCCGCGGGCGGTGGACAGCAGGTCGGGAGGCCTGGAACCGGTTCGGCCAAAACCGGATTTTTCTCCCGTCTGGGCAGCAGCTTCCGGGGCTTAAGCTGATGAAAATTATTCCCGTCAGACCGGTGCCCGATGAAATCTACGAGAAACTGGGGTTCTACTGGTATGCATCCCCGCAGGATAAATCGTACGTTGCCGGTGAACTGGTTGTGGTCAGCAAAAAAGAAGGCGACGCCTATTACAGCGCCGCCAACGAACTCTATGATATGTATGTGCAGGCCGGACAATATGTCATTGACCGGAAGCTTTACGCAGAGCTCGATATTCCGCCCAGCCTTGTGGAAATGATTGAAACCAGTTGGGAAGACGACAGCCACTTTCATTTGCTGGGGCGTTTTGATCTGGCCGGGGGCCTGGATGGCTTGCCCATCAAGCTCATCGAGTTCAATGCCGATACGCCCTCGCTGATTTTTGAAGTGGCGCTGGTCCAGTGGCTGCTTTTGAAGCACAACAAAATGACGGAAGAAAATCAGTACAATAATCTCTACGAGGCGATTAAAGAAAGTTTCGGCAGGTTAAAAGCGCGGCATCCCGTCTTCGGCAAGGCTGACGACCGCATTGCGCATGCGTTGTTTTCCTGTCTCGAAGGCGCGGGCGCAGAAGATGAAAACACCGTGAGGCTTATCGAGGAGATTGCCTACGAGGCAGGATTTATCACCGGATTTGACTATGTGGAAAAAGTTTTCTTCGGGGCGGAAGAAGGTATTCTCGACAAAGAAGGGAATGCTTTCGATTACTGGTTCAAGCTGCTTCCCTATGAGCACATCTGCGTTCACGAGCCGGAACTGGCGGTGCTGCTCACTGAGATCCTCCGCCGCAAACGCTGCATCCTGCTCAATCCTCCTTATACGCTGCTTTTCCAGTCCAAGATGATTATGAAAGTGCTCTGGGACCTGTTTCCGAATCATCCACTGCTGCTGGAAACGGATACCAGGTATCTGACCGGCAAAAAGTGTGTGGAGAAGCGGACGTTCAGCCGGGAAGGCGACAACATCCGCGTTTTTGACGCACAGCGAAATGTGATCGATATGCGCCATGGTGAATACGCGATGTACGGCAAAATTTATCAGGCCTGGGCCGACCTGCCGCAGGACGCGGAAGGCAGGCTGTATCAGGCCGGTGTATTCTTCTCTTATGAAGCCTGCGGCCTGGGCTTCCGCCGTGAAAAAGGCATCATCCACAACCAGTCGCAGTTTGCGGGACACTATGTGGAAGGATAAATAACATATTTGCTGTAATATTTTGCTCGATCCCCATTCTGTTCATCCCTCAAGTTTCGTAATAACTTAACCGATATCATCGTTGAAATACTCTGAAAAAATCGGGAGAAAAGAGAAAAATATTCTTGCAGAGAGGATCGTGCAGATGACCGGTATCAGTCAAACAGGAGCTTATCTTTCGGCGATCGACCTGCTGGGGAAGAAATATGCTTCAGCCAATAGCAAACCTCGCACAGCAAAGGATACTATTATCGACAGCATCCGCCGGATCGATCCGAAAAACGCCGACGCACTGGAAAAGCAATTGAACGATACTAAACAGGTGATTGCGCAGTTGCAAAACAGCAAAGTTTACGGGGCGCAGTCAAGCAAAGCGGCTGCCGCAGAAAAACTCAAGCGCATCAAGGCGGAAATACAAATGCTGAAAGCGATGGGTGGTGATCCCAGGGTCGTTGCGAAGCAAATTGCCAGGCTGGCCAAAGAACTTGCGGCCGCGGTTCGTGAATATGCTTCCGCCAGCGGCGCGACCTCTCCTGATCAGACAGCTTCGACCGCTGTCGCAGCAAATACCTTCGGCAATAACGTTACCGCGTTAAATACCGTCGCAGGCAGCACAACCGATAGTGGGACGGCTGTATCGGCGAGTGTTGCTGCTACGGCAGGGTCCGGTGAAACATCCGCGCCCGAAGGAAAAGATAAAAAGGTTGATGGCGCCACGCAGGTGCAGGATTCCGCAGCGACGGCCACGACCGGAGCGGCGCTGGCTCAAGGCGCTCGGCAATATCAGGAAACCCAACAGCAGAAATTCAAAAACGATGTCCAGGAACAGGGCGCGAAGATCATGAAGAAGACCCTGGGGGCTATTGCCGACCGGGAGTTTGCCAATGATGTGAGCATCGTGGCGGCCCGCCTTAAGGCACTAGCCGGGCAGATAAAGCAGCGCCTGCATGAGAAGGGGGACCACAAAGTGGATCAGGATATCCGCCAAATCGGCCAGGAGCTTCTCAATGTCGAAAAAATCGTTTCCGCTATTACCGCTCCAAATCAGGGCATCATGGCGAATGATTACGCCTGAAGCATTCAGGTCTCGAGACGTTTTTCATTCATCCCGTTGAATAATTTTCCTTTCGTAACAACATCAGCCGGGCGTTTCCGAATCATTTACCCCGAAAAAATCATCGTCCCGCAGTTTATAAGGTTTTATGTGGAATGATTTAAGCTTGACAATAGAATACAGAAGAATATAATGTATTCAAAATAACGAGAAGGTGAAGCATGGCAAAAGTTGTAACATTACGGTTAAATGACGATGTTTATCATCTGTTTGAACACTATGCAAAAGATGATAACCGGCCCCTGTCCAATTTCATAGAAACGGCGGCAAGACGATACATTGAACAAAATGTTGAGTATGTCGATGAGTATGAGATGGACGAAATTAAAAATAACGCGGCGCTGAATGACAGCATCAAACGCGGCGTCAAAGACGCGAAAAACAAAAAAGGACGCTTCGTTGCCTGATTATAAAATATTTGAAACGAACGAATTTATCAATTGCCTGGAATCTCTGCCGAGAAAAGAGAAGACGCAGATTGAAAAAAAGTTAGTTCATTTCATCTACCCGCAATTAAAGACAGAACCGCATTACGGTATTAATATAAAAAAGTTGCACGGATACAAGCCCGATACCTGGAGATATCGGATAGGCAGCTACAGAATATTTTACATCATCGAAAATCAAATCATTAACATCTTGTCCATTGATCACAGAAAAGATGCGTATCGATAAAATATTTGAACGGTTTAGTCGACCCTCCTGCTGGTTCAATCATTCTGATTGAACCTTTTATTTGATCTTGCTATAAAGCACAAATCTGCGAGCCACATTATTAATTGGGAAAACATACTGGTTCAATCCGTTGGATTGAATCCGCAAGAGGAATGATTTACCGCATCATGCGTATGTTTATACAAAAGACATTTTAAGGAGGCGGCATGGAAAAACATCGTCAATGGAACAATAAAGTAAACATCCGTGTAATGATCTTATTCGTTTTAATTGCAGTAGTGATTACGAGCATCTGTGCATGCGGATGGCTGGATTCAACAAGCTGGAAGGAAGAAGTGCTTTTGCATGACGGCAGCAAAATCATTGTGAAGCGGTGGCAAAAACAGATGCGTAATTTAGGGCAAAAATCACTTATTGAGGAGCAATCCATTAGTTTTAAACTGCCGGGACAGAACAAGAAGATCACATGGAAAGATGGGCCCACCAAGGATATTCGATCTGCAAATTTTCATTTGATTGCAATGCATATAAAGGACAACGTACCCTACATAATCGCAACAGCATATGGCTGTTTATCTTATAATAAATGGGATCGACCGAATCCACCCTATGTGATTTTTAAATTTGATGGCAATGAATGGCAACGTATTCCGCTACCGGATTTGCCGTTGGAGTTTGTAAACGTCAATCTTATTATTAATTCAACAGGGCATGAAGAACAAAATGCTGCCCGTCAAGGCGTGGTCTACGCAGAAGATATAAAGGAGCTCAATAAAAGTCTAGTACAGAAAGAATATAAGTCTATTGCACGCACACCGTTGGTTGGCGTGGGGTGTGAAGGTATGATTTATGATGGGAGCGGATGGAGGGGTGTTGATTATTCTAAAATGAAAGTATCTTATAAAAGATGCATTGAGCTGTGTAAGAAGATGTTATCTAATATGAAATATTGTCCATGCGACAAATATTTTAGTAAAGACAGTTTAGGGGAATGAAAATGGGCAACTATTGCTGGTCAACAGCCAAACTAATTCCGGCGTCCAATCGAAGATGATATCAAGGCGTCAAGATATTTTGGGCTGTTCAAAAGTGCTCAGATGCAAGGCCCCCGAGTTCTGAGGAGTGAGGCGTATCTTAGTATACGCCGCAGCGACGAAGGGCGAGGGAAACGCAGCAGATGGGCACTTTTCAACGGCCCCACCACTACATGAAGTTTTCCGGATCCACGTCTATACTCACCCTCACCGCGCTGTTGGCGCATTTTTCCAGAATTTCCCGGGCGATGGCATGAAGAATTTTGATGTCGCGGCCTTTGATGAGCATTTGCCTGCGCAGACGCCCCTGAATCCTGGCCAGCGGGGATTCCGCAGGGCCGATGATTTCTGCGGCATTGCCGTGTTTAGCGGAAAGCTTGCGAGCCAGTTTTCCCGCCGCGGCCGTCTGATCGTCCAGGGCTTCTTTATTGGTTGAAGACAGGCGGATGTTGATGATCCGGCCGAAGGGCGGGTATTGCAAGGCCTTGCGGTGTTCTATTTCTTCGGCGTAAAATGATTGGTAGTCATGATTTTGGGCATGCCGCAGGGCGTAATGCTGCGGGTTGAAGGTTTGAATGATGACCTTGCCGGGTGTGTTCCCGCGTCCGCTGCGGCCGGCCACCTGCGTGAGCATTTGAAAAGTTTTCTCCGCCGCACGGAAGTCCGGCATGTTCAGCGAGGTGTCCGCGGCAATGACGCCGACCAGCGTGATAAAAGGGAAATCATGCCCCTTGGTGATCATTTGCGTGCCGACCAGAATATCGATTTCCTTTTCCTGAAGGTCGCGCAGAATTTCTTCCTGCGACCCTTTTTGGGCTGTCGTGTCCGAGTCCATCCGGCGGACGCGCGCCGCGGGAAACAACCGCTCGATTTCTTTTTCCAGTTTCTGCGTGCCTGTGCCGTAGCTCAAAATCCGGCTGCCTTTGCACGACGGACAAAGCGGCAGCGCTTTGATGGTGTAATCGCAGTAATGGCATTTCACCAGCTTTTCCGTCAGATGACTTTTCAGGGAGACGTCGCAATTGGGACAGCGGAAATTATAGCCGCAGTCGGCGCAAACCAGAAAGGTGTCAAAACCCCGTTTGTTCAGGAAAAGCAGGACCTGCTCATTTCTGCCCAGCGTTTCTTCCATCTCTGCAATCAGTTCATGCGACAGGATGGGGATTTTGCCCTGCATTTCTTTCTGCGCCTTCATATCGACGATTTCCACCAGGGGCAGGGGTTTATTTTCCACCCGTTCGGATAATTCCAGACGGAAATATTTTTTGGTTTTGGCGTTAAAATAAGAGCGAACGCCCGGTGTGGCGGAGCCCAGCACAGCCACCGCGCAGGAAAGCTTTGCCCTCAGCACGGCCAGGTCGCGAGCGTGATAGCAGAGGCGGTCATCCTGTTTGTAGGAGGCGTCATGTTCTTCATCGACGATGATCAGCTTCAGATCGGGAAGCGGCGCAAAGAGCGCCGAGCGGGCGCCGATGACCAGATTGATTTTACCGCGTTTAATCTGCCGCCATTGATCGAAGCGCACGGCTTCGGCGATGCCGCTATGGAGTACGGCAATCTTTTGTTCATCGAAGCGTCCGGCAATGCGGGAAATCAGCTGGGGCGTCAGGGCGATTTCCGGCACCAGGTAAATGGCTGAGCCGCCGTTTTTCAAAACCTCTTCGATGGCGTTCAGATAGACTTCGGTTTTGCCGCTGCCCGTCACGCCGTGCAGCAGAATCGGCGCAAACGCCTTTTTCTCCAG
Organism: Deltaproteobacteria bacterium HGW-Deltaproteobacteria-6; assembly: GCA_002840435.1. Taxonomy (NCBI): domain Bacteria; class Deltaproteobacteria; species Deltaproteobacteria bacterium HGW-Deltaproteobacteria-6. The sequence goes on from PHAT01000002.1 coordinate 210,888, forward strand.
ATGGCGGCAAATTTCTGAAAACGCCTGCTGTTGTTCGGAATTGAGCAGAAAACCGCTTGGGTCATTCCCGATTGTAGACGTAAGCGATGTCTTCCGGATTTTTTCTTCGGAGGATAAAACGATAATCCCTTTTTCGTGCAGGTTTTTGACCACGGCTTTGGACGTGTTGGCCTTTTTGATTAAATCATTGAGCGCCATGGTTTTGTGAATCTGCATGAACTCGACCAGCGCGCTTTGTCTGGCGGTTAATTTCACTCCGGCAATCTTATCTTCGTCCAGACGCACAAATTTTTCCGTCTTTGCCGCCAGTTGCCTGTTTTGTCTGGTTTGAATCCGTATCCGCCCCGCCAGACAAAGGTTATGGACGATGGAAGAGGTGTTTTTGAGGTTGCTGACCGAGGCCAGGTTGTTCAACGTAATGCCCTGAGGATACTGCTGAATAAGGGAAAGTAAATTTTTTTGCGCCGAGGACAAAATGAGATCGTCGTCTGCCGCAAGCGGCGTAATCCAGAGAAAATCTTTTTTTTCGGCCCCCGAGGGGATCAGCTCAGCCAGTGTTTTACCCAGCGGGTACATGAAATATTCGGCAATCCAGGAATAGAAATTCAGGTCGGCGCTGCCAAAGAGCGGTTCGTCATCCAGAATTTCCTGAATGGTTTTGACCTCCGCGAGATCGCAGGTATCGGAAAGAGCAACGATAAAACCCGTGCGTTTGCGATTCCCGAAAGGAACAAAAACACGTTTGCCGATCTGAACGGCGGGCTGAAGATTTTCCGGGACTTCATAGGTGAAAAGTTTATCAGCCGGAATATTGAGGGCGACATTTACATACATGGGTGATGATTATCATTTTTGAAATAAAAAAGAAATGTCGGACGTGAAATTATTCCATTTCCAGGCCGCTGTTGCAGGCAGGGAACAACCAGCCATAAAAAAAGCCCCGTTGGCGGGGCTTTTTATCGGCTATGTATATTTTTTTATTCACCTTTGAGTTTCTCAAGCTTCTCCTGCTTGGTTTTGCAGTCGATGCACTCGGTTGTGACAGGTCTCGCCAGCAGTCTTTTTTCGGAAATCGGTCCGCCGCAGGCTTCGCAAATGCCGAAGGTTCCGTCGTCAATTCGCTTAATGGCTTCCTGCATTTTCGCAATGAGTTTGCGCTCCCGGTCACGGATACGCAACTCGAAGTTGCGGTCGGATTCCAGCGATGCACGATCGTTGGGGTCGGGGAAATTTTCCTTGCCGTTGGTCATTTCCGATACGGTTTTGCCCGCCTCACTCAGCAGCTCATTGATCTTCTGGGTGAGCAATTTACGAAATGCCTCCAGTTTTTCCGGCTTCAAAGTCGTTTGTTTTTCCAATGCCGCTACTCCTTTGCGATGTGATAATGAAATTGATGCCCCTTTTACCTAATGGCTTTATGTTTGTAAAGCAAAAAATTTTATCCTGAAGAACGGGGTGGGGAACAGATTCCCCATTTCAGTATAATAGTTTTAATATCATAAACTTCCTGAACAATATACGGCTATTATTTTATCCACGATATTGGTCGTTGATTTTCCAATTATTTCCGGAATAAGGATGACATTTCCGCCCCATTGTTTGATTTCATCGCGTCCGACAACTTTGTCTTCTGGCCAGTCGCCGCCTTTGATTAAAGCGTCCGGTTGGAGATAGCAAATCAACTCAAGCGGCGTCGGTTCCGGAAATATTGTTACAAAATCAATGCATTCCAGGCCAGCCAGAACTTCCGCTCTTTCTTCTTCAGGCACGAGCGGCCTTTTGTCGCCCTTGATCGTTCGCACCGAAGAATCGCTGTTGAGCGCCAGAACCAGTACATCGGCCTTTTTGCGCGCTTCCTTTAAATAACGGACATGTCCGACATGCAGTATATCAAAGCAGCCGTTGGTGAAGGCGATCTTTTTTCCTTCTTTACGCAGTGCGTCGATTTTTTCTTTGAGCGTTTTTCTGTCCAGAATCTTATTCATAATCACTCCTTTAAAGATGTCTCTCTTCAGCCGATATGACAGTGTTTCACTATCGCAAGGATCCTAAAGAACTCTGGCCAGTGTGATGACCGCCACTTGTTTTGCACCGGCCTTTTTCAGCGTTTTGGCGCATTCGTTGATTGTCGCACCCGTCGTCAGCACATCATCGACCAGAATAATGTTTTTTCCTTTAATCCTTGCGGGTTGTACCACAACAAATGCTCCTTTAATGTTTAGTGCCCGTTCCTTTTTATCCAGTCCTGTTTGCGTTAAAGTCAATTTACGCCTTTTTAGCAAGGAAAAATCGACATTAACTCCATGCTTCTGGCCCAGAGCCCGGGCCAGAATGAGAGCCTGGTTGAAACCCCGGTTGCGCAGACGCCGAATATGCAGTGGAACGGGGATCATGAGATCAGTTTTGCTCCAGTCCATATCGGGGAAATTAAAGTCGGCCAGCAGTCCGGCCAGGAGAGCGCCGTGACTGATGTTGCGTCCGTATTTAAATTGATGAATAGCGTCAAGGATAATGCCTTCATAAGCCAGTGCGGCGCGGGCGAAAGAATAATGAGGCTTATTTTCCAGGCATGAACCGCAAAGGTGGTTCCCTGAGGGTGAGTCGGGAAAGGTGATGCCGCACACCGGGCAGTGGCACTGGTTGATATAATGAATGTTCTGGCGGCACTCCCCGCAGAAGACCTTGTCCTCGCAGGCAGGCAGAACGTTTGCGCAGGAAATACAAAGAGGCGGAAAGAATACATCTGATATGTCGTGGAACAAATCAGCTAAAATCAAGCCATGTCCTTGGTTAATTTCTTGATTTCGGTGGCGTTTTCGTCAATTTCCATCCTTGGAGCATCCCAGAGGCCTTCCAGTCCGTAAAACGAACGGGCCGACTCCTGAAAAACGGAAATGACCACATCATCATAATCCAGCAGCATCCATTCCGCGTTTGCCTGGCCTTCCACGCCCAGTGGCAGGATGCCTTCTTTTTTCATGTATTCCTGAATTGCGGAGGAAACCGCCTGTACCTGCCGGTCGGTTGCGCCCGAGCAAATCAGCATATAGTCCGTGAAGGACGACATCTCTTTAACATTTAAAGCTACAATGTTTTTTGCTTTTTTCTGCAGAACGGCGTTGATGCATAAAAGCAGACGCCGCGCCGATTCGTTCTTTTTAGCTGCCAAAATTAGCTCCTTTGAAAATAGGTGTATAGGCTGAAGTCCGAAGGCTGAAGGCTAAGATGAAAGGCGCGCAACGCGCCGTCACTTAGAAATGTTAAATGCCGAAGGCGCGCCAAATAGACCTTCAGTCTTCAGCCTTCGGCCTTCAGTCTGTTTTCTTTATGTCACAATTGCAAAAACTTGACAATATGTCATTTTTCGGTCGTCACCTGATCTGCGCTGCCGGTTATTCTCATTCGTGTTGTGAAAAAAAAATGACTATGGTAAATCAACCATCATTATTATTATATCTTTAAAGGGATTTTGCATGCTGGCTATTTTAAAAAGAGTTCACACCCATATGCCTTATACGCTTCTATCCCGTCATCTGCCGATGATCCTGGAGAAGCAGCTTAACCTGGAAATTTATTTCAATCATATTGCGTTACAGGCGCTGGATAAAAATGAATGCCGTGAGCATGCGGCAAGGCTTAAGGATGCCGGATTAAAAGTGACTTTTCATGCTCCTTTTGTGGATCTGCGGCCCGGCGCACTTGATGATCAGATCAGGAGGACCAGTCTGGACCGGATCAGGCAGGTGTTTGACCTGATCCCGTATTTTCAGCCGCTGAAAATTGTCTGCCACCCCTCCTTTGACGACCGCTACTACGTGTCCTGTGACGATTTGTGGCTGGAAAACAGCATTAATTTCTGGCGTCAGCTTATTCCATTGGCCAAAGATGGAGGGGTGATGATCGCTCTGGAAAATGTTTATGAAAAAGAGCCGGATATTTTACGCCGTCTGCTTGCAACGCTTGCCTCGGATCAAGTCTGCTTTTGCTTTGATACGGGTCACTTCAACGTTTTCTCCCATGCGGATTTAAATACATGGATGGAACAGATGGGCGGTTACATCGGTCATCTGCATCTGCATGATAATTTCGGCAAGCTCGACGAACATTTGCCGGTCGGCGCGGCAACATTTCCGTTCGATCAGTTTTTTGCCGCCCTGCAGGCCTTAAAGGTTAAACCGACGATCACACTGGAGGCGCATTCGCAGGATAATTTGTGGAAGTCTCTGGCTAATTTGCAAAAGATGTCGCTTTTGGATAGACTGGATTAGAGAATTGAATTTTTGACGCGGAGCACCGGATGTCCAAATATCTGATCAAGAGAGTCCTCTTTATGATACCGCTTCTGCTCGGCATCACGGTCATTTGCTTTTTTGTGATGCGGCTGGCGCCCGGATCACCCACGGATTTGCAGACGCAGATGAATCCAAAAGCGTCCGCCGAGATGAAGGAGCGCCTGATGAGCCTCTATGAACTGGATAAGCCCATCCATGTTCAATACTGGTCGTGGCTCAAGAAGCTGGGACGGGGTGATCTGGGCACTTCCTTTTCATCCGATCACCGGAAGGTGTCCGACAAAATTATGGAACGTCTCCCGATCACGATTGTTATCAATTTTCTGTCCCTGATCATTATCATTGCGGTGGCTGTGCCGATCGGCGTATTGTCGGCGGTTCATCAAAATTCACTTTTCGATAAAGTGACCGCGGTGCTTGTGTTTATCGGTTTTGCCGTGCCCACTTTCTGGCTGGCATTACTGCTGATGATCTTTTTCGGCATTCACCTGGGGTGGCTGCCGATTTCGGGGTTGCGATCCCTCAATTATGAATATTTGAGCGCCTGGGGACAGCTTGTGGATCTGGCCTTGCATCTGGTCCTGCCGGTATTCATTTCCGCTTTCGGCGGGCTGGCCGGATTGTCCCGCTACATGCGCGCCAACATGCTGGAGGTTATCCGTCAGGATTACATTCTGACGGCGCGCGCCAAGGGGCTGAGTGAAAGGCAGGTTATTTATAAACATGCCCTGCGCAACGCGCTCCTGCCCGCGATTACCATTCTGGGGTTGTCCATTCCCGGCCTCATCGGCGGCAGTGTCATCTTTGAAACAATTTTCGCGATTCCGGGCATGGGGCAGTTGTTTTACATGTCGGTGATGGCCCGCGATTATCCGACGGTGATGGGAATCCTGCTTATCGGCGCGATCTTGACGCTGGTGGGAAATCTGATTGCCGATCTGTCGTATGCGCTGGCGGACCCGCGCATAAGGATTTCATAATGGGTTTCTGGGAAATGTTTTATAAAAATAAACTGGCGCTGACCGGCTGCGGAATTGTCCTCGCGTTATTTGTCGTCTCGCTTCTGGCGCCCGTGATTGCGCCCTACGACCCCGGCGCGATTGATCTGAAAAATGTTCTGGCGCCGCCGTCCGCTGGTCACTGGTTCGGCACCGATCAACTCGGGCGCGATGTCCTTTCCCGGATGATCTGGGGGGCGCGCATTTCACTGAAGGTCGGGTTTGTCGCCACGGGGCTGGCGATTTTGATCGGGATGATTCTGGGCGCTGTCGCCGGTTATTACGGCGGCTGGATTGACGCGACGATCATGCGTTTTGTGGATGTCATGCTTTGTTTTCCCACCTTCTTTCTGATCCTGGCGGTGATCGCCTTTCTCGAGCCTTCAATCTGGAATATCATGATCGTGATCGGATTAACGGGCTGGATGGGAGTGACGCGTCTGGTGCGCGCGGATTTCATCTCGCTTCGCGAAAGGGATTTCGTCCGGGCTGCCCGGGCTATCGGCGCAAACGATGCGCGGATTATTTTCATGCACATTCTTCCCAACGCGCTGGCTTCCATCCTGGTTGCCGCCACTCTTGGAATTGCCGGTGCGATTCTGACGGAGTCGGCTTTGAGCTTTTTAGGCATCGGTGTGCAGCCGCCGATACCCAGTTGGGGAAATATTCTGACGGCGGGCAAGGATAATATCGATATTGCCTGGTGGCTGTCGCTTTATCCGGGTCTGGCAATCTTGATCACGGTGGTCGGTTACAATTTGCTGGGAGAGGGGATTCGTGATGCGTCCGACCCCCGTCTGAAAAGATAATCCAATTCAAAATCAAAGCGCTATCTTTGTTGGCGTCGTCGGCTTCCTCAACGTATTAGTAATACGCCTGCGGAGCCTCCTCCTAGCCGCCGCGATATCATCTTTGATCGCGTGCCCTTCAGGGTATTAGAACTGGAATAAATCTGAAAAGGTTTAACCAATCCATTGTTCAATATACTTCTGCATCTTTAAACCTTCATAGAAGTACGGATTAAGTTGAATGGCCTGGCCGATGCATGTCTCGGCATCTTTTTTCTGGCCGATTTCCATGAAAGCCCTGGCCATGTTGTAGTGAAGATGTTCATCCTTCGGAGAAATGGACAGAGCTTTTTTGTATTCGATAATCGCTTTGTCGATATTGCCTGATTTTCTGTAGTTGATGCCGGCTTCGTTGTAAAAGGCTAAAACCAGCGAGCCCAGGCCATCGTTGGCGGCAACCAGCTCCTGAAGCATGGATAATTCCCCTCTTTCCGCCAGGGATACCATCAACTTTGCTGTTTCCCGGTCTTTTTTGCTGAGGTGGTCCAATTTAAGCGATTGGTTGATGCCATCGTTGACCAGAACGCTGGCGATTTCCTCTTCTTTGATCATAATCAACTGGCATAAAAAATCATAGGACGTTGCAAAATCATCGTCCCGAAAAATAACTTTTCCGTATAAATCAATGAACTCGGGCGATTCGGCAAGTTTTCGCTGAACCTCGTTAATAATATTCGCCAGAGTAGTCCTGTCTTTCGGCTGAATATCTTTTGTTTTGGTATAGAGGTTCAGGACTTCGCGGAGAGCGACAATGCTGGAGAAGAGATTTCCTTTGCGAAGGTGCTTTTCGCCTTCCGTGATCTTGTGCATGATTTCTCTGGCGCCAACCGTGTTCGTTTGCGACGGCATTTCCATGCGCTGGATATCTTTCTTCGGGGGGGATAACTGATTTCTTTTTTGCTTGATCTGCTGCACGATGTCCGCAGGGCTGCCTGATTTTTTATGGGGCATCATTTCCATGTGTTGAGTGTCCTTTTTCAGAGAAGTATTTAATTTATTTTACTCTTTCCTGATATGATCAGGCGCCTTCAGGCGTCTTTCTCTTTCACAAGGTCTGTATGGAATGCTGTTCGATCAGCTGACCGGCCTGCCCCGGCGCATCTGTCCTGATCCTGGCGGCAATGCCGGCAAGAGCTATGCTGTTGTTTTGTTTGATGGTAATATCAATGAATGTGTTTTGATTACAGGCTTGCCCGGCTGGTTCTTTTTGACAGGCGTCAATGAGTCTGATAGCCATAACGATTACTTCTCTCTTCGAAAGAAAAAGCATAAAGCGCTGTTAATTACGGCAATTATTTTATTATAAGTAGATAAAAAGTCTTTTTCTGTCAAGATTTATTAAATAAACTCTTGGGACTTGATTATGTTTTTAAAATGTAATAATAGTCCGCCACTATTAAAAGCCTGACGGCAAAGTCAAATTGTAAAATTTCCCAGGAGGACCGAATGTCCAAAAGAGTTAATACGGAATTACTGAAAATCGACCGCCGGATCATTTCCCGCAAATTGCTGATTGGTGAATTATCGGAGAAAGACTTAACGAGTCTTTTAAAGAAACTTCCCGATGTGGCGGACAATGCGGAAGAAATTCCGTTTCAGGTAAACGAAAAATAGTTATGCTGATCGACTCCCATGCCCACCTGGAGATGAAAGAATTCGATTCGGACCGCCAGGACGTGATCGAACGCGCCAGGGTTGCGGGTGTTGACTGTATCGTTACGGTGGGAACCAATCCGGGCTTGAGCCGCAAGGCATTATCGATCGCCCGTCAATACGAAAACATTTATGCAACCGTCGGCGTTCATCCCCATGATGCGGCCGCGGCCTCCGATAAATCACTCGATGAACTGAAGGCGCTGGCCTGCGACCCGAAAGTTGTCGCCTATGGCGAAATCGGTCTGGATTATTTCCGCAATATCTCCCCGCGTGGCAAACAAACCGAGATCTTCGGCAAACAACTGGAATTGGCGAATGAACTGAACCTGCCGGTGATTATCCATGATCGCGACGCGCATGAAGAGACGCTCAGCATGGTAAAATCCTCGGGTATCCGCCTCGGTGTCTTTCATTGCTTTTCCGGCGACTGGGGCATGGCCAGACGATGCATTGATCTGGGTTTTTATATTTCAGTGCCGGGCGTCGTGACCTTCGACAAGTCCAAAGTACTGCAGGAGGTGGTGAGACAGGCGCCCCTTGATTCCCTTCTTTTGGAAACGGACTGCCCTTATCTGACACCCGTGCCTCATCGCGGGAAACGAAATGAACCTTCTTTCATCATCCATACGGCAAAGAAAGTTGCCGAAATAAAAGGCATGAACTGGGAAATCGTCGCCGAGAAGGCGGCGGTCAACACCCGGAAGCTTTTCCGCATCGAATCCTCTCCCGCTAAATAGCCCGGGCGAATTTTTATAAAATCTGATAGACCATCTGACCATGGACAAAGAATTCGATAAACCAATGAAGAAAGCCGTTGTTCTGCTCTCCGGCGGCGTTGATTCCGCCACCACGCTGGCTATCGCCCGGAACATGGGATTTGAGATATATGCGTTGAGTTTCCGTTACGGTCAACGCCATCTGGTCGAACTGGAAGCAGCCGCGCGTGTTGCCCATCGGGACCCGGTGGCGGAGCATCTGATTGTGGATATTGACCTGAGGCTCATTGGAGGTTCCGCATTAACCGGCGATCTGGCTGTTCCCAAAAGCCGCTCGGTGGAAGATATGGGGAAGGATATTCCGGCAACCTATGTTCCGGCGCGCAATACCATTTTTCTTTCTTACGCTCTGGCCTGGGCGGAGGTGGTCGGATCGTCTGATATTTTTATCGGTGTGAATGCTCTGGACTACAGCGGCTATCCCGACTGCCGTCCCGAGTATATCGAGGCTTACGGGCGCATGGCCAACCTGGCGACCAAAGCGGGTGTGGAAGGCCGGCAAAAATTAGAAATTCATACGCCGCTCATTCATTTGAGCAAAGCGCAGATTATCCGCAAAGGTGTGGAATTGGGCGTCGATTATGCTCTGACCCACAGTTGCTATGATCCGGGATCGGACGGCGCCGCCTGCGGCCAGTGCGACTCCTGCCTTTTACGGCTGAAAGGCTTTCATGAAGCGGGGCTTGAAGATCCGGTAAAATACAGGCTATAGACTGAAGGCCGAAGGCTGAAGGACAAATACTTGGATGTGGTGCGAGGGACAACGGAACAGAGTCAAAAAAATATAAAAACATAAGGCATAAAGGCACCGTGTTAAACCTATTAAGGATTGAAGTATTTTGCCTTCGGTCTTCAGCCTTCAGCCTAAAGGGCTTATGTATTCTGTTAAAGAAATATTTTACTCGATTCAGGGGGAAGGCTATTACAGCGGCCGTCCGGCGGTCTTTTGCCGTTTTGCAGGCTGCAACTTATGGTCGGGAAAAGAAGAAGATCGAAAAGATGCACTCTGTCCGTTTTGTGATACGGATTTTGCCGGGACGGACGGTACGGACGGGGGGGTGTATGAAACCGCAGGTCTGTTGGTCCGGAAAATATCTCAGCACTGGCCGCAATCAAATGGCCGTCGGTTTGTGGTTTGCACGGGCGGAGAACCGTTGCTGCAAGTCGATGATGCATTGATTGCCGCCCTGCGTGAAGAGAAATTTGAAATTGCCGTGGAGACCAACGGTACGATCGTCGCGCCCGCAGGCATCGACTGGATTTGCGTCAGTCCCAAGGCCGGCGTTGAATTGGCGCAGTCCGGCGGAGATGAGTTAAAACTTGTTTATCCGCAGGACGGAGCTTTACCGGAAAAATACACAAGCCTGAATTTTCGGCATTTTTTTCTGCAGCCGATGGACGGCGTTGCCAGGGAAGAGGCCACAAGGCAGACATTAGAATATGTTCTGGCGCATCCGCAGTGGCGAATCAGTTTGCAGTTGCATAAAATATTAGGTGTTCGATAAGGAATCAAAAATGGAAATTTATAAAGTGTTCAAATTTGATGCGGCCCACCATCTGCCCCGTGTTCCGGCGGGCCACAAATGCGCCAAGGTGCACGGCCATTCTTTCCGCGTCGAAATTCATCTTCGGGACAAGACCGATCCCCGCACCGGCTGGGTAATGGATTTTGCCGGCATCACGGCGGCTTTTGACCCCATTCTGGATCAGCTGGATCACAAGAATTTAAACGACATCGAAGGCCTGGAAAATCCGACCTCGGAGAACCTGTGCCGGTGGATCTGGCAGCGTCTTTTGCCTGCGCTTCCGCAACTGTGCAGGATCGTCGTTCAGGAAAGTCCCGAATCCGGCTGCATCTATGAAGGGGATGAATAAAATATTCATTTAATCCCGCTTAAGGGCGACGAGCATTAATCCGCCGCAGCTATTGCGACATGAAAACGTTCATTGCATACCCGGACAGCTTGCTGCGGGGTGGCTGATTTAAAAAAATTGCTTTTTGAAAGTTAATGTATTAATTTTTGTCCGTGGGGTGCCATATATTCCGGTTTACGGAACCTATGGCTGAGAATACACCCTTTGAACCTGACACGGGTAATGCCGGCGTAGGGAATGGCGATCTAAAAAACCAGTTTGAGCCATATCCTTTTCAGGTAAAGGGATATGGCTTTTTTAGTGAAACTTCAATTCCGCGTAGTGGAAATGAAGTTTCACTAATGAGACTCCAACAGGGCAAGCGCAGCGCAGTCTTGTTGGTCAGTCGAATTATCCCGTAGCCAAAGGCTATCGGGGTTATCCCGCAAAGCGGAGGGCGCAAGCCCGTGATTGGGGACAGTTATGCATCAACACATTGTTATCGTCAGCGGCGGGCGTCTGGGGGATATGAATTTCTTCCGGACGAAGGTGGAGCAAACAGATAATCGCTTGCTGATCTGCTGTGACGGCGGCGCCCGCCATCTGACGGTTGCCTCGATAATACCGGATGTGCTGGTGGGGGATATGGATTCCCTCGACCCGGAGCAACTGACGCGTTTTGAACGTCTGGGTGTGAACATCATCCGGTATCCGGTCAACAAGGATTTTACCGATACGGCGCTGGCGCTTGATTATGCAATGTCCCTCCAGCCGGAAGCGATTGATATCTGGGGCGCACAGGGCGGAAGAATAGATCATGCCCTGGCGAATCTTTTCTTACTGCTCAGAGGCAAGGAAGCGGGGATTAAAACCCGCCTGCTGGATGAATACTGTGAAATGTTTATTGCGGACAGTGAGGTTGCCTTTGCGGACTTAACGGGCTGTCTGGTTTCGCTCATCGCACTTTCTCCCGAAGTGAAAGGTGTTACGCTTCAGGGATTCCTCTATCCGCTTAACGAAGCGACATTGAGCATGTCCGAGTCAAGAGGCGTCAGCAATATCATTCAGGCCGAACAGGCCTGCATTCGCGTCCGCTCGGGTCATCTGCTGGTGATCCGCTACCGGCAAAAAGATGTTTTTCCGGAGGCGAACTAAAGTGATGAGGCCGTTTAAAGTCTTATGTATTGGAGGATCCGATTCCGGCGGAGGCGCGGGCATTCAGGCGGACCTGAAGGCTGTGAGCGCCTGCGGCTGTTACGGCACGAGCGCGATTACGGCGTTGACCGCGCAAAACACACGCGGCGTTCAGGGGATTCTTCCGGTGCCGCCAAAATTCATTGCGGCGCAATTGGATGCCGTGTTGAGCGATATCGGCGCGGATGCCGTGAAGACCGGCATGCTTTTAACAGCAGGTGCGGTTCATGCCGTTGTCCGTAAGGTTGAACAATACGGGCTTTCGAATCTGGTGGTCGATCCGGTCATGATTGCCAAGGGCGGTTGCACCATGATGCAGGAGGCGGCGCTAAAGGCGATCATCAAAAAGCTGCTGCCGCTGACGGGGGTTCTTACCCCGAATGTACCCGAAGCGGAATCTCTGGCGCACATGAAAATCCGATCGATTGCCGGCATGAAGAAAGCTTGCACCATTATTTCGGATCTTGGTGTGAAAAATGTGATCATTAAGGGAGGGCATCTGTCGGGCAGAAGGACTGCGGGCAGTATAGATGTGCTTTATGACGGGAAACAATATTATGAGTTTCCGGCAGATTGGATCAAAACAAAGAACACACATGGCACCGGCTGTACGTTTGCCTCTGCGCTCGCCGCAAATATTGCTCAGGGTAAAACGATTGTGGAGTCGGTAGAGCAGGCGAAAAGGATTGTGACAGAGGCGATTGCCAACTCGCTTTTCGTGGGAAAAGGTCACGGGCCGGTGAATGTTTTTGGAAAAATGTATTAATATTTTGGAGGAAAAAATGACACAGTTGGAAAAAGCACGCCAGGGGATCATTTCAGAAGAGATGAAAATCTGCGCGGCGGAAGAAGGCGTTGAGGGAGAGTTTATCCGGCAGGGCATGGTGGATGGAAATATCGTGATTTGCCGCAATGTGAACCATACGGGAATCAAACCGCTGGCGATAGGACTTGGTTTGCGCACCAAAGTCAACGCCAATATCGGGACATCCAGGGACAATAATGATTTGGCCGTTGAATTGGAAAAATTAAAAATTGCCGCGGCGGCAGGGGCCGACGCGGTGATGGATCTTTCTACCGGCGGCAATCTGGCGCAAATCCGCAAAGCGGTGATGGAACAAGCTACCGTGGCCATCGGGACGGTGCCGATTTATCAGGCCGCGGTAAAAATTCTGGACGAGAAAAAAGCGATTTCCGAAATGACGGCGGAAGATATGTTTGCCGTGATCGAGGAAAACGGCCGCGACGGCGTCGACTTCATTACCGTGCACTGCGGCGTCAATCGCCTGAGTGTGGCTGCAGTCGAGGCGCAGGGAAGGGTCCTGGGCATCGTCAGCCGGGGTGGTTCCATGACAGCCAACTGGATGCACTGCAACAAGCGGGAAAATCCGCTTTATGAGGAATACGACCGGCTGCTCGAAATCGCGCACCGCTATGACATGGTTTTGAGTCTGGGTGACGGTTTGCGCCCGGGAGCCACCGATGACGCGACCGACCGGGGACAATTGCAGGAGCTGATCATTCTGGGCGAGCTCGCGGCCCGCGCCCGTAGGAAAGGCGTACAGGTCATGATTGAAGGTCCGGGACATGTGCCGATTACCGAAGTGGAGGCCAATATCAAACTTCAGAAGAAAATATGTCAGGGCGCTCCGTTTTATGTTCTGGGACCGCTGCCCACGGACATCGCGCCCGGTTACGACCATATCACCTCCGCGATCGGCGGGGCGATTGCCGGAGCCGCCGGAGCTGATTTTCTCTGCTACGTAACGCCGGCAGAACATCTGCGTCTGCCTTCGCTTGCCGACGTCCGCGACGGCGTTATTGCCGCGCGGATTGCCGCCCATATCGCGGATATTGCCAAGGGCGTCAAAGGGGCGCGTGAGCGGGACCGGAAAATGTCCGAGTGCCGGAAAAATTTCGACTGGCAGGGACAGGTGGATTTATCCATCGATCCGGAAAGAACCGTCGCGCTTCTGGAAAAAAGCAAGAGCGCTCAGGATGAAGGCTGCTCGATGTGCGGCGAGTTTTGCGCAATCAAATTAGGCAAACGATAAATAAAAGGGTGCTTTGAGGAGCTCGTATTGGACCTGGCCTTTGAAAAAGCCGCCGAAAGCAAACGCCGCACAGCCGAGGTCATTGTGCGTCGTCTGAAGGAAGCCGGATTTGAAGCCTATTTCGTAGGCGGTTGCGTCCGGGATTTTATCCGCGGCAAGGTTCCCGGCGATTATGATATTGTAACATCCGCCCTGCCCGATCAGGTGATCCATCTGTTTGAGCGCACCGTTGCCGTCGGCGCCAAATTCGGTGTGGTCGTGGTGATGGAAGGCGGGCATTCCTGTGAAGTGGCTACTTTTCGCAGCGACGACGTGTACGAAGACGGACGCCGGCCCTCCCAGGTTCACTTTTCATCCGCCCGGGAAGATGTTTTCAGACGGGATTTCACCGCTAACGGCCTGTTAATGGATGCCGTGACGGGAGAGATTATTGATTACGTGGACGGCCGCGCCGATATTCAAAAGAAAATCATTCGCACGATCGGCGATCCGGCTCACCGTTTCAATGAAGACTATTTGAGAATGATGCGGGCAATCCGTTTTGCCGCTAATCTGGATTTTGCCCTGGACGAAGCGGCGAAAGATGCCATTACCCGGAATGCGGCCAAGATAAAAGAAATCAGCGCGGAACGTGTGCAGGAGGAATTAAATAAAATGCTCACGCGCGGCGGCGCAAGGCGGGGCTTTGAATTAATGGCCGAAACGGGCATCCTCAGGCAGGTATTGCCGGAAGTGGATGGTATGCGCGGGGTGGCGCAGCCGCCTCGTTTTCATCCGGAAGGCGATGTCTGGCAGCACACGTTAATCATGCTGGATATATTATCCATGGAAGATAAACCCGAAGCCAATGCGGTGCTCGCCTGGGGGGTGCTGTTGCATGATGTCGGCAAGCCCGTAACAAGGACGGAAGATGAAAACGGCGTCCATTTCTACGGGCATGTGAAGCTGGGAGAAACCATCGCCGACGCTTTGATGCGGCGGCTGCGATTCTCCCGCGCCGACCGGGAAACGGTTCTGAGCTTAATTCATCAGCACATGGTTTTCATGAACGTACAGCAAATGCGGCCGGCCCGTCTGAAACGATTTCTGCGGATGCCGGATTTTAATCTGCACCTGCAATTGCATCGACTGGATTGCCTGGCCAGCCACGGGATGCTGGACAATTATGATTTCTGCCTTGAGCGGTTGCAGAATATGGAGCAGGAGGAGCTGCATCCGCCGCGGTTGTTGACCGGTGATGATTTGCTGGCGATGGGCTTTTCTCCGGGAAAGCTGATGGGGGAGGTCTTGCGGGCGCTGGAAGAAGAACAGCTGGAAGACAGAATCCATACCAGGGAAGAGGCGGCGGCCTTTGTGCGAACCCGCTGGAAATGACAAGACCGCCGAGCGACAGGTAAACCCTAATGGTGAAATTGAAAAAAAACTGTTTGAGTCTTGCGATGTTCTTGATTGTCGCGCTGTTGCTGCAATCGTGCGCGAGCCGGGGAGCGAAGGTGCAGCCTGTTTCACCCCGGCCGCAAAAACGGCAGCTGGCCATGATGGGCCACACCATCCAGGCGGGCGCTTTTGCGCAGGTGGAAAACGCCGTGCGCCTGACGGAAAAACTTAAAGGCCAGGGACTTTCCGCCACCTATTTCAAAGCAGCCGACGGGCTGTTTAAAGTACGGTTCGGCAATTTCTCATCGAAAGAAAAGGCGCGGCTTCGGGCCCAATCGCTGCAAAGTGCGGGGGTGATCGAAGCATTCTATATTGTGCTGCCGGAAGATTCCGCCGCGGCAAAGCGCAAGCAGTATGGCGAAGATTATTTAAGAGAGTCGCTGGTCAAATCGGCGCGGGACTTTATCGGCGTGCCTTATCTGTGGGGCGGCGTGTCCGCTGAGAAGGGATTTGACTGCAGCGGCCTGACCATGACGGTCTATCAGTTGAATGGTCTGGATCTGCCGCGGCATTCGCGAACGCAGTATGATGCGGGCGATACGATTGACCGGCGCGATCTGCAGAAAGGCGACCTGGTTTTTTTTGCAACGCGCGGGCAGGGAAAAATATCGCATGTGGGCATTTATATCGGTGACGGTCAGTTCATCCATGCGCCGTCGCGCGGTAAAAAAATCCGGATAGACTCTCTGTCTGCGGAATATTATGTCCGCCATTATGTCGGCGCAAAAAAATATTTATAATCTCATGACTCGAATTTCAGCGTCAAAAAAATAGATCGTTCTTGAAAAATCTCCGCAAAATACTTTATTATTATAAATGTCCAAACGGCTATGAAGCCCTGTAAGCATCACTGTGACTGAGTTACAGCGTTTGTGAAAGCAATATTGTTTTCCGCAAACGGTTGGCGTTGTGTTGTTTGAAATTTTTTTTGATGAAAAAAAATTCTTCGCGCGTCGGAATAAAAAATTAAAAAAACAAAATATTTTTATAGTTTTTGTTGACCGGAAGGAAAAAATAAAGTAAAATCAGGCCACATAAGTCAGATTACTAATTCTGCAAAGAAAAAGTAAACTCAATTAAAGGAGGCTAAACCCAATGACAGCAACAGCAAAGAAGGTAGTGAAGAAGGCTGCAAAACCCGCAGCGAAGAAAGCGGCAGCAAAGAAAGTAGTCAAGAAGGCAGCAGCGAAGAAGGTTGTCAAAAAGGCCGCAGCGAAGAAGGTTGTCAAAAAGGCCGCAGCGAAGAAAGTTGTCAAAAAGGCAGCAGCCAAGAAGTAACACCCATCAACAAAGATAATTTAAAGAGCAGGCGGACGCAAGTTTCCTGCTCTTTAAGTTTCAGCGCCGGTCTGTTCCTTCCTGTCCGGCAATTTTCCGCAAATTCTTTGCATTCAATTATTGATCTGAGCAATAAATCCTTTTTAAAAAAAAGAATTCAATGCTATGACTATACGGCATTGATTTACACCGGAATGGTGACGTATTCCCATGACAAGCGGACCTTGCATCTGTGTTTCCCTATAAAGGTGATTCATGACTCAGGACTTAATTCTCAGTATTGATAACGGCACGCAATCTGTCCGGGCTCTCATTTTTGATTTAAAGGGCAATTTGCTTTACCAAAAAAGAGTTCCCATGCAGCCTTACGTTTCACGACAGCCGGGTTGGGCGGAGCAGGATGTTCCCTATTACTGGAAATCGCTCTGCCAGGCCTGTCAGATGCTCTGGAGTGAGACATCCGTGCCGAAGGAAGCGATCGCGGGCGTTACGCTGACCTCACAGCGCTGCACCATGATCAATCTCGATAGAAACGGAAATCCACTGCGACCGGCAATGGTCTGGCTGGATCAGAGACGCACCAGCGGTTTGAAGCCGATTGGCGGATTCTGGGGTCTGGCTTTTAAATTGTCGGGCATGAGCGAAACCGTTGCCTACCTTCAGGCAGAAGCGGAGAGCAACTGGATCAAACGTTATCAGCCGGAGGTCTGGAGCAAAACGCACAAGTTTTTATTTCTCTCCGGCTATCTGACGTATCGTCTGACCGGACAATTTGTTGATTCAATCGGATGTCAGGTCGGCTATATTCCCTTCGATTACAAAAAAAAGGCCTGGGCGTCATCCTGGAATTGGAAATGGCCGGTCACCCAGGTCGAACCCCGGATGCTGCCGGATTTGATCGAGCCTGCGGGCGTGCTGGGACAGATCACCCGTCAGGCTGCCGCCGATACCGGAATACCGGAAGGACTGCCGGTATTCGCCGCCGCCGCAGACAAGGCTTGTGAAGTGCTCGGCGCCGGATGT
Organism: Deltaproteobacteria bacterium HGW-Deltaproteobacteria-6; assembly: GCA_002840435.1. Classification (NCBI taxonomy): domain Bacteria; class Deltaproteobacteria; species Deltaproteobacteria bacterium HGW-Deltaproteobacteria-6. The sequence goes on from PHAT01000002.1 coordinate 228,298, forward strand.
CTTGAGCCGCATATCGGCTGTCTGAGCTATGGCACATCGGCGACCATTAATACAACACACTATAAATATATTGAGGCCATACCGCTGATTCCCCCTTATCCCTCGGCAGTACCGGACGCTTACAGCCTGGAAATACAGATTTACCGGGGGTACTGGATGGTCAGCTGGTTTTCAGAGCAATTTGCTCATATGGAGCAGCAGATGGCCGGGGAGCAGGGTGTTAAAGTCGAAACGCTTATTGAAGAACTCCTGCATGACGTGCCGCCCGGTTCCATGGGATTGATTCTCCAGCCCTACTGGTCGCCGGGCATTAAAGTGCCCGGACCGGAGGCCAAGGGGGCTGTGATCGGTTTTGGCGACGTGCACAACCGGGCGCATTTCTACCGTGCCATTCTGGAAGGTCTGGCGTATGCCCTCAGGGAGGGCAAGGAGCGCGAGGAAAAGCGCAGCGGCGTGGATATTACCGAATTGCGCGTTTCCGGCGGCGGATCGCAAAGCAACTCGGCCATGCAACTGACCGCTGATATCTTCGGCATGCCGACCGCGCGCTCGCATATTTATGAAACATCAGGGCTGGGCGCGGCCATTGATGCGGCAGTCGGGTTGAAGATGCACCGGAACTTCAAGGACGCTGTTGCGGAGATGACCCGTATCGGACAATATTTTGAACCGGATCTCAATACGCACAAGATATATGATCAACTTTACAATCGTGTTTACAAACAAATGTATAAAAAGTTAAAGCCGCTTTATGAAGAAATCCGCGACATCACCGGCTATCCCAAAAGGGCGGGGGAGGGGTAGGCAGAAGAATGAAGTCTTTCAGGCCGAAGGCTGAAGGTTTGTTTTGCAGGCCTTCGGCGTTATTATATCTTTCCGGATGCCGGCGAAAGCCTGCATGACGCAGCGTTTCGCGCCTTTCTCTTAACCTGCCAGCCTTCAGTCTTTATCCCTTCCCCCTATTGACAGAAGAAAGAAACAATCATATAGCGGTGACATCAAAATATTATCAGAAAAGGCAGAATTCATGCTGGAATTAAAGAATTTGTATTTTACGGTGCAGGAAGATGACGAAGCCGGAGGGAAGAGCCGCAATATCATCGATGGGATCGATTTCACTTTTCAGGACGGCAAATTCTACGCCATTACCGGCCCCAACGGCAGTGGTAAAACCACGCTGGCTAAATTAATCATGGGCGTCAATCCGGCATCACAAGGCGCCATCCTTTTCAACGGACAGGATGTTTCCGCATGGACCATCACCCAACGGGCCAAGGCGGGCATTGCCTATAGTTTCCAGCAGCCTGCCCGTTTTAAAGGCATCACGTTTCGCGATTTGCTGACGATTGCCACCGGCATTGAGGATGAAAACAAGCTTCTGGCGATTCTTGGCCGGGTAGGCATCTGTCCTCTGTCTTTTCTGGACAAAGAAGTGGATGCCAGGCTTTCCGGCGGTGAAATCAAAAAAATTGAGCTGGCCACCACCATCGCCGCTAATCCCAAACTGGCTATATACGATGAACCGGATACGGGAATTGATTTATGGACCATAGGTCCGATGGTCAATCTTCTGAAGAAGGAGCTGGCTGACAATCATACGACAACGATCGTCGTCAGTCACAACAGAGCCTTTTTAGAGGCGGCGGATGAGATTCTGATTATCAATTCGGGCAAGATTGCCTATAGCGGAAACCTGGAAGGCGCTATGCCGCTTCTGGATGATTTGAGTGTGTGTACTTACCGGGACAGTTGTGAAGGAGATCATGATGCTGGATGCTATAGATAAAACATTATTAAAAACGGTTGCCGATTTGGAAAGTTTGCCCAAGGGCGCCTACAATATACGAAAAAACGGCAAACTTCTGAGCCGGCAGGTATCGGCCAATATCAACATTGAAACCAATGCTGAAGGAACAGGCATTATCGTTACCATCAAGCCGGGGACAAAAAACGAATCGGTTCATATCCCGGTCATCTTGAGCCAGGCCGGTCTTTATGATGTGGTCTATAACTCCTTTATCGTCGGAGATGATGCCGAGGTGACCATCATTGCCGGTTGCGGCATTCACTGCGGTTCGTCTGAACCGGAAGGGCATGCCGGCATCCATGAATTTAAAGTCGGCAAAAAAGCGAAGGTTACCTATGTTGAAAAGCACTATGCCGCAGGCGACGGCAAGGGACGCAGGACACTCAATCCGACCACCAGGGTATACCTGGAGGATGGCGCACAGGCGAACATGGAGCTGACCCAGATTGCCGGTGTGGATGAAGCCAACCGGTTGAATGAAGCGGTGCTGGGTCATGGCAGTCTTTTGTTGATTACGGAAAGGGTTTTAACGGATGGTGATCAGACAGCCGTATCCACGAATAATATCGCTTTAAAAGGCGCGGGAAGCCGCGCCAACATGATTTCCCGCTCCGTCATGAAGGGCAATTCCAAACAGATATTTTACGCAACGATGGATGCGCAAAACGAATGTTTCGGCCATATTGAATGTGATGCCATTATTATGGATAACGGCACCAATGAAACCATGCCGTCGCTGAAAGCGGGACATCCTGATGCGACATTGACTCATGAAGCTTCTATCGGTAAAATTGCAAGTGATCAATTGACCAAACTGATGAGTCTGGGGCTGACATATGACCAGGCGGTCAACCGGATCATTCAGGGTTTCCTGAAATAGCCGGGTCTGACAGGCCATAGTAAAGTATGTATCCAAATTCAGAATAGAACGGACTTGATCATGCGTCATCCTTTTTTTCACCGCATGCAATGGTTTCTGTTGATGGGACCCCTGTTGGGACTATGGGGGTGCGCCAATATGATGGAAGCCCTGCCGGCCCCTCCGGCTTTTCTGGCTCCGGTTCAACTCAACGGCCCTTATGATGCGGATATTCCGATCCGTAACGCCGATCAGATCAAAAAGGCCAGCCTTGTGCAGGATGAGGCCGTGCCTTATATCTTTATCAGCGTGGGAGCCCATTTCGAGTCAGAAGGCGACCCGGTGCGTTCCATTCATTTCTTCAACCGGGCGATTGAGGAATTTCGCAAACGGAGCAATGCTTTCGGGGAAGGAACAGCGTTGGGGCGGAAAGTTGCGGCGCTCGAACGGTATGGCCGGACGGACGATGCCGCCCTGTGTATCCGGGATATGGAACGAAGGTGGCCGGGCGCGCCTCTCAACGCTTTTGCTTTTTATAACCATGGACATCATTATCTGCAGAAAGGCGACTACTCCAACGCCCGTAAATATTTCGGACAGGCCCTTGCGGCCAATTCCGGTTATCCCGGCAACCCTGATTTAATGGCGCTGAGGCGCGACACGGAATTGGACTACGGTAAAGCCCTGGTGCTTGCGGATTATTTTTCAAAAGTTTCCGGCAGATTAGTCCTTAAGGATTTCGATGAAGCCTTTTATCAGGATATCCGCCGGAACATTTCCGAGGGCCTGTCTCATCTGAAGCAGGTTGAGATTCTGAACAGGGATATTTTGAAGACAAAAGTTATCCGGTATTTCCCGGAGATTACCCCCTCATTTATCGAATGCGATGTGCGCAACTTTCTGGGACTGGCCTATGGTATTCAGGGACAGCCCTCCGAAGGCGTTAATCATCTGGAAGCGGCTGCCCGCATGGCGCAAAAAGCGGATTACCGCATTGGCGAAGCCGACAGTCTTTTCTTTCTCAATCAGATTTATTTGCTGGACGGCAATGTCCCAAAGGGTAAAAAAGCCGCTCATGATCTGGAAAGCATGGCCGATAAGTATCAGCTTTCTTCCTATGCCATCTGGGCCAAAATGATTCTTGCCCATCACGCCGGAAAAATCCGCGATGTCGATCAGGCTGTAGATTCCCTGAACAATGCATTGACGTTAATGGAGAGAAACGCGCTTTGGTTGAACAAGGATGCTGGCTTCAGGAGTATTGCTTTTTTCAAGCGTCAGGAACTCTACGAAGCCCTTCTGGATTCACAGGCCGGAAAGGCCGATGAAAGGGGCGCTTTTAAAACAGCTGAGCGGTCGAAAACAGCCCTGTTGGCGGATTTGCTGGCCGGCGAAATGATCGGGAAGAACCCGCCTGTATCAGCATCCGTAAAACAAATGCGCTTATACAGTGAACAGCTGTCGGGGGATTATATCAGATTATTATCACCGGTAAACGGGTCCGCCGTTTTCATGAATACGGTTGCAAAAATCGACCGGAACCGAAGGGCTTATGCAGATGCCCTGGCCAGGGTCAAAGAGCAGGATGAAGCGCTGCATTCGCTGATCGGTGTTGTGTCATCGGATGCGGGCGACATTCAGCGATTGCTGGATAACAATACAACCCTTTTTACCTATTATGTCGGTGAAAAACATTTATATGTCTGGGTGATCAGCAAAAATGGATTCCATCAGGAAAAAATAAGAATGTCCCGCAATGAGGTCGACCGACTGGTGTATGCCTATCGCAGCGCCATGATGTCTAAAGACAGAAGTCAGGCCAACGCTTTATCGGAAAAAGTTTATGATGCGTTTTTGAAACCGGTCATTCCTTTTGTTTACGGAGACCGGGTGGGTTTTGTGCCCCATGGAGCACTTTATAACCTGTCCTTTGCGTCGATGCGTTACATCAAGTCTTATCTGGTGGACGGTTTTACGATTTTCTATCTGCCCCATACCGGCCTGATCAGACAGATGGCGCCGGAAAAGTTAATAACGAAAACGAAAAAAACACTCATCATTGCTGATGCTCAGAGCACCGGAAAACAACGGTCTTCGCCGGACGACGGGGCGGAGATGGATATACTGAAAAAAATATTCCCGCAGGCGGATTATTATGTGGCGGAAAATATATCCCCGGCTGACTTGCAAAAGTTGACGGGAATCTATGACATCATCCATTTTGCGCCGGGCGATTATTTCATGAAAGAGACGCCCCTCGATCCGGGTTTGCCTCCGGATGCAGCCTGGCCGCGCAATGGATGCCGGAGCGGTCGTGATATTGCGCGCCTGCAACTTGCCGCGCGGACGACGGTTTTCGGCGGTTGCCGGCCGGAAAGAGTCGTCTCTTCGGCGGACACGGGAATGCAGTCCCTGGTTGCCGCCTGGCTTTATGCCGTCAGCCCGTCGGTGGTCGCAACACTTTGGCGGGTTGAGGATCAATCAAGAGCCGCATGGGTGGAAATATTTTATAAAAATCTGGAAAAAAACGACAATATGGCCGAAGCTCTGAGAGCGGCCCAGAATGAAATGATTCAAAAGGGCTATGGACCATCGGAATGGGCGGCATTTACACTGATCGGCCGTCATTAGAGGTGCAGGGTTACAACGTTTGACCGGACAAGGGGCCTGATAAAATGATTACTGTCGAATGAGAGGGGAATCATAACATGCAGCAGGAAGAAATACTGAGTATTCTCGATGAAATTGAAGCAAAAATGCTGGATGCGGAAACGCTCGGCTTTTCTCCGGATGTGCTGGCCATCCTGGATAATGTGGAGGCCAGTAACAACGAGATTGAAATGCTGAAATTCCGTATCGGTCAGGAAATTCTGGTCAAGATTTTCAATATTGCCAATTCTGCTTATTACGGGAGCTTGAAGAAAGGAGTCATTCACACCTTTTATGAAGTGGTGACCCGTTTGGGCATGAGCCATACCAAAGCGTTGATTTTTATTCTTGCTCAGCAGTTTCTTGCCCGTGACGACGAAAAAATCGAAGCTATTTTCGCGCGGAGCATCGCTTCATCCATCATTGGAAAGATATTGGCACAGCAAATGGGCTTGCGGGAAGATATGGCCAAGCGGGTTGAGCTGGGTTGTCTTTTTTCCGAAATCGGCCGGATGATCATTCACGTCTATAAAAAACTGCACGCTCCCGATGATGAAAGGATTGATGAAATATTTATTGAAAAATATCATCCCTATCTGACCGAAAGAATCATCGATATGTTCGGACTGCCCGACTATTTAAAGAAGATGATTTTTTGCGAAGGTATTGTGCTGGAAGCCAATTATATCACCCTGTCGGGTATTACAAGATTTGCCGTGAATTTTGTTGCCGCGAGCTTCATTAAATACCATAATCATCTGATTATTGAGCCCCTGCCGCTCCCTCCTTCTCATGATCAGGCGACATATCTGGATCACATCATTGCGGAACAGTTCAGCGCGCTGGGGCTCAGCAAATACCTCCGCATCGTCAGAAAGAGAGAGCGATTGCTGCCGGTATACGACGGAAAGAAAAAACTGACGGAGCTTTGATCATTTGCAGACAGCACGCAATATGCGTCTGCGAATATTCAATTTCCGTTAAAAACACCAGGCAACCGGAGTGGCAATGGACTGCCGCGTCAACGTCTTATCACTGCTGTACGCAAGGGATATCCTCGTTTTAACAACTGCCTGTGTCCGTAAGATATTGACAACGGCAGTATCGTTTCATAAATTACCCTTGTAGTTTCATCCTGTTTTTGTCAGGATGTGCCATCTAATAAAAGCGAATCCAAAGGAGTTGTTGCCATGTATAAAACAATAAATAAACGGTTGCTGATTGCTGTGTTTATCGGGATGTTGATCGCGGGATGCATGCCTTATGAAAGGCAGGTTGTGCCTTTTAAAACCCCTCAGAACAGCCCCAATGCCGTTCATGTTGGCGGCGCGGTCATCGCCGCCAAAAGTTTTACGGATGCCGATGAGGCCAAATCCGCTTTTGGCTTCGATATTCGTTCTGCGGGCATTCTTCCTGTGCAGGTGGTTTTTGATAATAAAAGCAATCATCCTTTGATGATTATTGCTGAACAGACATTTTTGATCGATGAAGAGAGCAATGTCTGGCCGATCCTGTCACAAAATATGGCCTATGACCGCCTGTCTAAAAAAACTGAACTGAGCAGAGTGGCCCCCGAAGCGGCTAAAAAAGGGTTGCTGTTCGGAGCGGCGGGGGCTGTGATCGGGGCGGCCATCGGCATTGTTACCGGAACCAGCGTGGGTGCGGCAGCCGGAAAGGGCGCGGCTGTTGGCGCGGCGGCGGGAGTGGCTGTCGGTGGCAGTCAGGCCGCCATGGATCCGTCGGATGTGCAGGCTAAAATTAAGGAAGATTTGCAGACCAGAACTTTGCATTACCGTGCGGTGAAACCCGGAGAGCTGGCTCACGGCTTCATTTTTTATCCGGGAGAAGTGAAAACGGCGAAGGTGCTGCGTTTGCAAATCAAAGAAACGGATACCGGTAAAGTATCCACGTTTGATATGAAACTGTAATAAAACAAAAAAGGAGATAACCATGTCGAAAACAGAAGATGCATTAAAAGAAGCCTTTGCCGGCGAGTCGCAGGCCAACCGCAAATACCTGGCATTTGCCGCCAAGGCGGACGCAGAGGGGTTTCCCCAGGCCGCCAGACTTTTCCGCGCGGCGGCGGAAGCGGAAACAGTCCATGCCCATGCCCATCTGCGGGCCATGAAAGGCATCCGCTCCACCAAAGAGAATCTGCAGGAAGCGATTGCCGGTGAAACGCACGAATTCAAAAGCATGTATCCGGCTATGATTGAGAGCGCCAAAGCGGAAGGGCACAAAGAAGCCGAACGTTCTTTTATGTATGCCAACGAAGTGGAAAAAATTCATGCCGGGCTCTATCAGCAGATGCTCGATTCTCTGGACGCCGCGAAAGATGCTTACAGTTACTATGTTTGCCCCGTTTGCGGTTTTACCGTGGAAAATGAAGCGCCGGAAACCTGTCCCGTCTGCGGCGCCAAAGGCAAAATGTTCAAAAAAGTTGATTGATGATCATCAAAAATAATCCTCCGGCGGCCTGTAATTTAAACCGGGTCTGCCGGGGGATTTTTTGCAGGTTTTCGGGATGAACGGGTTTGCCATTTTCTTTCTTCAAATATTTTAGCGCTTAAAACAAGGGTTGACAGGGCAGGGAAATGAAAGAGGTTCTCATCGCCGCAAGTGGTATTATCTTATTTCTGGTCGGTATGATCCGCCTTTCTTCCGTCGTTCGCCGCCTGATGAACGCCAGGATAAAAGAACTGGTCAAATATGCCGTGGATAAACCATTCTATGGGCTTCTCACCGGCGTCGCCTCTGCGATCGTTTTTCAAAGTTCTTCAGCGTCAACCGCGCTTACGATCGGCCTGGTCAGCGCCGGTTTGATCAGCTTTTACAGTTCGCTGGCCATTATTCTGGGCGCGGACATCGGCACCACCCTGACCGTGCAGTTTGTTATCTGGCGGTTTACGGAATTTTCTCCTCTTTTTGTTTCCATCGGGGGGCTTTTGTGGCTGACCCGCCGGGGACGATGGAAAACAGCCGGAGAGATGATCTTTTATTTCGGCCTGATTTTCTTCGGTCTGGAGATCATCAGTCAAACGGCGGCGCCGCTCAAACAATCACCGGTCTTTGTTCATTACTTTACTCAGGCCAAAAACCCTTTATTCGGACTGGGGCTGGGGATCGTGGTGACCGCCATTGTCCATGCCTCCGCAATACCGATCAGTATTCTGGCCGTTTTGGCGCAGCAGGATCTGGTCGGGTTGGAAAACGCCATACCCGTTGTTCTGGGCGCGAATATCGGCACCACCGTGACGGCGCTTCTGGCCGGAACGGTTGCGAATGTCAGCGGGAAGAGAACCGCCGCGTCTCACCTGATTTTCAAATGCGTCGGTGTTTTGCTTTGTCTGATATTGTTTCCGCTTTTCCTCGACCTCCTTCGAAGCATGTCCGCAAGCGTTGCCCAGCAGATCGTTTGGGCCCATTTTTTATTGAACCTGTTGATCGTTGTTGTTTTTATTTTTTTTCTGCGGCCTTTCGCAAAGCTGATGAAGAAAATTCTTCCCGGGGAAGACGACGTCCTGCCTATCTGGCCGGAATATCTTGACCGTAAAGATTTAATGGATCCGGTCAAGTCGCTCACTCATGTGCAAAAGGAGCTCCAGCGCCAGCTAAAACTCGTGCAAATCATGTTTGCCAAAACCGCCGGCCTGCTGTCCCGCTATGAAGAGGGAAGAGGCAGGGACATTGCTTACATTGAGATGGTGGTCAACAATTTGCGTGCGCAGATTGTCCGGTTTCTCTGGAAGGCATCGGGCCACGAGTTGTCCGCTGAGCTTTCCAGAAGGGTCTTTGCCTATACGGCCATGGCCGGAGACATTAAGAGCATCGGCAATCATCTCCAGTCGATCAGCGTTCTTGCCGGTGAGCAGGCGTTAAGCAAAATCAAATTCAGCGACTGCGGTGAAAGAGAACTTCAGGAAATCCTGGCAATGGTCGAGAAAAATCTTACGGACGCATCAGCCCTTCTGGAGATTTTTAATACGGAAATCGTAAAGGCCGTTTTCAGCCGCGAGGAGGAAATCGATGTCCGGGTCAAGGAATCACTGGAAAATCATCTGAAAAGATTTCATTTGCGCGAATGCAGCCGGGAATCCGGGCCGATATTTGTCGAAATGCTGGGGCATCTGGAACGCATCTCCGATCATTGCAACAATATAGCGGAGTATGTCCGGGATATCTATCATGGAAGCCCTGGTGAAAAACGTATTGCCTGAATCGGCAATATCTTCTATAATGCTTCACAAATGTGATCATCCGCCTAAGGGGGTATTCATGGATAAAAGAATCAACGCGTTGGCTTTTGCTTTGGAAAATGAAGAAAAAGAGCGCGAGTTTTACCTGGCGCATGCCCGGAAAACCAGGAATATGGCGGGCAAAAATATGTTCAAACAGATTGCCGATGAAGAAAAGGAACATTTTGAAGTTCTGAAAAAGCTCCATGATAAATGGGCAGAGCAGAAGAAATGGCCGGCAACCGTTCCCCTGAAAGTGAAGAAATCATTAGCGGGGACGATCTTAAAATCCATGTCCGGCAAAAAATCGGCCCGGATGACCGGCACGGAAGAGGAGCTCAAAGCCGTCCGCACGGCGATTGATTTCGAAGCTCGTGGTGTCGCGCTGTATACCAAACTGGAAAAACAGTGCACGGACCCGAAGGAAATAGCGTTTTTCAACATGCTGGCCGGGGTCGAGCGCGAGCATCTGTTGTCGCTTAAGGATACAGAAGAATTTCTGGCCGATCCGGCTACCTGGTTTCAGCATGTGGAGCGATCAGGCCTGGACGGGGCATAGGACTGTGCCGCAGGGGAGAAATTTTTATTTTACAGCACGTGCAGTACGGTTATAAATCGTTGCCGTTTGTCCGCAAAAAATGATATCTCCTCAGCCGTAAAATATATCGTTCACAAGCGTTGTGTTTCAATCGACAAGGCTCTGTTTTACCTTGCATTGTTTTCAATACATTGTATTATCCGACACGCATCATAAAAAGAATATTAACTCGAATTACAAAACAGACATTTCACAGCCTGATTATTCGCCTGTGCTGACTTGGACCGGCGGATTTGACGAAACGCCGGCTGATTTATTTCATTATGCATAGGAGATTGAATGAGATTTAAAATAATTGTTTTGGTTCTGCTTGTATCCCTCCCAACAATCGCAAATGCGATGAAGAACGAAATATTTCAGGAAATGCTCCACAAAATAAGTGGTGGTGATTTTGTGACCGTAGAGAATTTCCTGGAAAAAAACCGAGATACTTACAAACAAGACCCTGAATACTATGTAATCCTGCTCAATTATTCTTTCTCAAAAGAAACACGGAACGAGACTGTTATTGCCAAGGGAGAACCCGGGAAAGGCGACTTATCACTGTGCGACACCACGACTGGCGAAGTTGTCGGGTTCATTGGCGAGCGCAACAGGCCTGACAATAAACTCATCGTAAAGAGCATTCAGGAAACGGAAGATGCTTTGAAATACTTCAATGATCGTTTGGATATCCATTTTGGTATTGCGCACATTGCATTTGAAACGAAGCACTGGGAAATTCTAAGCCGGCAGTTGCTCGAAATACTGAAGGTATCAAAAAACATAAACAATAACTGGAAATGGGGTTTGGTAAACGCTATGGAGGGAGATCCGAAGGACTTCATGCTCAACAATGTCCAAGCGAAGATAAATGGTCTGTTCTATGTCGATAGCAGCGAAACAGATAAAGTCGTGGAAGCAGTATCAGCTGCCATGATCAGGGAATATCCCGGTGTCATATATGGCTATTCCAATTTAGGTGTTCTCTATCTGGCGCAGGAGAAATACGACTTGGCAGAAAATTACATCAATCAGGCTTTGGCCATCGATCCAAAAGATGAAATAGTCAGCGGAAATCTGAAACTGCTTAGAGAAAAGAAGAAATAGGTATATCAAAGTCAATGCATCCGCGCGCTACTCCGGTTTCATTGTTTTATTAAATTGGTGATAGAAGGGGGAAATTATTGCCAACGTCTGTCTCACAGTATTATTTTTGCTGCATTACTTGGCATAGTAGCCTTAATATTTATTTCTGAGAAGTCCATAAAAAGGAAGTGTCTTTACTTCTGTATGTTTTTTGCAAGCGGAATGATGCATGATATTTTAGATGCCATGACCAACGGCGGTCTAGGCGTTGCATTCTTTTTTCCCTTTAGCGACACAAGGTACTTTCTGCCTTGGCAGCCAATTGAGGTATCGCCACTCGGCTTGAAGCGGTTTTTTACTCTCAGGGGGGGCATCAGGAGTGAAATGCTTTGGCTCATATTACCCTCGTTATGTTTCATGGTTATTGCGGTATTTTACAGAAGGAAAAAGAGTTATAGAAAAATTTATCAGATCACAACTGCCGATTGCTGAGCTTCGGCCCAGTTTTTCGATGCAATTCCGAGGCAATATGAAAATAAGTATCTTTAAAACTGTCATATTGGCATTAACATTAGTTTTGACCTGGAGCTTGGTTTACGCAATCGAGCCGATAGAAAAAGACAAAATAGACTATTTGATAAACTCCGTAGAAAAAAGTTCGGATATTTTATTTATACGAAATGGATCGGCGCATAACGGGAAGGAAGCGGCCAGTCATTTAAGGGCCAAACTTCAAAAAGCAGGAAACAGCATTAAAACGGCCGATGATTTTATAATATTGTGCGCATCGAAATCATATATATCAGGCCGGCCGTATTTAATTAAAATTTCTAACGGAAAGACCATCATTGCAGACGTATACTTTAGGAATCTTTTAAAAGGCTATAAAAGAGATTTGAAGTAAACACACTCAGGGTCGAACAACCATGCTGGTTGCTCCGAAATATTTTGATTCAAGCGAAGGACGATTGAACCAGCGTAAATCAATGTTCTGAACATTGTGAGGCATTTTGAGATATCTCCCGTTGGTCGATATGACGAGATGGGGGAAAGGCAGCACACCAGCGCTCGTATTCATCAATAAAACTTTAATCCCGCTGCTGCGGGACGAGCGTTAATTCTCCGTAGCTTGCTGCGATATAAGCACGTTCATTTCATGCCTCGACAGTTTGCTGCGAGGTGGTTGATTCAGATGACATGTTCTTTGTCACTTCGGCTGCAGCGAGAAGTCTTTATCAATTTGAATCAGTAGTGGGTAAGACAATGCCGGCGTGAGGCGGAAAACTATCCATTGCTTGCCGGTGTTTCCTCTTCCAGCTTGCAACTCAGTTCCGTCCATAAATGGTAGGCTTGTTCGAGGTCATTTTCGACAGTCTTGAGCTCCATGGCGAGTTCTTTAATTTTAACCGGGTCTCTGTGCGTCTCCGGATCACACAGGGCTTGTTCACCGGCGGCTTTTCCGGCTTCCAGTCTGGCGATTTTTTCTTCCACCGCGGCCAGTTCTTTTTTTAATGCGTTTTTGATTTTCGAGAGGCGATTACGTTCCTCCGCTTCGATTCTTTTTTTGTCTTTCAGTGAAAGGGTTTTATCCGAGGTTGCTTCCCCGCGATTGTCTTTCAGTGAAACGTCCGCCGCCATCTGAGAGCGTTTTTCAATAAAGTAGGAATAATTGCCCGGATAATCAAAGATCCTGCCGTCCTTGAGTTCAAACACCTTGTTGACCAGATGATCCAGAAAGTAACGGTCATGGGAGACGATGGCCACCGTACCGAAATAATGGATCAGTGCGTTTTGAAAAATATCTTTCGTCTTGATGTCCAGGTGATTGGTGGGTTCATCCAGAATCAAAAAGTTGGTGTCCAAAAGCATGATCTTTAAAAGGGCCAATCGGGATTTTTCGCCACCCGACAGAATGCCGACGGATTTAAAAATGTCATCGCCGGAAAAAAGAAATGCGCCCAGCAGATTGCGCTTGTCCTGATCGTCGGCGGACGTCGGGACGGAATTGACTTCTTCCCAGATGGTATTTGAGTAGGTAAGGTTTTGTGAACTTTCCTGCGAGAAGAAAGCCATGTTGACCCCGTCGCCGTATTTTACGGCGCCGGAGGTGGGTTCCTCCGAGAGGCTTAAAAGCCGCGAAAGAGTTGATTTGCCTGAACCGTTCACGCCCACGAAGGCGACCTTGTCACCGCGGAAAAGTGAGAAATTCAGCCCGGAAAAGACCGTCAAGTCGCCATAGGCGTGGCCTAGTTCGGAAACACGGACAACTTCCTTGACACTTTTTTTGCCTTCCGGAAATTTCATGGCAATGCTTCTGCCGTTTCCGTCCAGCTTGATGTCCTTGAATTTTTCCAGCATTTTAACCCGGCTTTGCACCTGGGCGGCTTTGCTGGCCTTGTAGCGGAAGCGCTCTACGAATTCCTCAATTTTTCTGATCTGCGCTTTTTGCAGTTCCATTTCTTTCTTCAGCGCTTCCAGCCGCCGTTCTTTTTCGGCCAGATAATAGGTATAATTGCCTTTATAAATATGAATATGGCGGTTAGAGAGCTCCGCGATTTGCGTGGCGATTTTGTCGAGAAAAAAATGATCATGGGATATCACCAGAATGGTTCCGGGGTAATCTTTGAGGTAACTTTCCAGCCACTCCATGCTTTCCGTGTCCAGGTGGTTGGTGGGTTCATCGAGCAGCATGATGTCCGGCCGGGCCAGCAGGATGGAGGTCAGCAGAATCCTCATTTTCCAGCCGCCGGAAAACAAATCACAGGTTTTGGCAAAATCGTTTTCACGAAACCCGAACCCTTTGAGAATTTGCTTGGCGCGTGCTTCAAAAGCGTAGCCGTCGCGGGTTGAAAACTCGGCTGTCGCGTCGGCATAATGGCGGGTGAGTTCGCTGTATTCGTGCGTGTTGGGTCTGGCCTGTGAAATTTGCTGTTCCAGACCGCGGATGGTATTTTCCAGTTCCTCTATGCCGCTTTTCTTCCGGAGATAGTCAATCAGGCCGGTGGCTTCCAGTTCAACCAGATCCTGCGGCAGATAACCGATCTTTTTCTGCTTCCGGTCGGGAATATCGATAAAGCCCGAATCGAGATGCACCTGATCCAGGATAGCCCGAAAGAGCGTGGTTTTCCCCGTACCGTTGTCGCCTACCAGACCGATGCGGCTCTTCGGATGGATCGTCCAGTTAATTTCATCAAACAGTTGCCTGTCTAAAAAAGACAGACTCACATTACGGAAATAAATCACTTACGGCTCCCTGCGGTTGAATCTGCGGGACTATAGGAAAATTGGATATCGATGTCAATGGAATATAACAGGGACTGACCTGAATTGGATTTGACAGAAAGTGTCCCAAAGAGGCTTGTCTTCACGACCATGGCACCTGCAAAGGCGCACATGACTTTTTCCTGAAAAACATCGATTGTTATTTATATGTGCGGAAATTTGCAGGCGCTATTTCTTTTGTTGAATATTGAAATCCCCTACAAATGAGCCGAAGGTCGTATTAAAAGGGATGACAATGCTTGGGCCCTCAAGGGTATGGATGATTTCATGATTTTTACCGGAAAATACGGAAGGGATTCCGGCGGTTACTATGAGGCCTTTGCTTTGCATTCTCTTTCTTGCATCGCCGGAAATCATGTTGGTGAGTTCGCCTGCGGCATCCAGAACTAATTGATTGATGGCGCTGACGTCTTCACCTATCATATTGGATACTATTTTGAAAATGCAAGCCTCGGAAAAACTTAAGGCCAGCGACCCCGTCATGGATCCTGAAAAGACGATGATGCCGGAAACATCACCCATTGCCAATTTGTCCTTTTTTAAAAAGGGTTTTCCCGCGTTTGCATCGATAAATGCCATGACTTTTAAAACATGAATTGAACCATCCACAAAGGCATTAATGAGATCGACATTCATGATTCAAATACTCCTGAAATACGGTTCAATGGGCTTGCCCCATAACCCGGGCAACGCTGTCCGTCAGATCTTTGACGTTAAATGGCTTGGTAATAAAATCATTGGCGCCGCTTTTGAAGGCCTGGTCTATCGTGATATCGAGAGTCTCAACAGATAACATGATAAAAGGAATTTGAGAGATTTCCTGGTCTGCCCGAACTTTTATCAGAAGTTCAATCCCCGTCATTCCCAACATATTCCAGTCGGAGATGATGAGATCTATCTTTTGAGCCTTTAAGATCTTGTAGGCCGAAACACCATCTTTCGCCACGATGAAATGTTTATAGCCTTCCTGCTCCAGGATATTTTGGACAAGCATCCTGATGAGTTCACTATCATCGACGATCAGAATGGTGGTTTCTTCATTCATGGCTGTGCCTCGTTATTTGAATCGAATGATGTTGTTGAAAATGTTTTTCAATCTTTATATCCTGTTTTCCCGACTGTGATGAAGTATTTCAACCATTAGCATTGAAGATATAGCATAATATGCCAAAATGTAAAAGTAAGGTGTGCAGGAAAAAAGTGACCGGGGAATTTATCATCTACTGTTAAGCGGGGGGTAATTGTCAGGGTTGTTATTATCAAATGTCAAGTCAGCATTCAGCCATTTTTGGCTTGTATCCGGTTGAAAGTTTCCGATTGCGATGCAAACTCTATTTTAAAAAAATTAGTGAGATGTTTGGAAGTGTGTAAAACTGATACATCCGTCTTCCCCGCAGAGTTCTGCGGAGAAGACGGAGTATAGAGATGCCATTGCTTTCCGGTATCAGCGGATTTCCCGGAAAGCGCGGGGGTTTTCTTTTTCCAGCCAGGGTTTAATGTTGATGTTTTCACCCCAGAATATTTTGGGATCGGGAGGCGTTTTTCCCCACCAGTTATTCCGGGCGTCAATGTAAATGGACGAGAAGCTCTGAATGGCCACGGTGTTGTCGATAAAATTATTTTGAAAAATTTTGGGATTGGCCGAACCGACGCACGTAATGGCGCCTTCACCCTGATTTTCCGTAAAAGTATTGTAGGAGATTACCGGTGTGGCGTCCTTGCGGCAATAAATGGCATTCTGGGAAGAATTCGCAATGTGGCTGTGAGATATTTCCGGCGATCCGGCGTAAATATCAAAGGCGGTCGCCGCATACTTTACAATGCAGAAGGCAAAGGAGCTGTTGACTTTGGTTGCTTCGGAAAACCGGACGGCACTGGTGTATAAGCCCGGTGCAGGCGAGGAGGAAGCGGCGGTAAACGTAATCGGCTTGTCTTTTGTGCCCCGCGCGAAAATGCCGCCGTTTACAGTGACGAAAGACGTTTTGGCATCAAATTCCAGAACGACGCCCGGCTCAATGGTCAGCGTCGCCCCTCCGTCTATGATCACGTCTTTCGTGATGCGGTAGGGGCTGTTCGATAAGATCAGATAAGAATCCGTCTTGATCGTGCCGCCGAGAATTTTGTCCATGATGGATGCGGGCAAAACTTTTCCCTGCGGATAGGGGCCGTCAAGAACGGAATGAACATCAACGCGCCCCTTAATGCCTGCCAGGATATCCGCCATTTTCGAGCTGCCCCACCAGTTATCCAGTGCTTTTGCAGAAGCCCCTCTCATTTCACCGGCCAGATTGTAGGGCTGATTATCAACCAGGTTGTTTTGCCGGATGACCGCCTGCGAGCCTCTGACCACAATCCCGCTGTTCTTGTTCCGCATGATCGTATTTTGCACAATTTCCGGTGCGGCGGACTGTACCATCAAACCGGTATTGTCGTTGTCATTAATCGCGTTTTCCAGAATCCGCGGTGCGGCGCCGTCGCTGACCGATATGGCGGTTCCCCTGTTTTTGTAAAGGGTGTTCCTGCTGATCGTCGGCTTGGAAAACGCACCCTGAATTTTAATGGCCTCATTATTTTGCGTGAATTCGGACTTTTCAATAACCGGTGAAGACGCCTGACAATTGACGGCTGTTTTCGCGTTTTTGATGTTGACAAACGACAGTTTATTTTCCCGGTCTTTAACGTTGGCAAAGGTGATCCCCGTCCACGGCTTATCCTCCTGAACCGAGTCAAAGCGGATAATACGATCGTTGTCGCCCTGGGCTGAAATCCGTCCTTCAATAATCAGTGCGCCGCCTTTGGATTTGATTTCCGTTCCCGGTTCGATGGTCAAAAGCGCTTTATCTTTGACCGTTACATCCGATTCGATAATATAAGGACTGGCGCCGGCGTACCAGGTGGCATCCGAATCAATCAGACCGGAAACCGCTGTCGGTCCCGGCGCAACCGGCATGCCCTGCGTCTGTGCCATCTGGCTTTCATTGCCGGCAAAGTCCACAGCTGTCACCCGGTAATAATATATTTTCGCATTGACCAGATTTTTACCGGTATCGGTAAACGTGTTTAATTCCGTTTTGCCGATCTGGATGTAGCCTGTGAGCGGTGTTTCGGAACGGTACATGATATAACCGGCCAGGTCCGCTTCGGGGGATTTATCCCAGCGGAGTTCGACCAGCTGATTGCGGCCGGTGCCGGTTACGTGAGCGGGTTTTGCAGGCGGTGTGGTATCGAGAGTGACGGATCCTATCGCATCCACCCATTGGGAGGTGTTTCCGGAATCATCCGTCAGATAACCCGTCACGATGGCTTTTTCGATATTGTCTCCCGGTACAACTTTATAGACGCCGTAATAACCGCCCGGTTCGACTTCCTGCATCTCAATGCGCTTCCGGTATTGACCGATGTCAAACCAGGCCTGCATTTTCGGCGCGCCCTGAATGACCACCTTGATTTCCTTGCCCGCGTTTTTCGGCAGTCCTTTGGAATCCTGGGTTAACAGGGTGATGACCGGCGGACGTTTGGCTTCGGCCAGAGACGGGGTGGGAATCGTTTTGACCATGTCGCGGAACAGATCATCATTGGCTCGCAAAAGCTGGATATCGCGTACATTCATTGCCGTTGCAATGACCGTGGCGATGATGCCCACCGGGTTGGTGGATATGCCGCCTTCGTGCTTGCGCACCTTGTGTTTGCCGCTCCAGAGGAAATGGCCGGTTTTCGCGTCAAACATTTTAACTTCCGCGCCGACGGCAACCTGTGAATAGAGAACGGCAAAATATTTGTCGAAATCGGATATCTCTCCGAAAACGACCGCGTCCACTCCCAGGATTTCGCCCAGCTTCTGCGGCGGTGTTTTCCGGATGACGTCCGGATCGGTCAGCCCCGCTTTGGCCAGCAAATCGTCTACTTTATAGAGTTCCATGTCTTTGAAGGGAAGCGAACTGAAATGGTTATAGAAACCCCGCCGCATAGCCTTTCCCCCTTCCTTGCTGTCGGATAAATCCGTAAAGGGCAGGACGGCGACATACAGGGGAACATGATCTTTCATGGCGTCATCAATTTTATACTCCCCTTCATACAAAGACCGGATTTCGGGTGTGATGAGGGTGGATGACGTGGAAACCAGACAACTCTGAAGCATCAGAGCCAGAATAAGCATCAAACAACAGTATAAACGCTTGAAAAGGGTCCGCATGGTGCAACCTCCATTTCGGTAGGATTCCTGATGATTATATCACATACCCCGCAGAAATTCATTTTGAAAAAAATCATCTTTTCTATCACATGCTTTGATCGTTACCCCTGGCAAATCAAGCACCGTATTTCCCGGTTGTCGCAAACAGCCGGGACCGGTTGCTCTATTGCGTTGAGGATGGTCAGGTCGAATTACTTTACGGTAAGACTTGATTCGCTGCAACAGGTGCGGCTGGTAATCAATTTATAGTAATCCGAAAACGCCAGCTGCCAGGGCTGCATGCTCTTGCCGGTTGTCGTGACAAATTTTTTTGCACTCAGCACGCTATAAGCCGGTCGTTTGGCCGCCCGCTTTAATTCAGTGGTTTTCATCGGCAGTAATTCAACCGTATCCAGGCGCGCCTCTTTTAATATTTTTTTCGCAAAATCATACCAGGTGCAATTTCCACGGTTGGTGACATGGAAAATGCCCCGGGCGTTTTTATCCACCAGCAGTTCGGTTGCCGCCGCCAGATCCCGCGTGCAGGTGGGTGATCCCGTCTGGTCGTCCACGACGGTCAGTTTGCCGGTTGTTCTGGCCTTCTCCAGAATCGCCTGCACAAAGCTTTTCCCCTTTGCGCCGTAAAGCCAGGCCGTGCGGATCAGAATGTAATTGTCGGTGATCGTCCTCAGATAATTTTCGCCGGCCAGTTTGGATGCTCCATACATGTTCATCGGATTGCAGGCATCTTCTTCCTCGTAGGGGCGTCTGCCGGTTCCGTCAAATACATAGTCCGTGCTGAAATGAATAATGGTAATATTTTTGCCGCGGCACGCTTCGGCAATGTTCTTTACCGCTTCGGCGTTTGCGGCAAAGCATTCCTCTTTGGCCGTTTCGCAGCCGTCCACGTTGGTATAAGCTGCGGCATTGATGACCAGCTGCGGCTGCGTTTCCAGAACCGCCTTCCGGCAATCATCCGCGCGGGTGATATCGATATCGCCCAGATCCATGCCGGTAACGTCGTGCCTGTAACGAAACTGTGCGGCGAGGTCGCTTCCCAGCATTCCTTTATGTCCCAGTAATAATACTTTCAATGTTCAGTATTTAACCTCTTTCAAAAAAAGGCCGCAGGCGGGTGCGGTAACCCCCGCGATGTTGCGGTCGCGGGAGTCTATAATTTCCCGCATCTCTTCCGGCTGCCGTTTGCCGCGGGCGACTTCCGTAAGGGTTCCCACGATATTGCGCACCATATACTTCAAAAACCCCTTCGCTTCCACTGTAATTTCGATTAACCCGTCGGAGCCGGTCTTAATGGTGATGGCGGTGATTGTCCGCACGCGGTCCTTAACATCCGTACCGGTGGCGCAAAAACAGGAAAAATCATGGGTGCCCGGCAGGTACCCGGCTGCTTCCCGCATCTTTTCAATATTCAGTGGATAACGGATGAACCAGCAGTATTCGCGTCCCAGCACCGGTCTCAAGTTCTGATTGCAGATCCGGTAAACGTATATCTTGCTTTTGACATCGCGCTGGGCGTGAAAATCGATGGGAACTTCTTCGAGATGTTTGACTACCACATCCGGAGGCAGGATACTGTTGACGCCCCGGAAGATCTTTTCAGCAGGGAGCGATGTCAGGCTCTTAAAGTTGGCCACCTGATTAATGGCATGCACCCCGGCATCCGTGCGCCCTGAACCGACCAGGGTTACCTTGCCCGACGTGATTCTGCCCACGGCCTCTTCCAGAATCTGCTGAATCGAAATCCCGTTAGGCTGCCGCTGCCAGCCGCAATAAGCGGCGCCGTCATATTCCACAATGATTTTAAAGTTACGCATGGTTTATTAATCGTACTTGCCAGTTTTTTCCAAAAAGGATAAGCAAAAAACCGGTGCCTTTCATCCGGTGCCATGTCTAAGCCGTGTTTTAATAATTGTGATAGTAACTTACACGAAAAAGCGGGTCAAGACAAAAACAAACAAAAAAATATATAAAATATAAAGGAGACAACCGATGAGCGACGAAGTAAAACAGACGACAACTCAGGGGAAAATTCAGGATTTTGAGGCCAGGGTTCAGACGTTGATGAAGATGGGCGGTGAAAAGCAGGTTAAAAAACAGCATGACGGCGGCAAAATGACTGCCCGCGAACGCCTGGATTATTTATTTGACAAGGGAACCTTTCAGGAAGTTCAGCTTTTCGCGAAGCATCATTCAACCCTTTTCGGCATGGATAAGAAAGAAATTCCGGCTGACGGCGTCATTACAGGGTTTGGCAAAGTCAATGGCCGCACAGTTTTTGCCGCTTCTCAGGATTTCACCAGCGCGGGCGGCACCCTGGGCGAAATGCACGCTAAAAAGATCTGGAAGGTGATGGACATGGCCATTGCCGCGCAGAAACCCTTTATTGCCATTAACGATTCCGGAGGCGCCAGAATTCAGGAAGGCGTCCCTTCTCTGGAAGGCTACGGCGGCATCTTTTACCGTAATACGATCGCTTCCGGCTATATCCCTCAAATTACCGCAATCATGGGACCAACGGCGGGCGGCGCTGTTTATTCGCCGGCACTCACCGACTGGATCTTCATGGTGAAAAACACATCTTATATGTACATCACCGGCCCGGAAGTCATCAAGGCGGTAATCGGCGAAGACGTGAGCCAGGAAGACCTGGGCGGCGCCGTGGCTCATGCCTCAAAAAGCGGGGTCTGCCATGTCGTGACGGAAAACGACGCGGACTGTCTCGATAAAATCAAAATACTCCTGTCTTATCTGCCCGACAGCTGCAATATCCCCCTGCCTGCCGCACCGTCAACCGACAGCCCCGACAGGGAATGCCCCGAACTGGATAAAGTGATTCCGGATAAGGCAAACCGCGCCTACAACATGAAAAACGTCATCAAATCGATAGCCGACCATGGTGAAATGTTTGAACTGCACGCCCAATGGGCGCCAAACATCATTGTTTCCCTGATACGCATCATGGGCAAGCCGGTGGGTGTGATTGCCAATAATCCGATGGCTTTTGCGGGCGTCCTCAACGTCAACGCTTCGGACAAGGCGTCGCGTTTCATCCGATTCTGCGACGCCTTCAATATTCCGCTTCTGACCTTTGCCGATGTTCCCGGCTACATGCCCGGCACCGATCAGGAATGGGCGGGCATTATCCGCCACGGGGCGAAACTGCTGCACGCTTATTCGGAAGCGACTGTCCCGAAAATTACGGTGGTGACCCGCAAAGACTATGGCGGATCTTATATCGGCATGTGCTGCAAGCAGTTAGGGGCGGATTACGTCATGGCGTGGCCGACGGCGGAAATCGCGGTGATGGGAGCCGAAGGCGCCTGCAACATCATTTACCGCAGCGAGATTAAAGCGGCGGACGATCCGGCCGCCAAACGGGCCGAACTGATCGCGGGATACGAAGAGAAATTCAATAACCCGTATTTTGCGGCGTCACTGGGGGCCATTGAAGAAATTATCCTTCCCCGGGAAACGCGTAAACGCGTCATTGCGGTGCTCGATGCCATGAAGGATAAAAAAGAGGCGCGTCTGGAAAAGAAGCATAATAATATACCGCTGTAAAATAAGGTTCGGGGTTCATACCCTAAAGAGCACTCGTAACCCTGCGGGTCACCTTACCCCCGCGGGGCACAAGCAATTTAAAGTTGCAAAGGCAGGGAACGGTTTAGTCGCCGTTCCCTGCCTTTATTTCAGCTTGCTTTTCTTATGCAGATCATCTTCCGCTCTCATGTTGACCTTTGGCGGCTCATCACGGATATGATTTGATTGAGAAGCCACTCAAAGCTGTATTTGCCGTGGGCTTTGTCCCAAAGTTTTAAGATGGGGTAATAGAGAATCACGAGCAGAACGGCGAGGGCAAGGGCGACAGGCGTGCTGGTCAGTTCCCGCAGATAGTATTTCCCCGTTGATAAATGGATGAGGCGCAGGGGGATGAAGAATAAGGCAAAGTGGGTAATATAGATGGTCAGTGAGTATTTGCTGATCTGCCGGCAGTAGGTCAGGAATATGCCAGGTTTTGCGGTTTTGCCGGGCTGCCGGTCGAAGATGTTCCACAGCACGGTGAAAAGGATCAGCACAACGCCCAGAAGAAACAGATTCATGCTGAACGACAGGGGATAAAACGACAGCGGCGTGATATGTTCTTTTTGCACGAAGAACGGCGGCGTGATCGAGCCCGCATAGGCGGTAACCATCCCCATAAAGGCAAACATGATTCCGATAATGATCAGAAACGGGGTATCGGAACCGAGGCGGTTTTCCGTCAGCCTCCTGCCGATGATGAAACCGATAATCGGATAGATGATCCAGGGGAGCAGGGGGAATTGTCCGGTCAGGAAAAATCCTATGAAGTTGTTGAGAAATGATGGCCCGCCGTCGTAGTCCTTCAGGGGATCAAAAAGGAGATTGGGAAAGAAATCCGATATCCACCGGACGCTGACGAATTGGCCCCCGTAAAACTGAGCGATATCGGTTAAGGATCGAAGCAATGGTGTCGTGAAAAGAACGGCTGTGCAGACCAGAAGCAGCGCCCAGGACGGTACCCGGCGGCAATACAGCAAGACAACGGTCATAAAACCGATGAAGGTTAGAATATCCCAGTCCCACATTTCTTCATAACCCTGAACGATCAGCAGAAATAACAATCCGAGGATGAAAATAGCCGTACCGCGAATCCATACCCGGCTGTCGTTTAATCCCTGATCGGCGCCCCGTTTTTTTGCTGAGATGACCTGACTTAAACCGACAAGGAAAACGAACCATGAAGCGCCGAAATCACCGCCCAGCAGGTGATTGGTCAGAAAGTACAGCATGGCATCCGTTCCTTCGCCGCTCGACAGAAAGATGGGATAGTGGCAAATCACCATGGCAATCAGGGCCAGCGCCCTCAAAACATCGACGGAATCCAGTCTGTTCATATTTCATCGCCTCGAAAGAGTTTTTCACCAAAAACAAATTGCGTTAACCATCAGGTATCCGCCATGGCCGGGCTATGAATCCGTGCCCCTGGTTTTATTTGCGTAATCCGCATTTGAAGAGTTGAGAGTCCCGTTCACGGCGGCATTCTTGACGGCAAATTCCAGCAGAACGTCAAGCTCCGGTAGTTCATGTTTCAAGTCTGATTTAATATCATGACGGATTTTATCGATGGTTTTGATGTCATAATCCTGTTGTGCTTCAAAACGGACGTCCATGTATAATCTTCGTCCGGACTTGCGCAATCTCAGCCACTCAACGGCGGCCAGCCCGTGCTTTTCACAGCAGAATTGGGCCAGACCACTGACCCTGTCCATGATTTCCTTGGGCGGGCAGGCGTCGGTCAGATCGGACAGGCTGTTCCTGAGAATCTTGAACGGCGAGACAATGAAAAGCAACGCGATGGCAATGCACGTCAGCGGGTCCACATAGGAGGTGTATTGTTCCCAGTTCGGATACTGTTTCATGATCCAGCCGATACTGAAGGCCGTGCAAACGCCCAGGCTGACCGTCCCCTCCATTAACCACAGTTTGCTGTCGGTGACCAGTATTTCAGAACGCCACTTCTTTCCGGCATACCGCATGTACAACCCCATTCCAAGACAGAGGAAAACGCTGATTGCCGTAAACACCAGAATGGCGCCGACGTGTTCTACCGGATCCGGGTGGATCAGATCCTGCACAGCTAAAGTGATGCTCATGAAACACAGGAACAAGAGCAGCAGACCGTCCGCTGCGGTCATGAGAGGCTCGAGCTTGGCATAACCGAAATGATATTTTTCGTTGGGCGGTTCATTCAGCTTTCGCACGACGAGGACCGCCGCGAAAGAGACGAACATGTCGATCACGCTGTAGGCGCCGTCAAGCAGCATCGTCATCGAGTCGCTGATGAGGGCGATGATTACGGCGGCAACAGCATAGACGACCGTTAATCCCGTTGCCACGTTGAGAAGCCGCAATTCATTTCTCTTGTAAGATTCATTCATGGCAGTTACATCTTCCGGTAAAGCGATGTCGCATTGCAATAAAACGGCTCAATTGCCAGGATGACATTCCGCATCTGATCATTTCCGTTTTCCGGCAAATGATAACCGGCCTGTCCATGCCTTTACCATATGTTAACTTAGTGTTCAGCTGTTTTTTGACGATGCTTATCTGCAATCGGGCTGTTTCCGTATGGCCTCCAAGATTTAAAATATATTGATTTTTACAATATTTTTCGGGCGAGTTTAAGGCCCCTGCTGAAAATATGCGCGAGCATGAACAGATTTCATAAAACATTAAGTATTTAACATAATTATAAATATTTCTTGCAAATAATATGGTATCTGCTATGGGAAATAACCAACGTTCAATGTATTCTTCTGAGCGTTTTGCTGCCGCGGATGTGATTCAGGCGTCCTGTTGCAGTTTAAAAAATAAATATTCGAAGAGTGGATCACTCATCGATAAAAAACAAAAAAATTTTAAGGAGGCAAATATGTCGTTAAATCAGTTAATCGATTCACGTGATGTCCGTTTTACCCTGTTTGAAATGCTGGAACTGGAAAAATTGAACCGGTTTGATGCATTCAAAGATTTTGACCGGAGCGTCTATGAAGATACGCTCGAACTGGCGGAGAAGATTGCCATACAGCAGTTTTACCCGACCAATGCCGAAGGGGACAAGACGGGCCTGAAGTTCGATGCCAAAACGGGCGAGGTCAAGGTTCCCGAATCGTTCAAAAAGGGATTCAATGCCTATATCGAGTCAGGATTTCATTCCCTGGCCCTGTCTCAGGAAATGGGCGGAATGGGTCTCCCTCAGAGTATTTCCATGGCCTGCGCCGAGTATTTCAATGCCGGAAACACAGCCCTGACGATGTATTGCGGCTCGATCACCGGGGCGCTCGCCATCATCGCCCCCTTTGCCAATAAGGAATTGTATGACATGGTCGTTCCCAAGCTTCTGGAAGGAAAATGGGGCGGCACCATGTGTCTGACCGAACCCTCCGCCGGATCCGATGTCGGGGCTCTCAAGAGCAAGGCAGTCAAGCAAGCCGACGGCACCTATCTGATCACCGGCTCAAAGATCTTCATCTCCAACGGCGAACACGACATGAACGAGAACATCATTCACCCGGTCCTCGCGAGAATCGAAGGCGATCCGGAAGGAACGAAGGGCATCTCGATCTTCGTCGTTCCCAAATTCCTCATCAACAAGGACGGCTCCCTGGGCGAGCGCAACGACATGATCTGTTCCGGCATCGAGCACAAGATGGGCCTTAAAGGAAACGCCACCTCATCGCTGAATTTCGGTGATAACGGCAAGTGCATAGGCTACCTGCTGGGTAAAGAACGCCAGGGGATGCAGATCATGTTCCATCTCATGAACGCAGCCCGCATCCACACAGGCGTCCAGGCCCTGGGTTGCTCCAGCGCCGCTTACCTGCACGCTGTGACTTACGCCCGCAACAGGGTACAGAGCGCTCTCATTACGAATCCCAAGGGCGGCCCCGTTGCCATTATCAATCACCCCGACGTCAAGCGTATGCTCCTTTACATGAAGAGCAACGTCGAGGGGATGAGTATGCTGTGCCTCTTCCTTGCCTATCACGAGGATATCATGCATGCATCGAAAGATCCCGAAGAAGTGAAAAGAGCGACCGGCATCGTCGAAATCCTGACTCCGATCGTGAAGGCCGGCATCTCCGACGCCTCCTGGCTCGTCACCGCCGAGGCGATGCAGGTTTACGGCGGTTACGGCTTCTGCCAGGAATACCCGGTCGAACAGTACGCTCGCGACACCAAAGTATTTTCAATTTATGAGGGAACTAACGCCATCCAGTCGCTCGACCTGGTCATGCGCAAGATTCTCATGAATCCCGAGATGTACAACTACTCTCAGCTCAGGGAATGGATGAATGGCACGATTGCGAAGGCCAAAGGCGTCGTCGACGATAAGTATGTCAATCCGGTAATCGATGGCCTGGCAAAATTCGACGAGATGATCGAGATGATGAAAAAGCAGCTGGGCGAAATGAAGATTCTCCTCCTGCTCAATAACGCCACCCCCTTCCAGCAGGCCATGTATCCGCTGATTCTGGCCTGGCTGCATCTGTGGAGCCTCACGATCACCACGCCCAAAGCCAAAGCGCTTCTGGGCGATGCCAAGGGAGCGGATCGCGCGAAGATCATCGCGGACAACCCGGAAGCAGCCTACTACAGCGGCCGCGTGCTGTCGGCGCAGTTTTACATCGGCGCGGAATTCCCCAAATTCTACGGCCGCATCGCCTGCATCATGAACAATGAAGGCGCGGTACTGAAGGTAGAGTCGGACAACTTTACCGGAGCATTGAAAGAGTAAGGTTTCAGGTTCAACGTTCACGGTTCAATAGCAAGGATTTAATAAATCAGCGATTGCTCCATTAACAGGAGCAATCGCTGATTCCAATATTCCCACAGAATGGGCAATCAGAATCTGGCCGGACGATATCAAAGACCTGCCCGAGATAAAGCTATCCCTCCTCTCACAGGAGGGGACATTAACCATTTAACGCATATTCATCGGAATAAAGACAACTTGCACAAAAGGACAAGTCCCGCATGCTCCGCCTGGAGCCTGGTGCCTGTCATGACGGCGGTTCAACGATCAGGGAGCAGATCACTACCACCACACAATAAAATATCAGATCGAGCCGGAAACAGGTAAAACACATTACCGGCATGAGCTGCGGCAACAGGGAAGCATAGAGTAGCACTTCACAACCAAGAAACACGTTTGACAATTCAAACAGACTGGCGAAGGAGGTCAACCAATATGACAACGAAACCCTGGCATAAATTCTACGATTACTACGTTCCCCACTCCATCAGTTACCCTCACTATCCGGCGCAAAGGATTTTTCAACTGACCGCCGGAGCGCACCCGAATAAAATCTGCACTGTTTTTTATGGAACGGAGCTGACCTACTGGCAGGTTCGCGAGCAGGTGCTGCGTTTAGCCAACGCCCTGGCCGCAAGCGGCGTGAAAAAAGGCGACCGTGTGGGCATTCATCTGCCCAACTGTCCGCAGTTCATTGTGACCTATCTGGCCGTTATGCATCTGGGCGGCATAGTCGTGAATATGAATCCGCTCTATACGGCAACCGAACTGAAATTCATCATTGAGAACACCACCATGGAAACCATGATTACCTTTGACATGGTTTTGCCTGCCGTGCGGCCGGTGGTGAAGGAAACCGGACTGAAACGCGTGATCGTTACGAAGATCACGGATTACATCAATGGTCTGGGGGTGAGTACGGCCAAAAGTCTGGAACTGGAGGAAGGCTGGCTGCACTTTTCCGAACTCATTGAAAACTGCAAGGACACGCGTCTGCCCCGTATTCCGATCGCGCCTTCCGATCCGGCGATGATCCAGTTTACCGGCGGGACGACCGGCTTTCCCAAAGGCGCGCTTCTGACGCACGGCAATCTGGTGGCTGCCACTTTCCAGGCGGGCATGTGGGCCTCTCCTGGCGCATACTCGCCTCTGGCCATGTCGCAGCAGGATCGCAGCGCCTTGTGCGTGCTGCCGTTTTTCCATGTGTACGGCAACATTGTCGCGATGAACTGGTCGTTTTTCGGATGCGCTACGCAAATTCTCGTGCCGCGCTTTGATATTGACGAAATTCTGGATACGATCATCAAAGCCGGCCATATTACCTATTTCCCGGCGGTGCCCACGATGATCACCGCCATTGTCAATCATCCCAAGGCGGCCAGCCTCGATCTGGGCAAATATCTCGGACTGCTCAATTCCGGAGGCGCGCCCATGCCTGTCGAATTGATCGAACGCGTGATTGATCTGGGCATTACATTTAATGAGGGGTACGGGCTCAGTGAAACCAGCTCGATTACGATTGCCAACCCGATTGCCTATAATAAAGTCGGTTCCATCGGCATTCCGATGGCGGACAATGATTTCCGCATCGTGAATGTGGACAACGGTACGGAAGACGTCAAACCGGGGGAGGCAGGCGAGCTTCTGGTCAAGGGACCCACCGTTATGAAGGGTTACTGGAATAATCCCGAAGAAACAGCCAATCAGTTAACGGACGGCTGGCTGCACACCGGTGATATTGCGCAGGTGGATGACGACGGGTTCATCTTTATCGTGGATCGCAAGAAAGATATGATCATTGCCAGCGGCTTTAATATTTATCCGCGCGAGATTGAGGAAGTCCTCTACGAACATCCCAAAGTGTCGGAGGCGGTGGCGATCGGCATTCCGCACGATTACCGGGGAGAGACTGTGAAGATTTTTGTTGTCCTGCAACCCGGTGAAAAAGCCACCGAACAGGAGATTATCGATTTCTGTAAAGTGAAGATGACGGCCTACAAGGTGCCCAAGATCGTGGAATTCCGCGAGGCCGTTCCCAAGTCGGCGGTCGGCAAGATTCTGCGCAAAGTATTGCGGGATGAAGAACTGGCGAAATTAAAGAAATAATCAATACGGATTTATCATACTTTA
Organism: Deltaproteobacteria bacterium HGW-Deltaproteobacteria-6; assembly: GCA_002840435.1. Classification (NCBI taxonomy): domain Bacteria; class Deltaproteobacteria; species Deltaproteobacteria bacterium HGW-Deltaproteobacteria-6. The sequence goes on from PHAT01000002.1 coordinate 257,456, forward strand.
ACGGAAGGAGACAAAAGATGAAAGCTGAAGACGTAAAGAAGATTGCGATGATCGGCGCCGGAGATATGGGGCACGGGATTGCCGCTGCCTGTCTGCTGGGAGGCTACAGCGTTGTCCTGCGGGATATCGAACAGAAGTATGTCGATAAGGGCGTTGCGGGAATCATCGCGAGTCTGGAAAAATTCAAGGAGAAAGGCAAGATAACACCGGATGCTTTTGCCAATGCGCTGGTGCGTCTGACCCCGATGGTTGATTTGCAGACTGCCGTGAAGGATGCGGATTTTGTCATTGAAGCCGTGCCGGAAAAGCTGGAACTCAAACAAAGCGTTTTTGCCGATTTGGATAAATTTGCGCCTCAGCACGCCATTCTGGCGTCGAATACATCCAATATCAGCATTACGGACATTGCGGCAGCCACCAAAAGACCGGACAAGGTCATCGGGTATCATTTTTTCAATCCCGCCCTGCTCATGAAACTGGTTGAAGTCATCAAGGGCAAACAGACATCCGACGAATCCATTCAGATCGGCTATGATATCGCCAAACAAATCAAAAAAGTTCCCGTTATTGTAAAGAAAGACTCTCCGGGTTTTATTTACAACCGGGTGAACGAACCCACGCTGCTTTTGCTCTCCAAAATTCTGGAAGCGGGGCATCCCTCGCCTGAAGAATTTGACGCGGCATTCAAACCTGTTATGGCCATGGCGCCATTCGAACTGGTGGATTATGTCGGCATTGATGTGGCCGCGCACGGCCTTGAGTATTTTGCGCAGGTGCTTTCCAAAGAGTATAAACCATCGGATGCGATGATGGCCTATCTGAAGTCCGGCAACCTGGGCAAAAAAACGGGGAAGGGTTTTTATGACTGGTCCAAAGGAAGGCCCGCCATTGATCTGGGCAAGGCCACAAAGGAATTCGACCTCAATCAACTGATTGCCCTGCAGGTCAATGAAGCCACCAAGCTCCTGGAGGAAGGCGTTGTGGATGATCCTAAAGAAATTGATCTGGCGATGGCCAACGGCGGCGGTTCGCCTTTCGGACCCTTTGCGCTGGCGCAGGGCATCGGTTATCCGGAACTGGTCTACAAACTAAACGAGCTGCACAAAAAATTTCACCTGGATATATTTAAACCCACCAAAACACTGAAAGAGGGCAAAATCAAACTGTGATTTGATGGCAAAGGCACAGAGGCACAGAGGCACACAGAAGAGCATAACAAAGGGGGGAGCCACTCCCCCCTTTGTTTGTTGAAAGAAGGAAACATGTGCGGACGATTTGTTTTACTCGTTGATTTACTGGCCATTGCCCGGGAATTTGATATTCCCGGACTATCCGTCCATTTTTCACCAAGCCGCAATATCTGTCCCGGTCAGCATATTCCCGCGGTTGTCAGGCGGAACGGCCAAAACGTGTTGGAGTCTTACCGGTGGGGACTGATTCCCTGCTGGGTAAAAGATCCGTCCATCGGCTCTAAGCTTTTCAATGCCCGTGCCGAAACCCTTGCCGAAAAACCAAGTTTTAAAAATGCTTTTACCCGGAGAAGATGCCTGATCCCCGCCGACGGATTCTACGAGTGGAAAAAAGAAGGAAATAAAAAAATCCCATATTCCTTCGGCATGAAAACAGGATTGCCCTTTTACTTTGCCGGACTTTACGAAACCTGGACGGCGCCGGATCAGAAAAAGGTGGAAACCTGCACCATCATTACCACACAGGCCAATGACATTGTTGCTCCCATCCACGACCGTATGCCGGTGATTGTTCCGAAGGTTGCGCAGGAACTCTGGCTGAATCCGCAAATCAAAGACCCGTCAGAATTACTGGATATTTTAAAGCCGTATCCTTCCGGAGAAATGACCTGCGAACCTGCCAGGTTATAGTTTGTTAAATATTTGCGCAGTCAAAGTAACACCCGCCATCGCCCGAATAACTAACGCAAAACACTGACGGCAAAAATTAAAAATGGAAATTCCTGAACATTTCATATATTTAAAATAAGCATATTTTAAAGTTTAGAAAACAAGGATGAACATCTATGAGCCGATACTGGAGTCAAACGGTTAAAAACATCAGGCCTTACGTTCCGGGCGAACAGCCGAAAGACCGGAAGTATATCAAACTGAATACCAATGAAAACCCTTATCCGCCGTCTCCCAGAGTCATCGAAGCCATCAAAAATGCGGCCAATGAAACGCTGCGGCTTTATCCGGATCCGTCAGGAGACGAACTCAGAGATGCCATTGCCGGAGCCTTCGGACTGAAAAGGGACAATGTGTTTATCGGCAACGGTTCCGATGAACTGCTGGCGTTTTGTTTCCCGGCCTTTTTTGAACCCGCGGGTCTTCCCGTACTTTTTGCCGACGTCACATACAGCTTTTATCCGGTGTACGCGGAGTTTTTTCGCACGCCTTACCGGTTGATCGAAGCGGATGATGAATTCAATGTGCCGGTTGAAGGTTATCTTCGGGAAAACGGCGGCATCATCATCGCCAATCCCAATGCGCCCAGCGGAAGAGGTGTTTCACTTGCCGACATCGAAAATATTTTGAAACAAAATGAAAACAGCGTGGTGATTCTTGATGAGGCCTATGTTGATTTTGGCGGCGCTTCCGCGGTCGGGTTGATTAATCGTTATCCGAATTTGCTGGTGATCCGGACGTTGTCCAAGTCCTATTCACTGGCCGGACTGCGGGTGGGATTCGCTTTAGGCGACCGGGGCCTGATTGAAGGAATCATCAGGGTAAAAGATTCGATCAATTCCTATACGGTTGATCGTCTTGCCCAGATAGGCGCACGGGAAGCCATTAAGGATGACGATTATTTTCAGCAGACAAGATCTAAAATCATCAGGACACGGGAGCGTGTCTCGGCAAGACTCAAAGAAATGGGTTTCAACGTCATTCCTTCTGCGGCCAACTTTGTTTTTGCCAGCAACCCGCAATGCCCCGGACGTGTCCTGTTTCAGCAGCTTCGGGAGCAGGGCATTCTGGTCCGCTACTTTGACAAGCCTAAAATTGACAATTTCCTGCGTGTGACGATTGGAACAGACGAGGAAATGGACCGCTTTCTTTCCGCCGTTGCCGTTATTTGCGAAAAGCGGATATAAAGTTTGCTCACGCGTCCGGACGATGGCGTGGCGGGAATGGAAAGCCCTCCGTGCCTGCTGAACATTCAGCTCCGGACATAATAGAAGGAAAAGTAAAATATGTTACGAGGGATCACCATGGGTGGATCGCGGTCAAGTAAAATGATGGGTTTCCTGCTGGGCTTCGTAATGCTTGCGGGCTGGCATTTGTCTGCCTTTGCTCAGGAATCGCCCGTCGTCTTGCGCGAGGCATTTTCAAAAATCATGGAAGACTATGTTGAACAACCCGATCCTTCTTATCTCGCGTCATCGGCGGTCAATGGCATGGAAGTGTTTCTTAGTTCGGTTAACCGGGATTTCCCCAAAACTGACATCGATTACAGTACGGTCGGTATCGACGCAAAAAAGGCTGAAAACCTGGTGGCGGATCAATATCTGATCTGGTCAAAATCAACCCCTTCTGATCCCCGGAAATTGGAATACGCCGCCATCGACGGAATGCTTGCCGCCCTGGACCCGCACAGCGGCTTTCTGACACCGGATGCTTACAAAGAATTACAGACCGAAACGCGCGGAAGCTTCGGCGGCGTGGGTCTGGAAATTAACGCGGATAAAGGCATCCTGACAGTCGTGTCGCCGATTGAAGATACTCCCGCATATCTGGCGGGAATAAAGGCAAGAGACCGGATCACGCACATTGACGGTGTATCCACGCAGGGCATCACCGTTTGGGATGCGGTAAAAAAAATGCGGGGGCCGAAAGACTCCAAGGTGACGCTCACGATCATGCGCAGCGGTTTCGAGCAGCCCCGGGAGTTTCCTTTGGTCCGGGCGATTGTTTCCGTGAAGCATGTAAAATTCAGAGAGCTGCATGGGGGCATCGGATATTTGAGGATTGCTTACTTCTCGGAAAACACGGCTCGTGACGTGGAAAACGCCCTGAATCATCTCCGATCGAGATCCTCTAAATTCACAGGTTTGGTTCTTGATCTGCGCAACAACCCGGGTGGATTGTTATCCGCTGTGGTGGATGTGGCCGGCAAATTCGCCGGAGCCGGCACGATTGTGACCATACGCGGCAGAAGCGCGGGGTCGGAGCGTAAGTTTGAAGGCAGGACAATCGGCACGCAACCCTTCTATCCGATGGTCGTGCTGGTCAACGAAGGTACGGCAAGCGGCGCTGAGATACTGGCCGGCGCCCTGCAGGATCAGGCCAGAGCTCTTTTGCTGGGCAAACATACCTTTGGCAAGGGAAGCATTCAGACAATATATTCTCTCAGCGATGGGGCGGCCCTTAAAATGACCACCGCAAAGTATTATCTGCCTTCGGGCAAAACGATCCAGGGCAAAGGCATTATTCCTGATGTGGAAAGTGAAGAAACAGAGGGTCAGGACAATCCGCTGGTCATTGCGGAAGCGGCCATAAGTTCGGCAAAAGCCGGCGGCATCTCGAAGGTCAGCGATAAGTTCAAATACATCCTGATGGCCGCTCAGAAAAATAAGGGAGTACCCGCTCCGGCTCCCGGCTCGCTGCCGTTATTGTCGAAGCCCGCCAAACAGGACATTGATATTCTTCCCCGCAAGTCCGTGCCCCTCAGGAAGAACAATTACGCTATTGTGATCGGAATTGAGACGTATCGCCAGAAATTACCCAAGGCGGATTTTGCCGTAAGCGATGCAAAACTGATGAGCGAATACCTTTCCAAGGTGATGGGTTATCCGGAAGAAAATATTGTCACTTTGACCAATGAATATGCAACGAAGAGTGACTTTGAAAAATATTTTGAGCAGTGGCTTGTGAACCATGCTGAAAAGGACAGCACGATCTTCATTTATTACTCCGGTCATGGCGCTCCCAATCCCAAAAACGGCGATGCTTATCTTGTTCCCTACGACGGAGATCCTTCATTTATCGCACAGACGGGGTATCCTTTGAGGAAGCTCTATGAGGCCCTCCGAAAACTGCCCGCCAAACAAATCATTATTGCCCTTGATTCCTGCTTTTCCGGCGCAGGGGGAAGAAGTGTTCTCGCGAAAGGCGCGCGGCCTCTTGTGATGAATCTCAAGGACAACATGGTTCTGTCTGCTAATATGACGGTTCTTTCCGCCTCGTCAGGAGAACAGATCAGTTCGACCTATGATGAAAAAGGACATGGTTTGTTCACCTATTTTATGCTCAAAGGGATCAAGAGCGAAGACATTGTCAAGCCGGATGGTTCCGTTGCAATAGGTGATTTGTTCAATTATTTGAAACCGCAGGTGGAACGCATCGCGAGGAACCAATACAACAACGAGCAAACGCCGCAGTTGATGAAGGCAAAAAAGAATTAAAGAAACGCATCGCTTTCAGGCGAACGTATTGTTAATTGCGGATAGGTAAAACTGCAACCAAACGGGAGAGGAATCATGAAACAGACGAGATGGGGTTTTTCAACAGTCGTTCTTTTGCTGCTTATTTTCACGGCGGGTGAGAGCCTTTGCGCTGAAAAACCGTCGCTTGCCGACGGGCTCTATGCAAAATTAACTACTTCAAAAGGCGATATCCTGATTCAACTGGAATTTGAGAAGACGCCCTTAACCGTCGTGAACTTTGTCGGCCTGGCCGAAGGCACTATTATGTCGACGCGGGGCAAGGGTGTCCGCTTTTACAATGGACTGGCCTTCCATCGCGTCATTCCGGATTTTATGATTCAAGGCGGCGGCACCGGCGGTCCGGGCTATAACTTTCCCGATGAGATTGATGCAACGCTTAAACATGATGCCCCGGGCATCTTATCCATGGCTAACGCGGGTCCCGGCACCAATGGAAGTGAATTTTTTATCACGCACACAAAAACCCCCTGGCTGGACGGCAAACATACGGTCTTTGGTCATGTGGTAAGCGGACAGGATGTTGTCGATGCCATCCGGAAGGGGGATACCATCAAAAATATTAATATCATCAGGATAGGCGTCAAGGCCAATGCGTTCAAAGCGGATCAGGAAACATTTGACACGCTGCTGGCCGGACTGAAACAAAAAAAGCAGTGACCTGGAAGTGGTATGACAGGATTCCCGTGTCATGCCGGAGTAAAGCAGTAAAAGTTAAAAAAAGAAGGAATAGAAAATGCCCATTACAGAAATTCTTGCCGCGAACGCCGCCCTCCATGGCGATGAAATCAGCCTGATTGAGATCAATCCGGAAATCAAAGAGACTGCCGCAAACTGGAAAGATTATGAACTTGTCGAAACCGATCCCGAGAAGCGGTACCGGCGGGAGATGACCTGGCGTGAATTCGACGACAAAGCCAATCGTTTTGCCAACTTTTTGCTGGGCAGAGGATTGCAGAAAGGCCACAAGGTCGGGATTCTGCTGATGAACTGCCTGGAGTGGCTGCCGATTTATTTCGGTATCCTGAAAACCGGCGCCATTGCGGTGCCGCTTAACTACCGCTACACGGAAGATGAAATCAAATACTGTCTCGATCTGGCCGAATGTGACGTTTTGATCTTCGGACCGGAATTTACTGAAAGGGTTGCTGCGATCCGCGAACAGATTCCCAAGGTAAAAATACGTCTGTTTTTAGGGCAGGACTGCCCCGCGTTTGCGGAAAGTTATTATGCGCTCACCGCGTGCTGTTCCTCCACGGCTCCAAAAATCACGCTTTCCGACGACGATGACGCCGCCATTTATTTTTCATCCGGCACCACCGGTTTCCCCAAAGCGATCCTCCATGCACACCGCGCGCTGATGCTGTCCTGTGAAGTCGAAAGGGAGCACCACAAGCAGACTAGAGAGGACAATTTCCTCTGTATCCCGCCTCTTTATCACACCGGCGCGAAAATGCACTGGTTCGGCAGCTTCCTGGCCTGCAGCCGCGCCGTTCTGCTCAGAGGCGTCAAGCCGGAATGGATCATCAAAGCGGTTTCCGAAGAGCAGATCACCATCGTCTGGCTGCTGGTTCCCTGGGCGCAGGATATTCTGGATGCCATCGAACACGGAGATTTAAAACTGGAAAATTACAAGCTGGATCAATGGCGGTTGATGCACATCGGCGCGCAGCCGGTTCCACCCAGCCTGATCAAACGCTGGAAAAAATGTTTTCCGAAACACGACTACGACACCAATTATGGCCTGTCGGAATCCATTGGCCCCGGCTGCGTCCATCTTGGCATCGAAAATATCCATAAAGTCGGCGCCATCGGCAAGGCCGGTTACAAGTGGGAGGTGCGGATCGTGGATGAAAACGGCAGTCCGGTCGCACAGGGCGCCGTGGGCGAGCTTTGCGTAAAAGGCCCGGGCGTGATGAAATGCTATTACAACAATCCCGAGGCTACCGCCGAATTGCTCAAAGACGGCTGGCTGTATACGGGTGATATGGCGCGCATGGATGAAGACGGATTTATCTATCTGGTCGACCGCAAAAAAGACGTCATTATTACGGGCGGCGAGAACATCTATCCCGTGCAGATCGAGGATTTCCTGCGCACGCACAATGCGATCAAGGATGTGGCGGTGATTGGTCTTCCGGACCATCGTCTGGGTGAGATCGTCGCGGCGATCATTGAACTGAAGCCGGGATTTTCCTGCTCTGAAGCCGAGATCGCCCAGTTCTGCACCGCGCTGCCGCGCTACAAACGTCCGCGCAGAATCATGTTTGATAAGGTGCCGCGCAATCCCACCGGAAAAATTGAAAAGCCGCGGCTCCGCGAAAAGTATTGCGGCGATGAAAGCCTTGTCGAAGCGCAAACCGAAAGCCATTGAGCAGAATAATCCGGAAGGTTTTTCTCCGGCATTCGCGTACCCGACCCGTAATCCTCAGGTTCGATGATGTTGAAAAAACAACCATCGGATGTATCGATCTATCTTTTCTGAAATCGGTAAAACGCCCGTTTCAAAACTATGCTGATTAATTATTGTATCATTTATATTGAAATTGGTTATATAGACAACACAACCTGTTCCGAACCTGTCCGCCGGAATGTGAAATAACTGAAATCAAGGCTTTGTTTCCTGCAATAGTCGTGAACGGACAGATGGCAGGGTTAAAAAGATGATTGGCCCCGCCGGCAGGAACAGCGTGTAAATTCGGGATCAACCGGAGGTGAAACCATGAATAAACCAATGACGTATAAAGGCTATACCGCAAAGATTGAATACAATGAAGAAAAAGAATGTCTTACGGGTTGTATTTCCGACCTTCACCATATCATAACTTTTCAGGGCGCCTCCGTGCAGGAGGTCAGGCAAGCCTTTGAGGAAGCCGTTGACGGTTATCTTCATGGTTGCGCCGAAAAAAATGAAGAACCGGAAAAGCCTTCCGACGGCCCTTCAGTTGTACGCATCAGTCCGGCGCTGCATAGTGTGATCGCTTTAGCCGCCAGGCGCGAAAACAAGACCATCCAGGAATGGCTTGCCGAAGCCCGCAAAAAGCCGGGCGGCAAAGAGAAGTAAGCGTCATCAGGTCCGGGATGATGGTTGCCAGGTATTAAAAACGGCGATAATTTGTTCAGTTTTGATCTGTTATTTCTCTCATCCGGTTATCCGGACGGAACTGTTTCGCAAATAAATAATATCATTATGTTTTATTCCGTATGGTGAAAAAAATAATTGACAGACAAGATTGGTTTGCATATACATAACCAACCGCAAAGCAAGCTTTTATTGAAATCCTGTTTCTTCTGACCATCCTCCAGAACCAGATCAGTATGAGATAATAAGAGCCTGGAAAAATATTCCACTCTTGATAAGAGTGTTTACATAGAGGAGCTACGGGTAGGCAAAGGTAGCCATAACCCAATCTGTGCAAAAGAGTGATTTTACTCTTTTCAACACAAGGAGGTCATTATGACAAGAATAAACCTATTAGTAGCAAGAGTTGTGCTTTTAGGAGTTTGCATCATGGGTATTTCATCCGTCAGTGTATGGGCGGAAGAAAACAAAATATCAGTGACGGCATACACGTTGAAGGAATGTTACCATAATAAAGGCAAAACGGCTTCCGGAGAGTTTGTCAGAACCGGGATCGTAGCTGTTTCACCGGACTTGGAACGTCTCGGGCTTAAATTAGGAACCAGAATCAAAATAAGTGATATGGGAACCTTTATAGTCAAAGACCGGACAAATCGCAGGAATCGTGGTAACATCGACATTTATATGCCTTTATACGAGGAGGCATTACAATTTGGAAGACAATCCTATACTTTAGTTCAAAACCGGAAAGACTTAAATCTGTTAAATGGCAAGACAAAGTATATCTGTATTCTGAATTAATTGATGTAGATTTTAAGTAAATTACCATCCAGGGGGATATGCTCCTCTCCCCTGGATGGTAAATACTTATCAGCAATTGATTTCTTTTTCGCAGCACCCCCGGCAATTTCATGCGCCTTCAGTTCAGCATCAAAAACAGCATGACAGAATTTATTTTCATCTGATCCTCCATTCCAATGCAGGAGAAGACCGGTTTTCTTATTGAAACAAAACTGAAAAGGCTTTATGCTTTCAGCAGTAGAACTAATTTCAAATTGCTTCAATGATCCGGCCGAAGACGGCTCAAGCACATTTTTTCTTTTGTAAAAGGGGGATGAACAATGGCGGCACAGCACATCTGGAAATTCTTTCGCGCCGGCGGTTTTGATCAGGTCCAGCTGGATTCAGGCGCCGATCTGATGGCGCTCGATGAACTCGATCAGAAGTTGTGGGTCGCGCTGGCCTGTCCGACGACCGGCCTGGAATTCGATTCCGGCACACTCGCCTTCATCGACACGGATAAAGATGGCCGCATCCGCGCGCCGGAGCTGATTGCCGCCTTTCAATGGGCGGGAGAGTGCCTCAAAAATTCCGATGATTTACTGAAGGCCGCGCCTGAACTGCCGCTTCGCGCCATCAATGATGCCACCCAGGAAGGCAGGCGACTGCTGGCGGCCGCAAACCGGATCCTCGCCAATCTTGGCAGGAAGGATGCCGCCGTCATCACGCTTGCGGATTTAGCCGATACGGCGGAGATGATTGATCAGACCCTGTTCAACGGCGACGGTGTCATTACCGCTGATTGCGCTGAAGAGGACGCAACCCGGATGGTCATCAGGGATATCATGGCCTGCACAGGTCCCCAGACGGATCGCAGCGGCAAGCCCGGCGTGGATCAGGACAAAGTCGATCAGTTTTTTGACGAAGCCCGTATTTACTATGATTGGATGAAACAAGCCGAAAATGATGTGAACATTCTGCCTCTCGGCGATTCGACTTCCACGGCCGCAATCACTTTTCAGGCTGTTCAGTCGAAAATCGACGACTACTTCACCCGCGGCAGGCTGGCGGCTTTTGATCCCAATGCAACGATTGCCTTGAACCCCGACGAGAAGGATTACCTTGTTTTCTTCGGGCAGGATCTGAACCCGGCATCCAGCGGGATTGCCAATTTACCGCTGGCAAAGATCGGCATAAAAAAACCGCTGCCGCTAAGAGATGGTCTCAATCCCGCCTGGGCCGGCGTCATGGCGGATTTTGAAAACAGAATTGTCAAGCCCTTGTTCAATGAGCAGGCTGCTCTTACCGAATCACAATGGACGGCCATAAAAACCAAATTTGCCGCTTACACGGAATGGACCGCGACGGGGGCCGGCGGCAACGTCGTCAATCTTGGTATTGAACGGGTAAGGGAAATTCTTAACGGCAAAAGCAGAGAAATAATCACGGCGCTTATCGAACGGGATAAGGCCTTCGAATTTGAATTCAATGCGATCACCGATGTGGAAAAACTGATCCGTTACCATGGTCATCTTTATCAGCTGGTGAATAATTTTGTATCTTTCCGGGATTTTTATTCCCGCAAAAACAAAGCGATCTTCCAGGCCGGTACGCTTTATCTGGATCAACGGAGCTGCGACCTTTGCCTTGTTGTGGAAAATGTTGCCAAACATGCGGCCATGGCAGGTCAATCCGGAAGCTACCTCGCTTATTGCGACTGCATCCGGAAAGGCACGGGCGAGCAGATGCAGATTGTCGCCGCTTTTACCGACGGCGATTCGGATAATCTGATGGTCGGCCGAAACGGCATATTCTATGATTGTAAAGGCCGGGACTGGGACGCGACGATCACGAAACTTGTTGAAAATCCGATCAGCATCCGGCAGGCCTTCTGGTCGCCTTACCGACGGGCGGCCCGCATGATCCAGGAGTTGATCGCCAAACGCGCTGAGAGCGCCGATCAGGCGGCAACTTCCGGTCTGGTGCGGAAAGCTGAAACAATGGGGCAAGGCGCCGTGAAAGGTCCTGCCCCGGCGCCTTCGCCTGCCGCCCCGACAAAGATTGACACGGGTCTGATCGCTGCATTGGGGGTCGGTGCAGCCGGCCTCGGCGGCATGCTGGGGGGCATGTTGAGCGGCTTTCTGAATCTCAAAGCCATGATGCCGCTCGGTGTACTGGCTGTCATTCTCATTATTTCCGGTCCTTCCATGATCATGGCCTGGCTTAAAATCCGCAAACGCAACCTTGGTCCCATCCTTGATGCCAGCGGCTGGGCCGTGAATGCGAAGGCAAAGATCAATGTTCCCTTCGGAGCTTCGCTGACCCGGCTTGCGGTGCTTCCCCCCGGCGCCAAGCGCGACCTGGTGGACCCTTTTGCCGAAAAAAAACGCCCCTGGGGCTGCTACTTTATTTTACTGGCTGTGATATTGTTAGGCCTGGGCTGGACGTTCGGGAAATTTGACGGAATATTATCGTCCCTGTCTCCCAGAATCACCAGTTCCTGGATCATTCATGATAAGCTTCCATTGGAAAGCAGCGCGGCCGTGCACAAGGGTGAATCGTTGGCGGAGCAAAAAAAATAGGATTGGTTCGTACGTTCTGATGTTTTCCATATTCAGAAATAACTATCCGGGGAGTGACGTTAATGCAGGATTGTCAGTTCGGCCGTGTTCGTTTTGTCTGCGGTGAAAACGGAGGCAGGTATCCTTTCAGCCATTCATTGTATCTGCAGGGGGACAAGACAAAAGTTGTTCTTGATCCCGCCTGTTCTCTTTCTAAATTGACGCGCTTAAAAGACGAAGGGGTCGATTGTGTCTGGCTCTCCCACTGGCATGAAGATCACATCCGCTATCTGAATATTTTTGAAACTTGCCCGCTATGGCTCTCGGAAAGAGACTTTCCGCCGCTGACGGATCTTAATGTCTTTCTGGACTGGTATGACATTCAAGAGACGGGGGCTCGTGCCTACTGGGAAAAAGAGATGCGGGAAACCTTTAACTACCGCCCGAAAGAGAAAGCTCGTTTTATTGCGGATGATGAAATTATCGACCTGGGCGGCCTTTCGGTTCAGGTGCTTGCCACACCGGGTCACACGCCCGGACATCTGTCTTTCTTTTTTCCCGATGAAGAACTGCTTTTCCTGGGTGATTACGATTTGACGTCTTTCGGTCCCTGGTATGGCGATCTGTATTCCAGCATCGATGAAACCATTCAATCCATCCGCAGACTCAAAGCGGTGCCCGCGAAACTCTGGGTGGCCGCGCACAACGCGGGACTTTATCGGGAGAATCCGGCCGGGCTCTGGGATAACTATGAAAATGTCATCTACCAGCGTGAGGAGAGAATCCTGGACTACCTTGATGAACCGAAAACGCTGACGGAAATTTTATCGGCCTGGCTGATTTACGGCCGGCCCAGGGAGCCGAAGGAGTTTTATGAATTCAACGAAAAGGTTTTAGTCGGTAAACACCTGGAATATATGGCGCGGCAGGGGATGATTGTGCTGGAAAAGGACCGTTACGTAAAAGTCCGGCCGGAGATTTGACTTGCTAAAATGCCGCCGGAATTGTACAAAAGATGCCAATGACGACGTCCCGGAGGATGAGAGGAGAAAATTATGATTGCTTATCAGCTTTCCGTATTTGCAGAAGATAAACCGGGGAAACTGGCCCATGTGACAAGCGTTCTGGCCGGGGCCGGCATCAGCATCCGGGCGACCACCATATCGACTTCCGATACGTTCGGGGTAATCAATTTGATCGTCAACGACCCTGCGCGCGCAGAAAAAGCACTGACGGAAGCGGGAATGACCGTTCACCTTAAAAATGTTCTGGCCGTGCTGATTCCCGATCAACCGGGCGGTTTGGATAAGTTGATGCAGCTTCTGTATCAGGAAGGGATCAATATCAACAATGCTTGCGGCTTCGTCCTGGAAGCCTCGGAAAAGGCCGTCTTTGTTGTTGACGTGGATCAGATCGAAAAAACGGAGAAGCTCCTGGAAAAGAACGGATTTAAAACGCTCGATACGGAAGCGCTGTCACGCTTGTGAAAGAGAGGAAAAATCATGACACACGTGGACAAAGGAAAATATTTTAAAAAACATCCGGAAGGCACGAAAGTAGCTGAGGATTTGAAGCAGGAAATTCTCAAACAAACCAAAGACAATAATATTTCCTGCCTCGCTGCGGAAAAGATTTCTCAGAATAAGAATACGCCGCTTGGTGAAATCGGCGTGGCGATAGATATGCTCAATATCAATATAGCCCAATGTCAGTTGGGGCTTTTCGGCTTTGACGGCAAGCAAAAGCGCGTTCCCGCCGCGGCTGCAGTCGCCTCTGATCTGGAGGCCGCCATCCGGGGATCGCTCGCGGGCGGCCGGCTGCCCTGCATTGCGGCCTGGGATCTCGCGGACCGGTTCAAGATCAAACGGCCGGATGTCTGCGCCGCCTGCGAAAAACTGCGAATCAAAGTCAAACCCTGTCAACTCGGCGCTTTCTGATGTGCAACGCATAGAGGCTGTTCATATCACGTTCCGGACGGCCTTTCATATTTGTGGCGCAACAAGAAGAGACAATCGATATGATTCTCGACTGGCCAAAAACCTATAAGGAAAAGCTCACGGACGCGCAAACCGCTTTGTCGCGAATCCGGCGCGGGGCAAGGATATTCATTGCATCCGCCTGCGGAGAACCGCAGTTGCTGGTTAAGACGCTCCTGGACATGGCGCCGAGTTTCTCCGATGTGGAAATCATCCATTTTCTCGATCTGGGTCTCACCGATTATACGACGGAAATCTATACCGAGCATTTCCGGCATAACGCGCTATTTATCGGCGCCAACGCCCGCGCGGCCATCAAGGCGGGCCGCGCCGACTACACGCCCGTCTTTCTCTCTGAAGTGCCTCTGCTCATGCAGCGGGGGTCCATGCCCATTGATGTTGCGCTGATTACCGTCTCGCCTCCGGATATGAACGGCTATGTCAGTTTGGGGATTTCCGTGGATATCACCAAGACGGCGGCTGAAACGGCGCGTTACGTCGTGGCGGAAGTCAATCAGAACATGCCCCGGACGCTGGGCGACAGTTTTCTGCATATCAGCCAGATTTCCGCGCTTGTGGAAAACAACACGCCGCTTCTGGAGTTTGAACAGAAATCCCCCGGCAACATTGCCCAATCCATCGGTCAATGGATTGCCGATTTGATTGACAACGAATCCACAATCCAGACCGGCGTGGGTAAAATTCCCAACTCGGTGTTCCCGTATCTGAAAAATAAAAAGGATCTGGGCGTCCACACGGAAACCTTTACCGACGGTTTGATTGATTTGATCGAAAGCGGCGTGGTGACGTGCCGGAAAAAAACGCTCCATCCGGGAAAGGTTGTCGCGGCCTTCTGTATGGGCACAAGGCGTCTGTATGAATACATCAACAATAATCCGCTGTTTGAGTTCCGTCCGTGCCAGTATGTCAATGACCCCTACGTGATTGCCCAAAACGACCGGATGGTGTCCATCAATTCCGCGCTGACCGTCGATCTGACCGGGCAGGTGTGTTCGGATTCCCTGGGCTTTGAGTTTTACAGCGGCATCGGCGGGCAGGTGGATTTTGTACGCGGGTCGGCCATGTCGAAGCGCGGCAAGTCCATCATGGTGCTGCCTTCCACGACGGAAGACGGGAAGATATCGCGCATCGTCCCCTATCCTTCGCCTGGCAGCGGTGTGGTTGTGACGCGGGGCGATATCCATTATGTGGTGACGGAATACGGCATAGCCTATGTGCACGGCAAATCCATCCGGGACCGGGCCATGATGCTGATTAACATCGCTCACCCCGACTTTCGCGATGAGCTTCTGGAGGCGGCCCGCAGGCAGGGCTATATTTACCGGGATCAGACGCTGCCGGTGGTTTTGTATCCAAAAGAATATGAAATCAACTGGGTTGACAATCAGGGCACGCCGGTCTTTTTCCGTCCCGTGAAAGCCACGGATGAGCGCGCCATTCAGGATCTGATTTACGGCCTGCCGGAACAGGACATCTATACCCGTTTTTTCCATAGCCTCAAATCCTTTTCCCATAAAGTCGCCATGCCGCTTGCCGCAATTGATTACGACAACAAGATGGCCATTGCCGCGGTGATCGGAAAAGAGGAGCCGGAGGGCAGGGAAGAGATTGTGGCGATCGGGCAGTATATGAATAATTCGAACACCCGTTATGCCGAAGTCGCCTTTACCACCCATCAGGACTGGCAGCACCGGGGTATTGGAACGTTTTTGCTGAGGTATCTGATCCGCATCGCCAAGGAGAAAAATATCGAGGGATTTACGGCGGACGTATTGTCCCGCAACAGGTCGATGATGCGTGTTTTTTCCAAGTCCGGCTACCCCATGACAACGCACCTGGATACGGGTGTTTACGAGCTGAAAATCAGCTTTGCTAACGAAGAGGCATGAAAAGACGTTTGCGCTTTAATGTTTATCGGTCACGCCCCGGCAGGCGAAACGCTGCCATGAGCCTGCCTCATGCTTGATGGAGAAAATCCGCTGTAATTAATTCATGAACACCGGATACGAGCCGCATGACCATCGTATCCCTGGTGATGCCTGACAGGAGGCTGAAATATGGATATCAAAAATATGCTGGAACAGGCAAAAAAGGAAGGCCGGAAAGCTTTGACGGAAGCGGAGGCCAAGGAAGTTTTGAACCTCTACGGCGTTCCCGTTGTCAACGAATCCGTGGCGGCAACGCCTGAGGAAGCCGTCCACCACGCCCGGACGATCGGATTCCCTGTAGTCCTCAAGGGCCTGGGAGCAAAATTGACGCACAAAACGGAACGGGGGCTTGTCCATCTGAACCTCAGAGATGCCGAGGCGGTAAAGGGAGCGGCCGAAGCTATCGCTCAATCAGCGGGCGGCGATCTTGCGGGGTATCTGGTGGCGCCCATGCTTCAGGGAAGGCGCGAATTTGTTGCCGGCATGTTTTGTGATCCCCAGTTCGGCCCGATTGTCATGTTCGGCCTGGGGGGCATCTTTACAGAAGCCGTAGGTGATGTCGTTTTCCGCGTGGCTCCCCTGGATGAAAGAGAGGCGGAGTCGATGCTTTGCGAACTCCGGGCGGCAAAACTTCTCGATGCTTTCCGCGGCGAAGCGGCCGTTTTTCGAAAAGAGATTGTCAAGACCCTGGTCGCCCTCTCCAGGCTGGCCCTGGACTGGGAGAGCATTACGGAAGTGGACATTAATCCCCTGCTCGTAGGTGTAGACGGCCACGTAACAGCAGTCGACGCGCTGATCATCCTCGGAGAGAGGCCGGTGGAGGTGGCGGCAAGGCCGCCCGTTGATCCCCGGGAGATCGGAAAAATGTTTAATCCCAAGTCGGTAGCTTTTATCGGCGCATCCGCCCAGCTTGGAAAATGGGGGAACATGCTGATGACCAATGTCCTGGCCGGCGGCTATGAAGGCGACGTCTATCTGGTCAACCCCAAGGCCTCCGAAATTGCCGGACGCAAGGTTTATAAGACCATCCGTGACATTTCCGGCCCGGTCGATTTGGCTGTTGTAACCGTCCCGGCCCTCCAGGCGCTGGCGCTGATTCCCGAGCTCAAGGCCAAAGGCATCCGGTACATGCTCCTCATCTCATCGGGCTTTGGTGAGGTCGGCCCCGAAGGCCGCGAACTGGAAAAGACGCTGGTCCGTTCCGCAGCCGAAGCGGGCGTTTCCGTTTTAGGGCCCAACACGATGGGGATATGCAATCCTCATATTAAATTCTATTGCATCGGGACGCCCTGCTGGCCCAAGGCCGGGTCCATCGGTCTTTTGTCCCAGTCGGGCAATCTGGGAACGCAGTTGATGGCTTTTGCCGAAGCGGAAGGCATCGGCATCCGTTCTTTCTGCGGATCAGGCAATGAAGCCATGATAACCATCGAGGATTATCTGCGCACCTCCGCCCTGGACGACGTCACGAAATCCATTATCCTATATGTGGAAAGCATCAAGGACGGTAAACGGTTTTTCAAGACGGCGCAGAAGGTGTCCCGCAGGAAACCCGTGGTTCTTCTCAAAGGGGGGCGGACGGCTGCCGGAAGCCGCGCCGCGGCAAGTCACACGGGCGCCATGGCTTCGAATATCAGGATTCTCAATGCGGCGTGCCGTCAGGCCGGCGTAGTGCTGGCGGACCAGCCGATGGATCTGCTGGATCTCTCCGCCGCCTTTTCCTCACTGCCCCTGCCCAGGGGGAGGCGCATCGCCATCATGACTCTGGGCGGCGGCTGGGGTGTTGTGACCACGGATCTGTGTATGGAGAATGGTTTGGACGTCCCTCACCTGACACCCGACGTGATCGGTGAGATCAATCAGATCCTTCCGCCCTTCTGGAGCAAGGAAAATCCCGTCGATCTTGTCGGTGAGATGGGAGCGGAAATTCCGGCAAAGGTTCTGGAAATCCTGGCCAAGTGGGACGGGTGTGACGCCGTCATCCATCTGGGCGTTGTCGGAAGGCTTCGCCTGATCGACACGATGGTGAAGGCGGCCCGCGACTCCGGACAAGAGGTCCCGCAGGAGTATTACGATATGGGGATGAAGATGTATCAGGATTCGGAGGCGGAAGTATTCAAGTACAGCGCCGAACTGATGATGAAATACGGGAAGCCCATCCTGGGGGTATTTCTCGACGACGTCCACAGTAAGACGATCACCGAGGTTCCCGGAAGTCCGTATTGCGGAATTGCCTTCCTCACGCCGGAGCGGGCCGTCAAGGTGCTTTCCCGGATGGTCTTCTATCAAAACTGGCTTGCGCGGGAAGGTATTTAATCCCGCTCAGGCGGGACGAGCGTTCATTCGCCCAAAGTTTGCCGCGGGGTGGTTGATTATTTTCCCGGGCAGGGTGATATCCGTCCGTTCATAACGTAACAATACATTTCCGGAGATGAAGAAACATCATGGAAGTGCTCATCATAACCCTTTTGCTTCTGTTAAACGGCCTTTTCGCCATGTATGAAATTGCTCTGGTTTCGGCGCGCCGCTCCGGCCTGGAAGAAGCAGCGAAATCCGGACGGATGGGCGCCCAAACGGCGCTGGCATTGCTTGCCGAGCCGGAAAAAGTTCTTTCCGCCATTCAGGTGGGCATCACGCTCATCGGTGTCGTGTCCGGCGCCTATGCCGGCCTGGCTCTGGCGGAAGATGTCGCGCCTTTGTTTAAAAATATCGGCTGGCTGTCTCCATACGCCCATACGCTGTCTGTGGTCATCGTCGTGGGGATCATTACATACCTTTCACTGATCGTCGGGGAACTGGTGCCGAAAACGATTGCGCTGAACAATGCTGAAATGATTGCCATCGTCCTTTCGCCGCCGATGAAAGCATTCAGTAAGGCTGCTTATCCCGTGGTGTGGATTTTAAGTGTTTCCACAAAGCTGGTACTGAAATTTTTCGGTGTGAAAGATCGCCGGGAAGCCCCTGTCACGGAAGAAGAATTGCTCCATCTCTTGAAGAAAGGCTCCGAGTCCGGCGTCATTGAAAAAGAAGAATCGAAAATGATTAATGAAATAATCCGTTTTGGCGATAAACGCGCCAATGCCCTGATGACGCCCCGCATCGATGTGGACTGGATCGATATTACGGAGAGCGAGGATAAAATCATGGCCAAGGCGCTGGCGTCTCCTTATCCCCGGATGCTGGTGTGCGAGGAGACTATCGACAACATTAAAGGCGTGGTGAACATCAAGGATGTGCTTTCCCTTTATATCACTCAACACCGGTTGCGTCTTATGGATATTCTGTTTGAGCCCCTTTATATCCCTGAACAGGCGCAGGCATTGAAAGTGCTTGAGCTGTTCCGCAGCACGAAAAAGCATTTCGGCGTGGTCATTGACGAATATGGTTCCACGGAGGGCATCATTACGCTGCATGATCTTACGGAAAACATTATGGGCGATCTGCCCGCGACCTATGAAGCGGGTGTGCCGGAGATCTTCCGGCGCGATGATGGTTCTTTTTTGATGGATGGCGCCATGATGATTGAAGATGTCGAGGATTTTCTGAAGGTTTATTCTCTTTTTGAAGGCGAAGATGAGAGGCCGGACATCAATACCCTGGGTGGATTCGCGATGTACAAACTCAACCGGCTTCCCAAAACAGGGGACAAGTTCAGGATCGGCGGCTACGAGTTTGAAATTGTCGATATGGACGGCAACCGGGTCGATAAATTACTGATCAAGCCGGTCTTGCCTAAAGCCGGCGGATAATCTCTGTAAAACCAGGCGCTACGACTCTTCGACATAACGCTCCAGAAGTCTCATCATCATGTCCGCGTTTTTGCGCGTTCCGGTGATAATTTCTTCCATACTGAGCGGCTTTTCCACAAGCCCGTTGCCGTAATTGTCAATGGAACAGGCTGAGGCGTAAGGCAACCCCAATTCCAGGGCGATGACCGCTTCGCTGGCCATCGTCATACCGACCACGTCGGCAAAATTGGCCATCATCCGGATTTCCGCTCTGGTTTCCAGGCGGGGGCCCGTGACCTGCCAGTAGGTTCCTTTTTCCACAACATCCGGATGGCAGCTCCTGGCCGCCGTGATCAGCCGCCGGCGGACAGTTTCATTCAAGGACGGCGTGATATGGACGGCTTTATTCTGATGAATGGAGGGGGTTGCCGTGAGTGTGATAAAATCATCGGGAATGACGATCATGCCCGGACTCAGGTCTTTTCGCAATGATCCTGTCGAGTTGATGCCGATGACGCAGGTGACGCCGAGATCCTTCAGTGCCTGAAGATTGGCGCGGTGATTGATTGCGTGCGGCAGAATGTATTCGGCGGGATCATGGCCGTGACGGATTATAAAAACCATCTTGTCGGTTACGATTGCCTCCACGTCGCCATATGGGTTCTTGATCCGTTCTGTGCCGCCTTTTTGGATCAGATGGCTTCTTTCCATCATGATCGTGCCTGCCAATACCCCCACGCGTCCCATGTCAACCTCCTGATGTGTGCTGATTCATAGCAGATAAATGATGCACAGTCAAAAAAATGAAAGGATTATTTCCGGCGCGGGAAAAAACTCCGGATGGCTGTCGGATATTTCCGGTTTTCAGATTCCTGATTCGTTATCGATTCAGACAGGCGGGGTAAATAGCATTTGACTTTTTTTGCTGCGCTGTGACATATAGTCGGCAAATAAAAAAAGGAGGGCGTATTTGATGAGCAGCCAATTTCTCGGTGCAGCCACTGATGATAATTTTGAAGGGGAAGTCCTGAAAAGCGACAAACCGGTACTCATTGATTTCTGGGCGCCCTGGTGCGGGCCGTGCAAGGCCATCGGTCCGATTGTGGAAGAAATTGCCGCCGAGTATCAGGACAAAATCAAAGTCATGAAGCTGAACGTTGATGACGCTCAGAAATCGGCGGTTACTTACGGTGTTCGCAGCATTCCTACCCTGATGATATTCAAAGCCGGGAAAGTGTCCGATACGCTGATCGGTCTTGTGCCTAAAGAGAAACTCGAAGAGTTTATTAAAAAAAGCCTGTGATATTCGTTCCGGCGGATAGATCAGCGTGATAGGAGCTTCCAATTTTGGACAGGTATTTAGTAAAAATAAAAAACATCAGCATGATTCTGGCTTTTCTGCTTATCTGCAGCGGTTGCTCATTTAATACATCGGCCATCGTGTCATTCTTTAAAAAGAGCCCGACAGTCCGGTCAAGCCCGGAAGGTCTGTATTCTCAGGGTACAATTGAATATCAGAACAGCAATTACAAAAAGGCCCGGGAATACTATACCCGTCTGAAAGAAGAATATCCGCTGCATGAACTGGCTGTCCTGGCTGAGCTGGGTATTGCGGATTCTTTTTACAGCGATAAGGAATACGCCGAGGCGGAACTGGCCTACCAGGATTTTACAATGCTTTATCCAACCAATGAAAATGTTCCCTACGCGTTTTATCAAAAAGCCATGTGCCACTACGTGCAAATCGGGGCGATTGACCGCGACCAGACGGAAACCATCAAGGCCAAAGGCGAATTTGAAAGGCTGATCGCCCGCTTTCCGCAAAGCAAATTTTCCATCCTGGCGGAAAAAATGATCCGGGAATGTAAATTAAAGCTGGCTGAACATGAGTTTTATGTGGGTAATTTGTATTTCAAAATGAAAAAGTACGCCGCCGCTCTGAAACGTTTTGAAGGCATCGCACGGGATTATGCCGGCGTGGGTCTGGATTTGAAAGTTGAAACCTATATTGCGCAAACCAGAATCCGGCTTGCCGAAGAAGAAAAAGAACAGAAACTGAAAGAAGAAAAAGAAAAAGCAAAGGCGAAAGCGAAAGATAAAAAAGCTTCCAAACCGTGAACGATCCACCCCGGCGGCGACCGTCTGTCAGGTCGTCGCCGCCGGGGGATGGATACCCATCTATAATTCAGCCATCTTAATTGCGCGAACAATATTCCGGCGGAGCGTTTCCGGGTTGTCCGATGTGTCGACTTTAAAAAAGCAGGCAGCGGGGAATTCGTTTATTTCTTCGTATTGGTTTTTCTGCTCCTGCAGGATTTCCCAGCGGCCGTCTGACGGATTATCGTTATCCAGCATTCTTTTTTCCAGGCGTATTTTAACAATGTCATCGGGGCAGGTGCATTCAATGATGTAAAAAGGCACCTGAAGCCTGTGGGCCAGATTGACGGCCAGTGCGCGGTCTGACCTGTTTTTGAAAGACGCGTCAATAATGACCGGCTTGCCCTGCGCAATTTTTTCAGCGGCCAGTTCGACGGCTTTTTCATAGGTTTTCCGGGAAATGTCACTGGCGTAAATACCCTGGCCGAAAGATTCATGATGTTTTTCAGCAGGCACGATATTCAGTAATTCCTTGCGCAGGACATCCGTGCGGATGACGTCCGCTCCGAAACGCTCCGCCAGGTTTCGCGCCTGGTAGCTTTTGCCGGAACCAATCAGCCCCGCGGTCAGAATCAAAACCGGTTTTTCCAGACGCGCCGCATAGGTATAAGCCAGATCAAAATATTTCGATGCGGTTTGCTTTATTTCGGTTCGCTCGGCGTCCGGTATCTCTTTTTGATCCAGACGGAAGCTGATAACCTTCCCGCGAACGTAAGCATAGTAGCAGCGGTAAAAATTTAGAAGCGTGTGCATATCCGTATCGCCCGAATATTTCAAATAGGAGCGTACAAAGTCTTCGGCCTGGCGGAAGTAACCGTTAAAATCGAGATCCATCGTCAGGAAAGCCACCTCGGCCGCCACATCGGCGAATCGGAAGCGTTCATTGAACTCAATGCAGTCAAAGACAATAATGTCATCGGCGATGCAGATATGCTCCAGGTGAAGGTCGCCGTGGCAGTCCCGGATTTTATGCTGAGCGACCCTTTTTTCCAGAAGGTGAATGCGTGCGGCAAGAAATTTCTCCACATACTCTTTGATAAACCGGTACTGGTAGGCGGGGATGGTGACATCGAGATATTTTTCGGTTTGCGCAAAATTTTCTTCGTGGTTGCGGCGGATGGTTTTGATGGACCCCATCTCGTCAATCGTGCCGCCGGTTTCCGCCAGTTTGTGAAATCCCGCGATTTTTCCGGCCACGGCATCCATGATTTTTGCATCAGCCTGGCCCCGGGCCAGCAGAATTTTGAGCATATGATCCAGCGGCAGTTTTTTCATCCGGACGGCGTAGTCGACGATTTTCTGCGTGCCATCAGGCGAAAGGCGGCCCTGATCATCCTCGGTAATCGGCACGACATCAAGATAGATGCTGGGGGCAAGGCGCCTGTTCAGACGCAGCTCCTCTTCACAGTAAAATTTTCTTTTTTCGAGCGTGGTGAAATCAAGAAAACCGAAATTGACCGGTTTTTTTACTTTATAGACATAATCGCCGGCGATGAAGACATAGGAAATATGCGTTTGCACCAGTTCAACCGTCTGAGGGCGGTGCGGATAAAAAGCGGGGCGGGTCATGTTTTCAATGATGCTGGGCTGGCTCATGAAATTCCTCCGTATCCGGCGGGTATAAATTTCAGCGGCAGTTTCCCGTCGATAACTGAGAGAATGTTTAAACAATCATACGCCGATAATCAAGCCAAATATTAATTTACCCTTGCAGAGAAACGCTATCCATGATTATTCTGCGCCCGATCCACGAAGGAGTTGACGATGTTCAAGAAGTTGCGCCGGTTGGCGGCCGTTAAATTTGGCGGAAGTATTTTTTACTATTTTGTCCGGATGTATGCGGCGACTTTCCGGCTGAAGCTGGAAAATGAAGCCGAATGGCGGGCCTACCTGGAGCAGGGCGGGAAAGTGCTGATCTGCTGCTGGCATCAGCAGTTTTTTATCGGTGTCCGTCTGTTTCTCCGTTATCGTAAATATTCCCCCAGCGTCATGATCTCTAAAAGTCTGGACGGTGATATCGCTTCGAGAATTGCCGAGAAGTCGGATATCTTCCCTGTCAGAGGATCATCATCACGCAGCGGCGGCCGGGCTTTGAAAGAAATTATTGCCCGGTTGAATCACGGCCGTCTGGCGGCTCATCTGCTGGATGGCCCCAGAGGACCGGCGGGCGTCGTCAAAGGCGGCGCCATCTCCATTGCTTCCGGTGCGAATGCCGCCATTGTTCCCACCTATGTCACGGCCGATCGCGCTTTTTACCTGAAAAGCTGGGACCGGTATATGGTTCCGAAACCTTTTGCCCGTGTCACGGTAAGGTTCTACCCGCTGATGGAACTGCCGCCCATCAGGGATAATAGTGATTTTGAAGAACAAAGGCAGATACTGGAAAAAACGCTCCAGCCGCATTTGAAGCGTTAATTAGAATTCCGCTCTGAAATTGATTTAAAAAAGAAACGGCCTGCCATGGCAGGCCGGATAAAAAAGCTATTTTGTTTCTTTAAAGAAATCTTCCACTTTTTGAAAATTGTCATCTACGACGTTCTTAAAATCTTCACAGCCTTTTTTATAGGCCGCCATCCAATCGGATATTGCCTTTTTTCCTTCTTCCGGAAACATCGGCGATTTTTCCCAGAACTTGCTGACCAGTCTTTCAGTTTGTTCCTGTAATGCCTGCATTCCGCGGAAATTATTGTCAAAGGCTGTTTTGTTGAAAACAATCATTTGCTTGGCGATTTGTTTCGGGTCCATTGCCGCCTCCTTTATAAAATTCTTTTATTTTTTTGTTTTTTGCTGTTTTTCCGCCTGAGCGAAGTATTCGGCAACTTTCTGATAACTTTCATCGGCGGCGGCTTTGAAATCCTGACGGCCTTTTTTATAGCTTGTGACCCAGTCATTAACGGCCTTCTTCCCTTCCTGCGGGAACCAGGGCGCTTTATCCAGAAAGCTAAATACCAGTTTTTCAGTTTGATCCTGAAGCGCGGACATTGCGCTGAAACTGTTGTCAAAAGCCGTTTTGTTGAATTCCATCATTTGTCTGGCTATTTGTTTTTGCTCCATCACAGGTCACCTCCCTTATGTTTTATGGTTATTTTTTACAGTTTGTAATCTATTCGGTAGTTTAACGATTTAATTCCATTTGTAAAGTCATTTATTTCCGTAATGAAAATGGCTGCGCATTAAGTAATCCGGAACTTTTTCATTTCCCTCATCGACATGCGTTTGAAAAGCGAACCTCCTTTTGTGCGAGGCAAGAAGATATTCATGGATTGCCTCTTTCGAATTGTCCTGAAACAGGGGATTTTTATCGATGAAACTGAAAAAGAAGCTTTCAGGAGTCTCCTTGCGCAGTGCCGTCGTGTTGGACGTACTATGGAAGACTGTTGTGTTCAAATCCATCAATTGTTTTGCGGTTTTTTTGTGATCCATGGCATGTCCTCCAAAATCATCAGTTGTTTGGATGCAAACGATATCATCGTTTCGAACATTTGCCCGCCGTGACGCCCTAGCCTGTTCTTTCCTGAAAAAAAGCGAAATCTGAATTCATTTACTTCTGATTCTATCAGGTTGACTGTTTAAAAGCAACGGATGTGCCAGTCATCAAAGCATGTGTGCTGATCATAATATCCTGATGTCCGGCGAAGGATTTAAACGGTCAAAAAAGGTTGAAAGAGCGATAATGAAAATCAATTAAACTGCATTCTTAGTTGACTAAACGGATGAAATGCTGGACATCATTGGACCAGATGACCTGCAGACGGGGAAACGCTTTTTTTAATTCATCAAAATTTTCCTTCTTGGCCGTAATGCAGTAGACAGAGCCCTCTTTTTTTCTTACGAGATGAAAGAATTCCTGCTGCACCAGAAAATACCGTGATTTCTCGCCTGCTGAAAGTTTTTCCATGCCGAAACTCATCTCACCGAAGCTGTCCACCACAGGCGTTCTGAGGTTCGTGTAGGTTTCCACGCCATAAAGGAAAATCTTGTACTGATAAAGTTCCTCGCCGGCAGGAAGATGGGCTTTGATGGCCTGGGACAGCGGATAGGAAGTCTTATACGGCGTCAGGAAAGCGGAGATCGGATAGATCAGAGAAAGCAGAAAGACCGCGGAAAGCAGATACGCCGTCACAAACCAGCCGGAATTGAACCGTCGCTTGATCATTCCGGGCAGAAAAATCATGAGCAGCAGCGTGATCATCGACGGAAGAACCAGCCACATCCAGTTGCGGGGATGAATAATCACCAGATCGCCGCCCAGTTGAGCGTTCTCCGGCAGGAAGAGAGGCCCAATCAGCACTGCGATAAACAGGAGAGACTGCAGGGCAATGGGCAGGTAGTGAAAAAACCTGTCCGTTGTTTTCGTGAACGGCGTCCAAGGCAGTTCATCGTATCCTCTGAGCAGATGGCCGAGAAGGACGGCGACGGGCAGGAAGAGCGGCGCAATGTAAGGAACCAGCTTGGAGGATGAAACGGAAAAGAAGGCGAAGATAAAGACAATCCAGGTGACGAGAAAGTACAGGTTCGTTTTTTTAAAGACAACGTTATACAAGCCCGCCCGTCTGGCGCGGATCGCCTGGATCAGATAAGCAAACCAGGGAAGAACACCCAGCAGAACGACAGGCAGATAGAACAGGACGGACTGATAGCGTCCGTGAACTTTTGTCGTATAGCGGAGAAAGTGCTCGTATACGAAAAAAAACCAGAGGAAATCCTTGTTTGCCTTCTGGACAAGAATGATCCACGGGGAGACGATGGCGATCAGGATAAGCAGCCCCACGGGAGAAAAGAGTTTGAAAATATCCCGCCACCTTTTTGAAATGAGCAGCCATAAGACGAGGATGGCGAACGGAAAGATTATTCCGATCAGCCCTTTCGTGAGGAAGGCCAGGGCGCTTGCCGCATACAGAAGATAGATCCATCCTTTCACCGTTCTGTTTCCGGCCATGTAGCGGTAACCCGCCCACGTGGCCAGGCAGACGAAGAAGGCCAGGGGAATATCCAGGATATTCATGCGTCCCAGGACAAAGATATAAAGGAAAGTACTCAGCATTCCCGCCGAGTAGAGGCCTGTTTTTCTGTCGTATAAAAATGAGCCCATGGCAAAGGCAAGAAGGATCAGTCCCCAGGCGCAAATGCCGGGAAAGAAACGGGCGGAAAATTCATTTTTACCGAATATTTTGACGGCGCCTGCCGTTACCCAGTAGGCGAGCGGCGGTTTTTCCAGATAAACGACATGATTGATATGGGGGGTCACATAATCCCCGGTGTCAACCATGTAAGCCGGTATTTCAATGTAGCGGGATTCATCGGGATCAAGAAGCGGCATAATATGCAGTGTCGACACATACAGAATAATGGGAACGATCAAAAGAAATAAAATTGCGCTCTTTGTTGTGTCTGACAAGATATGAATCCCTCGAGAGTTGGTGAACTTTTTTATTGAAAAATATTATTTTACTTCCCGGGATTAGTCAAATTTATTTTAATCAACGGATTGATATTGAAAAGTGCGGATGCCGGTTAAAATCGGTAGAAGGCTCTTTTCCGTCAACAGGGATTACCGTCTTTTGCTATTTCAACCATCTGGTAAGCGCCGGTTTTTCCTTTTCCGTCCAGTCGGTGGAAAAACGCACCGCCAGAAATGATTCATAAATTTTATCGATGGTCTTGACCGCATTTTCGATCAGATAAATACGCTCCAGAAGGCTTGCGGAAGGATCTTCCGGGGTTTCCCGCCAGTCCACAACGGGCATTTTCAGAGACTGGAAATAAAAAGTATCGGCTTTGAAATTAAATTCCCATTCATTCTGGTCACGGTGGAGCTTCATGCCGGTCTCTTTGACCTTTTTGCCCTGACGAACGGCTTCCTTGCCTTCTTTAAGCTCGGCATGCAGGCCCGAACAAACAACGCCCTGCGAATATTCTCCTTCTCCGGCTTCCAGCGCGATCCGTTTGAGAAAATGCAATTCCACCTCTTCCGTTTTGGACAGGGCGATGGTGCCGTTTCTCTCCTCGGATTTGAACCACAGCCAGGTAAGAAACTCGCGTCCGATTAAGGAAATGTCCTCCGCGGCGACGTCACCTTTCGTTTTGCCGGCCTGTGCCAGCGGATGTTCCTGGGGGAGAATCCGCTTCAGGCCCAGTGAGAAAGTTTTTTTGAACAAATCAACAAAATCATCCGCGACCTTGTCGGACAGACATGAAAAATATACTTTATTCTGTCCCACTGCCCAGAGGACGTCGTAGAAGGAGGGCACGGGATCGCTTTTCGTCAAAAGCTCCAGTTTGACCTTTTCTTTGATGCCTTCATTCATGGATTTGCCGATGCGGGTCTGGCCGTGCTCGGTCAGAAACCGCCTCTGCTCTTCCATTAAACGGACTTTCATCAATTTCGGGGAAATCAATTTGCGATCGATGCGCAGAGAGAAAATCAGATAATCGCCCAGCGCGTAATTTGCCTGCTCAAAGTCGGCGTCCAGGATATCCGTGGCCGACACCCAGCCCATCCGTTTTTCTTCCGTGGAACTCCGCGCCTCCCGAAACGAGTTCGCCTTGATCCGGTTGCTGATAAAAGTTGTAAACGCCTGCGGCAGTTGGCCGTCCACTGCAAACTGTATAAAAGAGAAATTGCCCTTGATCAAACCCATCTTCATCACCTCACTTCGCGCGCACCGTATCTTATCGGAAGCGGTCCTGTCAAGGATTTATGTTCTTAAAATGCCTTTATAAATCATAGAGTTTTCATCGATACCCGAAAAATATTTATCATAGACAGCATCTTTTTTTTATGTTACGAAATGCCATCTTTTTGGAGCTAATCATCATGAAAATTAAGAAGGTCGGCATTATTGCCAACATTGAAAAAGAAAATATCGCCGGTTTTGCAGGCGCCTTGAAAAAATGGCTGGAAGACAGAAAAATTAAAGTATCGCTCGAAGCGAACATCGCCGCCGCCATCGGCAAAAGCGGCGGCTTCAAAATCGAAGATCTGGCGTCCCGGGTGGATTTGATCGCCGTGCTTGGCGGAGACGGCACCATGCTGCGCACGGCCCGCTACGTCGCTCAGCAAAATGTGCCCATCGTCGGCATCAACATGGGGACGTTCGGTTATCTGACGGAAGTCAACCTGAACGAAACATACGCGGCGCTGGAATTGATTCTTAAAGGCGATTTTCTGACCGAAAAAAGGATGATGTTGGATGTAAAAATCCGCAGGGGCAATAAAATCATCGGTTCGGGCATTGTCTTAAATGACGTGGTGATCAACCGCGGTAATCTCTCCCGCATTGTGGAACTGGAAACGTCCATCAATAACCAGTATCTTGCGACGTATAAGTCCGACGGCCTGATTATCTCCACACCCACCGGTTCGACGGCTTATTCGCTTTCCGCCGGCGGTCCGATTGTTTTTCCCGGCAAGGAATTGATCATTATTAACCCGATCTGTCCCCATACGCTGACGAACCGGCCGATTATCTTCCCCGAAACTTCCGATTTGCAGATTACCATGTGGTCGAAAGAAAGCGGCGCGACCGTGACGCTGGACGGACAGGAGTCCTACCGGATCAGCTCCGGCGATATCATGACCATACGAAAATCAAAATATTATACAAGACTGGTTCTTTCGCCGCACCGGAGTTACGGAGAAATATTGCGTTCCAAACTGGGTTGGGGCAGTCTGCCAACAGGCACTGGAAAAAGAAAAAATGCTTCATGAACTGAGCATTACCAACTTTGCCATCATTGACGAACTTCATG
This sequence comes from Deltaproteobacteria bacterium HGW-Deltaproteobacteria-6, assembly GCA_002840435.1. NCBI lineage: Bacteria > Deltaproteobacteria > Deltaproteobacteria bacterium HGW-Deltaproteobacteria-6. The sequence continues at coordinate 286,893 of PHAT01000002.1, forward strand.
TCTCTTTTGATGAAGGTTTGAATATTATTTCGGGAGAAACCGGCGCCGGAAAATCTATTTTGATCGGCGCTGTCAGCCTGCTTTTGGGGGACCGGGCCACGGCGGAGATGATTCGCACACAGACGGACACCGCCACCGTGGAAGCGCTGTTTAACATCAGAAACAATCCGGCGCTTCAGGAAAAACTGGCCGGGATGGGGTTTGGAGCGGGTGAGGAACTTGTCATCCGGCGGGTGATTTCGCGAACCGGTAAAAACAGGGCGCAAATCAACGGGCAGATGGCGACGCTTGCGAATCTGGCCGCGATCAGTGAATCGCTGATCAACATCTGCGGGCAGCATGAACATCAGATGATCCTCTCAGCCGAAAATCATATCGACATTCTCGATGAATTCGGCGGCTGCCTTTCTGCCCGCGGGGCGTTTGAAGCCGTTTATCTGCGGTATCGCGAGCTCTGCGACCGGATGGAAAAGCTGGATAATCTGCGCCGTCATCGTGCGGAAAAAATCGATCTGATCCAGTTTCAGCTCAAAGAAATAAACGACCTCAATCCCCTCGCGGGTGAGGACGCGGCGCTTTCCGATGAAAAGAAAGTGCTGGCCAGCGTGCAGAAGCTTGCGGACTGGGGCAACCGGGCTTACGCGCTGCTTTACGCCGATAACGGCTGCATCAATGATCAGCTCAAGGAAGTCCTGACGCAGATCAAAGAGATCCGGAAGATTGATCCGGGATTGAATCTTCAGCCGTCCGATGTGGAAGGCAGCTACGTTGTTTTGCAGGAAGCGGCGCTGACGTTGCGCGATTACACGAAGAAACTGATTTTTGATCCCGAACGGCTGGCCCTGATTGACGAGCGGCTGGATGCCATCAACCGGCTCAAACGCAAACACGGCGGGACAATGGACACTTTGCTCAACCGCAAACGGGATATGGAGGAAGAGCTTAAACGTGTTTCCGGGGTGGCCCAGGAGCTGGAAAATCTCACGAAAGAAAAAGACGCCGTTGCGGCCGGTTTGCGGGAAAAAGCGCTGGCGCTTTCCAAACTGAGATTGCGGGCGGCCGGTTTGCTGAAAAAAGCGGTCGATGCGGAAATACAGGGCTTGAATATGCCGCATGCCTGCTTTTTTGTGGAGTTTCTGAAACGCTGTTCGGAAGCGGAGAATACTTACGGCCCGAAAGGCGGCGATGATCTGGAATTTTATCTGGCCGCAAACGCCGGAGAAACGCCGAAACCCCTGAACAAAATCGCGTCCGGCGGCGAGCTGTCACGCATCGTGCTGGCGCTTAAAAATGTTCTGTCACGGACCGGATCGGTGGACACGGTTGTGTTTGATGAAGTGGATTCGGGCATCGGCGGCGCCACGGCGGAAATCGTCGGACGCAAATTAAAGGAAGTATCGGCCCATCATCAGGTTATTTGCATCACGCATCTGCCGCAGATCGCCAGCTTCGGAGGACCGCATTTGCGGGTCAGCAAACAGGTGGCCTGCGGCCGTACCTCCACGGTGGTGGAGAAGATCGATGACGAACAGAAAATAGAAGAGATCAGCCGGATGCTGGGCGGCGTGGATGTGACGGACACCGCGAGAGAACACGCCCGCGCGATGCTTGCCGCCGCCGGAGCGGCGCGTGTTGCGGCTGATGCAGAAAGGAGCAATCATGCTGAGAAAAGCGCGCATCGGTGACGTCAAGACCATTCACCGTTTAATTAATCAATCGGCGGGGAAAGGTGAAATGCTGCCCAGGTCTTTGATGGATATCTATAATTCCGTGCGGGACTTTATTGTTTATTACGATGAGGATGAACAGAATATCGTCGGAATCTGCGCGATGAATATCATCTGGGAGAATCTGGCGGAAATCCGCTCTCTTTACGTGGATGACGCCTACCGGAAAAAAGGGATCGGCAGAAAACTGGTTGAATTTTGCATTTCCGAAGCCATTACGCTGGAGCTGTTTCGAATATTTTCACTCACCTATAAGAAAGAATTCTTCGCCAGGCTCAATTTCAAGGAAGTGGACCGTTCCACGCTGCCGGAAAAAATCTGGTCGGATTGTTTCCGCTGTTCCAAATACCCCGATTACTGCGATGAAGTCGCGATGATTATCGAACTATGAAAAATGGATTGAAAATTTTTCTCCTGACGCTGATCGTCATGCTTGCTTTAGCCGGCTGCGCGCGAAAAGCCGTGGTTTTGCCGGTAACGACGCCGGAGCGCGCGCTTGCGGAAGTGTCCGCGAAACAATTGAACTTTGATGATGATCTGGATACGGCGCCGCTCCTTCTGGCCATTGACCGCAGCTTGAGCTATTACGACGGCGCCGGCCGAAATCAGTTGTTCAAGGTGACGGACCGGCTGGTTGACACGAAGCAGATGAAAAAAACACTGATCACTTTCCGCGAAATTCTTCAATCCAATGCAAGCCCGGAACAGAAAAAGAAACGGATTGCCGATGATTTTCTCGTGCTGCGCGCGGCGGGTGTGAACGGCGACGGCGCTGTTTTGTTCACCGGTTATTATGAACCCCTCCTGGAAGGATCGCTGACCCGGACGGACAAGTATAAATACCCGCTCTACCGGCCGCCGCCGGACATCGTCATGGAAAGAATATCCAAAAACGATACCAGGATCAGCCGGAAGGAAAACGGCCGGACCGTTCCCTATTATACGCGCCGTGAAATCGACGTTGACGGTGTGCTGAAGGATAAGGGGCTTGAACTCATCTGGGTGTCCGATGCGGTCGAATTGAATTCTCTGCACATCCAGGGTTCGGGAAAAATAAAGCTGGAAGACGGAAAAATGTTAACGGTCAGCTACGCCCAGAATAACGGCCGTCCGTTCAGTTCCGTAACGCAAAACATGCTGAACCAGAACAAAATCGATAAAACCGATACCACCTATCAGGGTTTCAAAACCTGGCTGAAAAGCAAAAGTGAAAAGGAAATCTTTGATATTCTCAGCCACAATGAGCGCTATATTTTCTTCCGGTTTGTGGACCGCGAGCCGGTCGGTTCGCTGGGGCAGCCGGTGACGCCTGACCGGTCGATTGCCACCGATCCGGCTTATTTTCCCCAAGGCGCGCTGGCGTTTATCCGATTGCGCAAACCGGTGCTGGATGAGGATTATAACGTTGCCTCGCGTGTCGATTTTTCACGCTTTGTTTTAAATCAGGATAAAGGGTCGGCGATCAAAGGCCCGGGGCGCGTCGATCTTTTCTGCGGCTTCGGCCCCCAGGCGCAGGCCACTGCGGGAAGTCTGAAAGAAAAAGGCGAACTGTATTTTCTGCTGATCAAATAGTTTATTTGCACCATTGAAGCAGCGCCGGTTTTTCAAACAGCCTCCGGGAAAAGATGCCTGCTGCGACGGGAGTGATGCCATGACGGATGAAGAAACGGTTGATGAAATTCTGGATGGCAGCTTAAAGATCCGCCAGAGCAAACGCGGCTACCGGTTTAATCTGGACTCGCTCATTCTGGCGCACTTTGTGTCTCTGAAATCCCGTACCGTCAATCTGGATCTGGGCTGTGGCAATGGCATCATTGCGCTGGTGCTGGCCAGGCGTTACGGGCAGTCGCGCTGGCATGGTCTGGAGGTTCAGGATGGCCTCGCCTGGCTTGCGCAGAAAAATGTTGAACAAAACGGTCTGGACCGTCGCGTGGTGATTGACAAAGGGGATGCACGGGACATTAAAAAAATCTACCAGCCCCATGTCTTTGATCATATCGTTTTTAACCCTCCCTACCGCAAAATCAATTCCGGACGGATTAATCCCTTGCCGGAGAAAGCCATCGCCCGTCATGAAATCAGCGGTTCACTCGGCCACTTTCTTGCGGCGGCCCGATACGCGCTCAAACCAAAAGGGCGGGTGTTTACGATTTATCCGGCAACCAGGCTTACGGAGTTGATCAGTTTGTTTCGCAAGCAGGATATTGAACCCAAAAGAATGAAGCTGGTATTTTCGGATGCCGCATCGGATGCGAAGTTTGTTCTGGTGGAGGGGCGGAGCGGTTCACGCGAAGAACTGAAAATAGAGCCGCCACTTTTTATTTATGAAGAAGCTAAAAAATACACGCAGGCCATGAAAAATATTTTCAGCGAACTGGCTTTGCCTCCTGAAGCCTGCGGCGGCTGATTTCCTTTTTCATCACCCTTTTTACGATTTCGGCCAATTCCCGGTCAGCCAGCGTTTCCGTGCATTCGGCGATCATTTTTTTATCCCCGTCCCGGAGAACAATCTTTCCTGTTTCCACGGCGCCGGATCCGGTGTTTTTGGATGCCGGGCTGTATCCGGTGGTAAACATGATTTCCTGCACGGTCTGTTTTCCGGAAAGCTCATTTATCTTTTGCCGGATGTCTTCTTTCATGAAGTGAAGCTGTTGCACCCAGACGGAAGAAGCGGCTTTTACAAACAGGGTTCCTTCGCGCCAGCCGTCCGGCTTTGTTTGCGCGGCAATCCGCTCTCCAACCGCTTTCGGCCAGAGTTTAAACAGAGCGCTTTCTTCCGGTCTGGCGGCCAGGCCTCTTTTTTTCAAGGCGGGCAGCAATATGTCGCCGATGGATTGTAATTGCCTCTTTGAATATCTTCTTCTCATGGTCTTGATGTGACACAATTTGAGTGGCGGATCAAGGTAAATCAAAAATCGGCAGAGGGATTTGCGTGGATTTTTTCAGGGTCTGCTGCTGGGGCTGCTGGCTGAGAATCATTCGTAATTGCCTGGAAATATCGCCAATGGTGAAAGGCTTCTGAATGAAACCGTCACAGCCGCGTGCGATGATTTTGCTGGCCTTGCCGTTCAGACTGTAACCGCTGGACAATAAGACTTTGGCCTGCGGATTGATTTTTTTGATTTCGTCGAAAATTTCTCCGCCGTTCATATCCGGCATCACCATATCCAGAATCACCAGATCAATCTGGTCCTGTTGCTCTTTGTATAAATCGACCACCTTCGGACCGTCCTGAGCGGTGATGACGGTATAACCTAATGATTTGAGCATATCGCCGGCTACTTCCAGAATGATGGCTTCATCGTCAACCAGCAGGATGGTCTCCGTGCAGGGCGACATCTGGATTGCGATTTCGGCTTCCGGATATTTTCCTTTTTCATCTTTTTTATCGGAGACGGGAAGGTAAATGTTAAACGTCGACCCCTGACCTTTTTCCGAATAGACATTAATGAAGCCGTTATGATTTTTAATGATGCCGTAAACGGATGCCAGACCGAGGCCGGTGCCGCGACCCATCTCCTTGGTTGTAAAGAACGGTTCAAAAATTCTTTCCCTGGTTTTCTCATCCATGCCGACGCCTGTGTCGGTGACGGAAATTTTGACATAGCGGCCGGCTTTGCCGTTGTGATGCGTGAAACGATTCTCGTCCAGCGTAATATTCGTCGTTTCGATATAAAGATCCCCGCCGCCAGGCATCGCCTGCCAGGCGTTGACAAAAAGGTTCAGGAGAACCTGTTCGATCTGCCCCTGGTCGACATCCGTAGGCCAGAGTTTGTCTTTGAAGTAACGATGAATTCTTATTTCTTTTTTGGTGCGGCCGATGGTTTGGGATGTTTTGTCAATCAGAGCGTTCAAATCCACTCTTTTGACTTCATATTTGCCGCCGCGGGCGAAGCCGAGCAGTTGTTTGGTCAGGTTGGCGCCGCTCATGACCAGGGTTTCGATCGTCTTGATATGCTCATAGTGAGGAGCGTCTTTATCAAGTTTCAGCAGGGTCAGAGAAGCGTGTCCCTGAATACCCATCAGCAGATTATTAAAATCATGGGCAATCCCGCCGGCCAGCGTGCCGATGGATTCCATTTTTTGCGCCTGCAGCAGTTTTGTTTCGGTTCTTTTCTGTTTGGTAATATCGCGCATGAAGTTTAAAGTCGCGGGGAAATTATCCCACAGGATCATCACGCTGTTGGTTTCGACCCAAAGGGTTGATCCTTCCTTGTTCACCACGCGGAAAATATGACTGGCTGCCGAGTCATTGCCCTGGAGAATGGCTTTTTGACGCTCGGATACCATGTCCCGGTCTTCAGAAATCACCAGGTCGAGAAAAGGAATAAACTGGAGATCGGCCGCGGGATAACCGAGCATTTTTTCGATGCGATTGTTGGCAAAGTTGATGGTTCCATCGATGATAATGAAAATGGCTTCGCTGGAATGTTCAATGAGCTGGCGGTATTTTTCCTCGGATTTCTGAAGCGCTTCTTCCACTTCTCTTCTTTTGGTAATATCCTTGGACACAACCGATACGGCGATGATTTTCTCCGGGTTGGCTGAATCTCTCACGGGACTGAAGGTACGCAGAAAATATCCGCCGTCCCGGGAACTTTGATGTTCGTCATGAGTCGAGACGCCCGTTTCATAGACCATTTTAACCTCAGCTTCAAATTTGGCGTATTGCTCAGGCGAATGAAAATCTTTGTAAGAAAGCCCCGTGATTCTTGTTTTCGATATATTTAAACGCTGCATGTGGTTGTTGTTCATGAAAAGATAGCGGCAGTCGGCGTCAACAAGATAAAGCGAGTCGCTGGTGGAATCGACAAGATTGCGGTATTGATTTTCGATCTCAAACTGCTCGTGCAGTCTTCTGGATAGCTCAGCGTTTTTTTGTTCAAGTTCTGCGTAGGTTGGTTTTGCTTCCATGGCGCACCGCATCTTTTAAAGCTGAATTAATTTACCAAATTCCTGAGTAAAAATGTCATAGATTCGTTGATCAAATAAAACGTGGCGGATGAGTTGAATCTCCGTGTGCTTCCGGGCAAATTCCATGCAGGAAGCGAGCGCCAGATGAGCGGCTTCCTGCGTTGGATAACCATAAATGCCGCAGCTTATAGCCGGAAAAGAAACGCTTTGCAAGCCATACTTTACGGCCAGCTTCAGACTGCTTGTGTATGCCGACGCCAGCAGCTCTGCTTCGCCATGGCCGCCGCCCCGATAAATCGGCCCGACCGTGTGAATGACGTATCGCGCCTTGAGGTTGCCGCCTGTTGTGATGACGGCATGGCCTGTCGGACAGCCTCCTATTTTGCGGCATTCCTCCATGATGGCCGGCCCGCCGGCGCGGTGAATGGCGCCATCGACGCCGGCGCCTCCCGCGAGACGGCTGTTCGCGGCATTGACGACGGCATCCGTATGCTCCTCCGTGATGTCTCCTGTGACCAGTTCGATGAGCGTTTGATGAAATGTTGCCTTCATTTATTTCACTCTATGGAGATTTTGTTTCCTTCCCCGTAAACCAGCATCCGGTAAGTTTTTTCAATCCGGTCCCAGTTGTCTTCTCGATCCATGGACCAGTAGCGGCCGATGACGGATACCACCTGACCCAGCTCAAGCGACAGACATTTTTCTTCCACCTGATGAATATAGTTGGCGCCGCTTTGGGCCTGTTCGCCGCGCCGCCCCAGCATGCCGTGAATATACAGTCGCGGGACGCCCTGCTTCCTGGCCATCTCCATTAAGGCAAAGAGATGTTCAATGGAGCCATGTGAACTGAAAAAAGAGACAATACCCATCAGATGGAGGGCCGTGCCGTTTTTTTTCGCCAGGTTCATTACGTTCATGAAGGCCTGGTTTTGATGAAAATCGCCGCAGGCGATGGACTGATCAATATTGAGGCGGTCGGAATAAATCCGGCGGCCCGCGCCCATATGCAGATGCCCGGCTTCGGAATTACCCACCGTTTTCGGAGGTAATCCAACGGCAACGCCCGATGCGGCCAGCAGCGCCGAAGTATGGTTCTTCCGTAAGGCGTCCATTACCGGTGTTGCGGCGCAGGCGATTAAGTTGCCTTTTGTGTTTTCACAAAAGCCCCAGCCGTCGAGAATAATCAGCAACAAACGCGGGACCGGTACGAATGATTTTTTGTCCTGTCTGAGCAGTGAAGCACCGGTCATTGAAGCGGGCGTGGGCAAACCCAGAATATCCAGAATGGTCGGAGCGATATCCGTCAGCTCTCCTTCCGGCTTCAGGGTCAGCGTTTTATCCGGGTGCAGCAGAATAAACGGTACGGGGCTGTCCGTGTGTCCGGTATCCACGCCTCCGTCCGGATACAGCCATTTTTCCACCGTGCCGTGGTCGGCCGTGACGATGACCGCCACATTCTGTTTCCGCGCTTCATCAATCAGGAGGCCTGCATGCCGGTCCACTGCCTGGATGGCCCGGAGCACCGCCGATTCATTTTCAATGTGGCCGACAACATCCACATTCGGGAAATTCACGACCGTAAAATTGCAGCGAGGATCTTTAATTTTTCCAACAGCCGCACGTGTTATTTCTTCAATGGACATCTCCGGCGCTTCATCAAACAGTTTGACATCCTTGCGCGTCGGGATGACGATTCTTTCTTCTCCCGGCAGCGGGTCGGATTTCTTGCCGTTGAAGAAAAAGCTGACGTGGACGGCTTTTTCCGCTTCCGTTATTTTAGTCTGGGTTAATCCATGTTCTGCAATAACGTCGCTCAGCGTATCGGAAAGAACGCCCTGGGGCGGAAAAGCAACTGCGACGTTTAATCCTTTCTGATACTCGATCATGGTCGCAAAGTTAACCGGGAGGTTTTGATCAACCGGGAATTCACGGAAAGTTTTTTCCGTAAAGCTGCGGGTCAATTCAATTTCGCGTTCACCGCGGATATTGTAAAAAATGACTGAATCACCCGAATGGATTCTTCCCAGAGGGTCGTTTTGCCGGTTGACCAGGACCAATGGAAGGAGGGTTTCGTCTTCTTCGCCCCGGGTATAGGCGTTACGGACTGCAAGCGACATAGGAAACTTGTTTTCAGAGTGCATGAAGATACCAGTTTATCCATTTAGAAGTGTTATTTTGGGGTGAATATCTAGCGAAATAATTCCAACCTGTAAAGGAAAAAGATTGCCGCCCTGCGGAGGGAAAAGCCTTTTTAACTTGAAAATTAAACGCTTAAATGATAGATGCCCCGAAAGTATTATCCGTAAGGAATGCGGCATGCAAACCATCGTACCGGGAAAAGAGAATCAACACGAAAGTTTATGTGAAGAACTATTGCGGGAAAGAGCTGCTGTTTTGAGCCGGGCCGGTTTTGCCGTAGAAGATGCACTGGAAATGTTAACGAAGGTTGAGCGGCAGATTGAGCAGAAGATCGAACAACTGCAACTGGTTCAAAATGCAGATTCCCATCTGCCGGACGCCAATGATCAACGGTCAATTTTTGAAGAAATTAATTCAATTATCGATCAATTCAATGCGGTGCGTCAGAAAGCCGAAATTCAATATTATTACCTGATTGTGACTCGTGAAGCACTGGGACTCAGAAGACATGAAACAGTTCAACGATTATACCGGATTCCTCCGAAGAAGAAAAAAATGCAGGCTATTTAATGGATAGATACAAAAAACAGCGCACACGGATGGTGGAGACTCAGATTCGCGCGCGGCAAATAAGCGATGCCCGTGTTTTGAAAGTGATGGAAACCGTTCCACGTCATCTTTTTGTGGATGAAGGTTTAATCGATCAGGCCTACAGCGACAACCCGCTGCCTATTGGAGAAAAACAAACCATCTCGCAACCCTATATTGTTGCCTTAATGACACAGGCTCTGGAGTTAAAAGGGCGGGAGCGTGTTCTGGAAATTGGTACCGGATCAGGTTACCAGACAGCAATTTTAGCAAAGCTGGCGGACCGGGTTTTTTCTATCGAACGTGTGGCCGCACTTGCCACCCGTGCGCGAAAGATACTGGACCGGCTCGACTGCTATAATGTTGCCATTCGTGTGGGTGACGGCTCTTACGGCTGGAGAGAAGAAGCGCCTTTCGACGCAATTATTACAACGGCCGCCGCCCCGCAGGTTCCACAGTATCTGGTCGAACAACTCAGTCCCGGAGGCAGGCTGGTTGTTCCGGTCGGCAGCCGCGACGTCCAAACTCTTTATAAATTCACCCGCTCAATAGAAAATCCGGCGGAACTGAAAAAAGAAGATCTGGGTGGCTGCCGGTTTGTCAGCCTGATCGGGGAGAGCGGATGGAAGGAATGATCCGGCGTGCCGGTGCCAGGCGCAGCGACTCCGGTATTCATCGTTCACATTTTCCGGCATGCGTTCTTCCGATGATCTTTGCTTTGTTTCTGCTGGTTTCCTGCGCTGGCCCGGACGTGCAAAAAAGTCCGGCAAAAGGTGTTTATCATATCGTCAAAAAAGGTGAGACGGCCTACCGTATTGCCCGCGCCTATTCAATCAGTTTGCAGGATTTAGCAGAAGCCAATAATATTACTGATATTTCAATTATCAAAGAAGGGTTTGTCATCTTCATTCCTGATGCCGATCAGGTGATTGAAGATGTCATGGTTTCTCCTGGAAAGGCCGTCCTGGACGCCAAACGGGATGACGGATTAAATGATCGGAAGCCGCTTGATCAGGCTAAGCCTTCCGAACCGGCTGAAATGACGAAATTGCCGAAAAAATCATCGCCGGAGAAGCCGGTTTCGGCCGGAGTGTTGCCGCATCAGCCTCTGGGTCAGAAGAAAGGGCTGAAAGTTGAAGAAAAACAACCAGTAATTTCAAAAAAAGATGAAATTAAACCGGGTAAGGGGAAATTTATCTGGCCGGTTAAAGGAACGGTAAAAACCCGTTTTGGAATTCAACCGAACAAAACATACCACAACAATAGCTGGATTAAAATTGTGTGTCCTGCGGGAACTCAGGTCAAAGCCGCCGCGGGCGGAACCGTTATTTATTCAACAAGCCTGAAATCAAGCTTGAAGTCTTTTGGCGAAACCATCATTATTCGCCATGACAATGATTTTGCGACGGTCTATACACATCTCAAAAAAAGATACGTAAAACAGGATCAAAATGTTAAAAAAGGCCAAGTCATTGCCCTGGTCGGGGAAATTGACGAAGCAGGCGACGCTTATATCAATTTTGAAATCCGTTATAAAAGCAAACCCCGGGACCCGCTCTCCTACCTGCCCTAGATACCCATTTTGTTGGCGTATATATAGCATTCATGAAGTATTTCAGTAAATTGTATTAATCATTGACTATATAGAGGAAAAGTGGTAATCTGCTACGTTATTATAGAAAGGCAGGGGTATAGCAAATGTTTAAAGTAGGGGATTTGGCCGTATATCCGGCTCAAGGGGTCGGTGTCATTGAAGCTATTGAAAATAGAGAGGTAATGGGGAAGAAGCAGCCTTTTTATGTGATGAAAATTATGGGGAACGGAATGAAGATCATGATTCCGACCAATTCAGCCAAGGCTGTAGGGCTTCGCGAGGTTATTCTGGAAAAGGAAATTCCCAAGGTTTATGAAATTCTGCGCAATAAAGATGTGACCATCGACAAGCAAACCTGGAATAAGCGCTATCGGGAGTATCTGGAGAAGATTAAAACCGGATCTGTTTTTGAAATTGCCAGTGTTTTGAGAGATTTATTTATCTTGAAAAGCGATAAGAACCTCTCCTTCGGAGAGCGGAAAATGATGGATACTGCAAAAAATCTGCTGGTTAAAGAAATATCTGTCGCCACGAACGCGCAGGAAGCCAACGTTGAGCGTGATCTGCAGATGATTTTTACGGTTCAATAGCGATTTATAATTTATTCATTGATTTCGCGCTCTTTGAAAACTGAAAAGGACGGATCAGCTCTCCTTGATCGGGGGAAAAGTATGACCTCCCTGTTTAATCTGTGATTTATCATCATGATTATTTATTAATATTATATATTTAATATCAACTTTATTTTTATGGAAAGGGGGTGAGGTAGTTGATCGTAAGAGCATTATTAGTTTTAGCCTGTTCGGTTAGCGGCTATTTTATCGCCTATCACATGATGGCAACGACGAGTTCATATGCTGTTTTTCAGGCAATTATCGGCTTTATAATAGGTTTAGTCGTTGCGCTGCTGGTCATCAAAGTTGAACAGGACATCCGCAAGCTTTCCCTGAGAGTCATCGCGGGCGGTGTTGTCGGCATGGTTGTCGGATTGCTGATTGCGCTGATTCTCGGCTTTGGCCTGAACATGGTAATCAAAATTACTCAAAATCAGCAGGTTGTTCCCTGGATATATCTGCTGCTGACGGGTATTCTGGGCTATCTGGGGCTTGTTCTGGGATCCAAAAAGGTTGAGGAAATCAATTTTCGCGCTGCCGAGGGCAAAAATGCCGCGGATCATCGCCTGCTGGATACCAGTGTGATTATTGATGGCAGAATCGCGGACATTTGCGATACGGGTTTCATGGATGGAGAATTGATTGTTCCGCGTTTTGTACTCAATGAACTTCAATTCATTGCGGATTCTTCTGATTCGATGAAGCGTTCCCGGGGCAGGCGGGGTTTGGACGTCCTCAACCGCATGCAGAAAAGTTCCACTATCAACATTGAAATCATCGAACAGGATTTTCCGAAAATAAAAGGCGTGGACGGCAAACTGGTGGCTTTGGCCCAGAAATTAAACGCCAAGCTCATGACCAACGATTATAACCTGAACAAAGTTGCAGAATTGCAGGGCGTGCGGGTACTGAATGTCAACGAACTGGCCAATGCGATGAAGCCGGTCGTATTGCCCGGAGAGCAGATGCTGGTCAAAATCATCCGGGAAGGTAAGGAGCAGGGGCAGGGTGTCGGTTACCTGGATGACGGAACCATGATTATCGTGGATAGCGCGCAGAAAATGATTAACATGAATGTTGACGTTGTCGTAACAAGCGTGCTGCAAACGACAGCCGGCCGGATGATTTTCACGGAGTTGAAAGAAGCCGCCGAAAAGAAAAGTAACAGTTAATATCATGGATTCATGTTATCTTTTTTTGCCGGAAAGAAATATCTTTGGCGAACGGGCCCGGGAAAATAATTTTCCGGACCCGTTTTTTTGTGAAGATGAATTATGAAAACAGCAGCCATTATTCCCGCGGGCGGTTCAGGCAGAAGATTGGGCGGCGGTATCGCCAAACAATATCTTCTTCTGGATTCGCTGCCTGTTCTGGTTCATACGATCCGTGTGTTTCAGAAATCGGATGTTATTTCAGAAATCGTTCTGGTTGTGCCGCAGGATGATATAGCGTATGTCCGGAAGCAGATTGTCGAAAAATATGATTTGACAAAAGTAGCGGCTGTTGTTGCCGGGGGCAACGAACGGCAGGAT